>JAOPUX010000271.1 GCA_025963285.1 Jatrophihabitans sp.
GCTCGGCCATGGTCTTACAGCTCGGTCTTCAGGCGACCGAGCAACTCGGCGTGGACGGCCGGGTTGACTTCGTGACGCAGGATCTGCTCGGCGCCCTTGACGGCCAGCGCGGCGACTTCGTCGCGCAGCGCTTCGCGGGCCTGGTTGGAGGCCTGTTGCGCTTCGGCCTGGGCCTGGGCGACGATCTTGGCGGCCTCGTCGTTGGCGCGGGTCTTGGCTTCTTCGACGATCTGGAGCGCCAGGCGCTCGGCGTTCGCGAGGCGCTTGGCAGCGTCGTCGCGCGCAGCGGAGAGTTGCTGCTCGACGCGCTGGTTGGCGTTGGCCAGTTCCGAGCGCGCCTTGTCGGCGGCCGACAGGCCTTCGGCGACCTTGCGCGCACGCTCGTCCAGCGCAGCCGTGATCGGCGGCCACACGAACTTCATCGTGAACCCGACCAGGATCAGGAACACGATCATCTGGATGATCAGGGTAGCGGTAATGCTCACGTTGTTGCCTCTTGCCGGTGGCTGAAAACTCGGCGGGCCGGTCGCATGGAGCGACGCGGCCTCGCCTGCTCGACGCGTTGCGGCGTCAGCTCGAACCTGTGAATGGATTCGGCGCGTCCGAGCGGGCCGCCAAAACGTGCCCGATCAAGGCGCAAGGCGGAACCGTAGCTCGCGCTACGGTGAGCACTTGCAACGCAGAGCGGGCGCGTTTTGATGGGACGAGCGGATGTGCCGGATTCGTTCACAGGTTCTCAGTGCGGCAGATCAGTGCGGCAGGGCTTGCAGCTGGGCCAGGAACGGGTTGGCCGTCGTGAACCACAGCGCGATACCGGTGCCGATGATGAACGCGGCGTCGATCAGGCCGACGAGCAGGAACATCTTGGTTTGCAGTTCGCCCATCAGTTCCGGCTGGCGAGCAGCGGATTCGAGGTACTTGCTGCCCATGATGCCGATGCCGATACACGCGCCGCAAGCGCCCAGACCGATGATCAGGCCGGCGGCCAGGGCGACGTAGCTGATGAGTTCCATGTTGACTCCAGTTTAGAAATTGAAAGGGTGGAAACGTTGTTGTGCGGACAGCGCAAGACCGCGTCGCCGGCGAACCGGCGGCGCGCGGTTTTCAGTGCGAGTCGTGGGCTTGTCCGATGTAGACGAGAGTCAACATCATGAACACGAAGGCCTGCAGCGTGATGATCAGGATGTGGAAGATCGCCCACGCCGTACCGGCAATGATGTGCAGCAGGGCCAGGCCGAAGCCGCCCACCGAGAGAGTGAAGGCGCCGCCGAGCAGCGCGATCAGCAGGAAGATCAGTTCGCCGGCGTACATGTTGCCGTACAGCCGCATGCCGTGGGAGACCGTCTTGGCGACGAATTCGATCATCTGCATCGCGAAGTTCACGATGCCCAGCAGGACCGCGAAGAACGGGTTCTTGCTGGTGCCGAACGGCGCCACGACCAGCTCATGCGCCCAGCCGCCGGCGCCCTTGATCTTGACGTTGTAGTACAGGCAGACCAGCAGCACCGCGACGGACATGCCCATCGTGACGGAGAGATCGGCGGTCGGGACAACGCGCAGGAACGCGTGTTCAGGGTCGCTCGCCGAATGCTCCCAGAGATAGGGCAGCAGGTCGACCGGCAGCAGGTCCATCGCGTTGAGCAGGAAGATCCAGACGAAGATCGTCAGCGCCATCGGCGCGACCATCTTGCGGCTCGTGGCGTTGTGCACGATGGCCTTGGCCTGGTTCTCGGTCATCTCGACCAGGAATTCGACCGCGGCCTGGAAGCGGCCCGGCACGCCGGAAGTGGCGCGACGCGCGGCGATCATGCCGACGATCAGGGCGATCACGCCGATGATCGACGAGAACGCCACCGAGTCCCAGTGAACCACGTGGAAATTGAGCGGACCCGTGTTGCCCATGATGTTGGACAGGTGGGTCAGGTGATGCTGGATGTATTCACCGGAGGTCGGTGCGTGTTCTTCTGCGGCCATGAGTCCGTAGCTTCCCGATCTAAATTTTGGACGCGCTCTTCAACGAGCTTTTCGAGGTGTCTTCAACGTGCTCGCCACGCGAGCGCTACCCAGTACACAGTCAGGCACCCGGCCAGGGTGACCAGCAGCGCCGGCCACACCACCGGGTGCAGCACTCGAGCGGCCATGACCAGCATCGCCATCGAGCAAACGATCTTCGCCGACTCCCAACCCAGCAGGCCCACCGCCGTCGTCAACGGCGAACGGCTGTCGGCCATGCGCGTCGCGCCACGCGCCATCAGGGCACCCGGAACGACGGCCGTGCCGGCGCCGAACAGTGCCGACCAGAAGGCGGCCCAGCCGAACACCAGCCCCAGCAGCAGCGCGATCACGATGCCGGCCTCGGCCTGCACCAGGAGCACGCGCCAAGGCGACGGCGCCGTCCGCTGGTCGCGGAAGGCTTCCGCCTCGGTTGCCGTGAGGCGACGCGGCAACGGATCTTCGTCATCCCAATCACCCGCCGTGGCACCGCCCGCGCGAGATCCGACATCCAGGCCGGAATGCATGACGGGAACGGTTTGCCTTGATGGCGGTGGAACGGAGTTCGGAAGATTCAT
>JAOPUX010000069.1 GCA_025963285.1 Jatrophihabitans sp.
GGGGCCCGCCTGCGGGGGGGGCACCACTGCCGGTTGGTCGATCATTCAGCTCCTAGATCGGCGGGCTGTGCTACTTCAATGAGACGGTGGAGAAGATGATGTACTCCACCGGGTTGAAGATCGCCGAGTCGAAGTTGACGCGGTTGGAGAGGAACTTCGGCGCGGTCTCGTAACCGTACGGAGCGACATAACTCTTGTCCGCGACGTACTTGTCCAAGGCCGCCCACTTCGAGGCCACCGTGGAGAGCTGGGTGGCTGGAATCGACTCTAGCGAGGCGAGCTGCGACTCGATCTGGGGGTCGTCGACGTCACCGAAGTTCTCGTTGTTCGTCGGCTGGATGGCAGCCTTGCTGAGCAGCAGATAGAAGTCCGACGGGTTCGGGAAGTCCTGCGACCAGTCGGCGAAGCCGATCTGCGGGTTCGTGGACTCCTTACCGATGGTCTGGAAGTAGACCGCGTCGGCGATGACCTTGATGCTGGACTTGAAGCCGAGCTTGTTCAGCAGGTCGTTCAGGTACAGGCAGTACTGCTGACGCGGGCTGCGGGTCTCGCTCCACACCGTCACCGGGGTCCCGGCGAGGCCGGCGGAGGCGACCATGGCCTTCGCCTTGGCGAGCGTGGCTGCCGTGGGGACGACGGCCGGGTCGCCGAAGGAGCACGCCCCGTCGGTGTGACCGGTGATCGTCGGCGGAAGGAAGTTGCAGCCGGGGGAGAGCGACCCGCTGGAGAGCTTCGACAGCGCCGTCCGGTCGAGGGCCATGTTGACGGCCGTCCGTGCGGCGAGGTTGTTGAACGGGGCCACTCGGGTGTTCATGAAGAAGTAGTAGACCGAGGCCAGCTCCTCCTTCTGGTACCGGCTCGAGGCCTGCGATGTGACCTGCGGCAGCACCTCGGACGGGATCGTGTCACCCGCGTCGAAGACATCGGCGGTGTTGTTGAGGACCGCCTGCGCCTCGGCCGTCGTATTGCTGTTGACCGTGACGTCGACCGCGTCGACGTTGCCCGCTGGGACGCCCGGGATCTTGAAGGAGGCGAAGTCCGGGTTCTTGACGAGGGTGTAGGAGGCGTTCGGGACGATCTTGCCGAACTTGTACGGGCCGATGCCGACCGGCGGGGTGTTCGACAGAACCTTCAGCGCCGTGGTCTTCGGCAGTGGGGCAGCCGACTCGAAGGCGAGGAGGTTGTCGAACGCGCCGTACTTCTGGCTCAGCGTGATCGTAATCTTGCCCGTGGTGTCGTCGGTGACGATGCCACTGATGCTGGTGGCCTTGCCGGTGGCGTAGTCGTTCGCGCCCTTGATGTACTGGGTGAAGAACGAGTCACCACCCCAGCTGATCTTGAGCGACCGCTGGATGCCGAAGGCGAAGTCGGAGGCCACGACCGGGGTGCCGTCGGAGAACTTCAGGCCGGAGCGCATCGTCATCGTGTAGGTCAGGCCGTCGGCCGAGACGGTCGGGAGCGCGGTGGCCAGACCCGGGATGAGCTGGGTTCCGGCGACGCCGGACTTGGCCGCGTAGGTGAGCATCGGCACGTACACCATGTCGTCGGCCTCGAGGGCCTGCGTGGTGTAGCCGAAGTCGGGGTCGAGGCTGTCGGGCGAGGTGCCCTCGAGCACCTTCAGCGTGCCTCCGGACTTCGCCGGCGTGCTGCTGGAGCTGCTGTTGCTGGAAGTGGACTTGCTGCTGTTGCCGCCACCGCCACTCGAGCCGCAGGCGCTGAGCGCGAGCGCGGCGGCGAGGCAGCCGACGCCCAACACTGTGAGACGCATCTTCATTCTGATCCCTTACGTGTCGATCGGGGATGGGCGCCGACGGGAGTCGGCGTCCTGGTCACGCAGGACTGCCCCACGCCGGACCGCGACATACCGCGGCCATGCGTGGGTACAGACTTTTCTTCTGCCGACCATCCTTGCGACACGATCGATCTTCTGTAAACCCGCTTGACACAGGTGAAATCACAGTGAGACCTGGATCTAGGCCTCGAATTTGTTCTGCGGGGGATGCCCGAGGGGTCACGATCGCTGTATCGCTAGGCTCGCGAGGTGTCACGCCACCGCAGTCGACCTCGTGCCGAACTTGCTGTGGGAATGCTGATAGGCACTGCTCTGGACGCCGTGATTCCTGACCCCCGGCGCGGCCACCCCGTGGCGGCTTTCGGCCGGCTGGCAGGAATCCTGGAGCGACGGACGTGGGCCGACGACCGGGTGCGGGGTATGGCGTTCACCGCCGTGGCGGTCGGCGGACCGGTCCTGGCCGCTCGCTGTGTCGAACGGCGCACTTTCGGGATCGGCCGGGTCGTCGCGGTCGCGGCGGCCACCTGGGCTGTGCTCGGGGCGCGGTCGCTGCGGAGCGAAGCGGTGACAATCGACGGACAGCTGCGTGCCGGTGACCTCCCTGCGGCCCGTCGCCAGCTCACCCACCTGGTCGGCCGCGATCCGTCGCAGCTGGACGCACCGGAGATCGCGCGCGCCGCCCTGGAGTCGGTGGCCGAGAACTCCTGCGACGCCGTGGTGGCCCCGCTCCTCTGGGGCGCGGTGGCCGGGCTGCCGGGACTCGTCGGCTACCGCGCCGTGAACACCCTGGATGCGATGGTCGGCTACCGCTCGCCGCGCTACGAACGCTTCGGCTGGGCATCGGCCCGGCTGGACGACCTGGCGAACCTGGTGCCGGCCCGGCTGACCGCCGCGCTGGTGGCGGTGCTGGCCACGACGGTCG
Source organism: Jatrophihabitans sp. (assembly GCA_025963285.1). Lineage (GTDB taxonomy): Bacteria > Actinomycetota > Actinomycetes > Mycobacteriales > Jatrophihabitantaceae > JAOPUX01. The sequence continues at coordinate 2,715 of JAOPUX010000069.1, forward strand.
GGGGGCAGCCGCGGGAGGTGCTCCGGATCGTGCGCCGGGACGGGCGCCGGCATCCCAGCCCGAACGCGGGCTTCGCCGAGGCCGCGTTCGCCGGCGCGCTGGGCAGGCAGCTCGGCGGTCGCAACGTCTACGACGGCAGGGTCGAGGAACGTCCCGTGATGGGCAGCGGCGGACCCGTCGAGCCCGGTGACCTGGCCCGCGCGACCCGGCTGGCCGCGGCCGTGACCGCCGCCGCCGCGGGTACCGCCGCGGCGCTGACCCTGCTGCTGCGACGTGCCGCATGAGCGGCGGGCTACTGGTCGCCGGCACCACGAGCGACGCGGGCAAGAGCGTGCTGACGGCCGGAATCTGCCGCTGGCTGCTGCGGCAGGGGGTCCGGGTGGCCCCGTTCAAGGCCCAGAACATGGCGCTGAACTCGGCGGTGACGGCCGACGGCGCCGAGATCGGCCGGGCCCAGGCGGTGCAGGCGGCGGCGGCAGGCGTGCCGCCCGAGGCAGTGATGAACCCGGTGCTGCTCAAGCCCGGCAGCGACACCCACTCGCAGGTGGTGCTGCTGGGTCAGCCGGTGGCCGAGGTCGACGCGCTCTCCTACCGCGACCTCAAGCCCCGGCTGGAGCAGGTGGTGCTGGAGTCGCTGAACTCGCTGCGGAGCCGCTTCGACGTGGTGATCTGCGAGGGCGCCGGGTCACCCGCGGAGATCAACCTTCGCGATCGCGACCTCGCCAACATGGGGCTGGCCCGCGCCGCCGACCTGCCGGTGATCGTGGTCGGAGACATCGACCGGGGCGGCGTCTTCGCCTCGATGTTCGGCACCCTCGCAGTGCTCTCGCCCGAGGACCAGCGGCTGATCAGCGGCTTCGTGATCAACAAGGTCCGCGGCGACCAACGCCTGCTCGCGCCGGGAATCGACATGCTCACCGCGATGACCGCCCGCCCGACCCTGGGCGTGATCCCGTGGCGCGGCGACCTCTGGCTCGACGCCGAGGACTCCCTGGACCTCGACTCACGGCCCCGTGCGGTACTGCCCCCGCTCGGGGCGGAGACGCTGCGGATCGCGGTGGTGCGCTTGCCCCGGATGTCCAATGTCACCGACGTCGACCCGCTCGCCGCCGAGCCCGGGGTAGCCGTGCGGCTCGTCACGGGCCCCGAGGAGCTGGCCGACGCCGACGTGGTGCTGCTGCCTGGCACCCGGGCCACCGTCTCGGACCTCGCGTGGCTGCGCCGCACCGGACTGGCCGCGGCGATCGCCGCGCGGGCCGCGGCGGGCGGCCTCGTGGTGGGCGTCTGCGGTGGCTACCAGATGCTCGCGGAGTCGATCGACGACGAGGTCGAGAGCCGCCAGGGCCGGGTCGACGGCCTGGGCCTGCTGCCCACCTCGGTGCGCTTCGCCCGCGCCAAGACGCTGGGTCACCCGGTGGCCGAGGCGCTGGGGGAGACGGTGCGTGGCTACGAGATCCACCACGGGATCGTCGACGTCTGCGGCGGGGAGCCGTTCCTGGAGGGCTGCCGGGTCGGCTCGGTCTGGGGCACGTCCTGGCACGGCATCTTCGACAACGACGCCTTCCGCCGCGCCTTCCTCGCGATGGTGGCCGCGCACACCGGTCGGGCCTTCGTCGGCGCCGGCGACGTCTCCTTCGCCGCTATCCGCGAGCGGCGCCTGGATGCGCTCGGTGACCTGGTGGCCGAGCACCTCGACACGGGCGCGCTGATGACGCTGATCGAGCAGGGGGCACCGCCACACCAGCCCGTCGTCCGGTTTGACCTGCGGGAATAGGGCTTCGGCCCGGGTTCCTGCAGGGCGAAGTCGCGCGGAGTGTGAGCCCCATCGCTTCGGAATGCGGCCGAAACGTGGCCACCCGACACTCAATCGATGGAGCCTCCGAACGCTACCCAGCGCCGGACGTTGGCGCGGATCGAGCGCCGAGCCGTCGCGGCGCACGAGCGCGATCTCCTCGCGGACCTGCGCGAACTCGCCCTGATCGAGGCAGCCTGCGTGGTCGCCGGATCGAACCCCGACGGCCTCGGCTCGATCGAGCTGCAACTGACTGGCCGACTGCTCGTGCTGCGCGGAGTCGCGCCGTCGGCGTGCCGCATGCCGCAGCGCGCCGATCACCCACTCCGGCTCGTCGCGGTGGGCCGCTACGACACCCGCTGGTGGATCACCCTGAGTGACGGGCAGGTGAGCTGGAGCGTCCTGGCGCTGCGGGTGTACCTGAGCCCGAACCAGGGCGGCCTGTCCGTCGAGACCCTCGTCGCGTAACGAGCGATCACGGGCCTAGCAAGCGATCAGGGCCTAGCGAGCCTCCAGGTCCCCCTCGGTGTCGAGGTAGGCCTGCTTGAGCTCGGCGAGCAGTTCGGGGTCGGGGGAGTCCCAGAGCTTCCGGTCCGCCGCCTCGAGCAGCCGCTCGGTGATGCCGTGCAGCGCCCACGGGTTCGACTTCTCGAAGAACTCCCGTGTGGAGGGGTCGAGGACGTACTCCTGGGTGAGCTTCTCGTACATCCAGTCCTCGACCACGCCGGCGGTGGCGTCGTAGCCGAAGAGGTAGTCGACGGTGGCGGCCAGCTCGAACGCACCCTTGTAGCCGTGCCGCTTCATCGCCGCGATCCAGCGCGGGTTCACCACCCGGGCACGGAAGACCCGGGCCGTCTCCTCTGCAAGTGAACGGGTGCGCACGGTGTCCGGCCGGGTGGAGTCGCCGATGTAGGCCCGGGGCGCCCGCCCGGTGAGCGCGCGGACGGTGGCGATCATGCCGCCGTGGTACTGGAAGTAGTCGTCGGAGTCGGCGATGTCGTGCTCGAGCGTGTCGGTGTTGTGCGCGGCCACTGCGATGCGCCGGTAGGCCGTCTCCATCTCACCGCGCGCCTCCCGACCGTCCAGGCCTCGGCCGTAGGCGAAGCCGCCCCAGGCCGCGTAGACCTCGGCCAGGTCGGCGTCGTCGCGCCAGTTGCGTGCGTCGATCAGCGGTAGCAGCCCGGCCCCGTAGGCGCCCGGCTTCGAGCCGAAGATCCGGGTGGTCGAGCGCCGCTCGTCACCGTGCTCGGCGAGGTCGGCCTGGGCGTGGGCGCGCACGAAGTTCTGCCCGGCGGGCTCGTCGAGGACGGCGACCAGCTGGACCGCGTCGTCGAGCATCGTGACGACGTGCGGGAAGGCATCCCGGAAGAAGCCACTGATCCTCACCGTGACATCGATACGTGGGCGCGCCAGCTCGTCCAGCGCGATCACCTCCAGTGACGAGACGCGGCGCGAGGCCTCGTCCCACACGGGGCGTACGCCGAGCAGCGCGAGGATCTCGGCGACGTCGTCGCCGGAGGTGCGCATCGCCGCGGTGCCCCAGATGGAGAGCCCGACCGACTGCGGGTACTCCCCGGTGTCGGCCAGGTAGCGCTCGATCAGTGAGGAGGCCATCGCCTGGCCGGTCTCCCAGGCCAGGCGGGACGGCACCGCGCGCGGGTCGACGGAGTAGAAGTTGCGTCCGGTGGGCAGCACGTTGACCAGGCCGCGCAGCGGCGAGCCGGAGGGCCCCGCCGGTATGTAGCCACCCCGCAGCGCGTGCAGCGTGCGGGTGATCTCGTCGGTGGTGGCGTCGAGCCGCGGCACGACCTCGTCCGCGGCGAACCGCAGGACCTGCTCCACGACTGCATTCCCGGGCGCATGAGCCGCAGCCACCACGGGCGCCGCGATCGGGTCCCAGTCGGCAGCCTCCATGCCCTCGACGAGGTTGCGGGCCTGTGCCTCGGCGGCGTCGGAGTCGTTGCCCTCGCCCTCGACGAAGCCGAGCGCCTCGCGCAGCCCCGGCAGGGCCTGCGCCTGGCCGCCCCACATCTGCCGGGCACGCAGGATGGCCAGCACGAGGTTCACCCGGGCCGGGCCGGCCGGCGCCACGCCGAGCACGTGCAGCCCGTCACGGATCTGGGCGTCCTTGATCTCGCAGAGCCAGCCGTCGACGTGCAGCAGGAAGTCGTCGAACTCGGTGTCGTGCGGGCGGTCGTCGAGGCCGAGGTCGTGGTCGAGCTTGGCGGCCTGGATCAGCGTCCAGATCTGGGCCCGGATCGCCGGCAGCTTGCCGGGGTCCATCGAGGCGATCTGGGCGTGCTCGTCGAGCAGCTGCTCCAGCCGGGCGATGTCGCCGTAGCTCTCGGCGCGGGCCATCGGCGGCACCAGGTGGTCGATGATCGTCGCGTGCACCCGCCGCTTGGCCTGGGTGCCCTCGCCGGGGTCGTTCACCAGGAACGGGTAGATCAGCGGCACGTCGCCGATGGCCGCGTCGGCCGCGCAGGCCGCCGACAGGCCGGCGTTCTTACCGGGCAGCCACTCGAGGTTGCCGTGCTTGCCGACGTGCACCACCGCGTGCGCGCCGAACTCCTCGCGCAGCCAGTGGTAGGCGGCCAGGTAGTGGTGCGAGGGCGGCAGGTCCGGGTCGTGATAGATCGCCACCGGGTTGGCGCCGAAGCCCCGCGGCGGCTGGACGATCACGACGACGTTGCCCGACCGGAGCGCTGCCAGCACGATGTCGCCGCCCCCGGACGAGGAGGTGTCGACGAAGAGCGAGCCGGGCGCCGGGCCCCAGTGCTCGGTGACCGACGCCTGCAGCTCGGGGTCGAAGGCGTCGAACCACTCCTGGTACCGCGCGGCGGAGATGCGCACCGGGTTGCTCGCGAGCTGGGCCTCGGTGAGCCACTGCTCGTCCTGCCCGCCGGCGGCGATGAGGGCGTGGAAGAGGGCGTCGCCGTCCTGCTCAGCGACGCCGGGGAAGTCGCCGATGTCGTAGCCGGCCTCGCCGAGGGCCGCGAGCAGCCGGACCGTCGAGGCCGGGGTGTCGAGCCCGACCGCGTTGCCTATGCGGGCGTGCTTGGTGGGGTAGGCAGAGAGCATCAGTGCGATGTGGGCGTCGGCCGGTGCGACGTGGCGCAGCTGGGCGTGCTTGACCGCGATGCCGGCCACCCGCGCGGCCCGCTCGGGGTCGGCGACGTAGGAGATCAGCCCGTCGGCCGCGATCTCCTTGAAGGAGAACGGCACGGTGATGATCCGTCCGTCGAACTCCGGGATCGCCACCTGGGTGGCCGAGTCGAGCGGGGTGAGGCCGTCGTCGGAGGCGGCCCAGTCGGCGCGCGAGGAGGTGAGGCAGAGCCCCTGCAGGATCGGCACGTCGAGCTGGGCCAGCGCCCCCACGTCCCATTCGTCGTCGGAGCCACCCGCGCCGACAGCGGCCGGCAGCGAGCCGCCGGCGGCCAGGACGGTGACGACGATGGCGTCGGCTCGCCGGAGCGTCTCGATGAGCTCGGGTTCGGCGGTGCGCAGCGAGCTGCAGAAGACGGGCAGCGCCTGGCCGCCGGCCGCATCGATGGCGTCGGCCAGCGCGTGCACGAAACCGGTGTTGCCGCTGGACTGGTGCGCCCGGTAGTACAGAACGGCAACCACCGGTCCGGTGCTGGCGCCGGAACGCTCGAGCACCCCCCACGAGGGCATCGGGGCCGGGGCGTCGAAGCCGTGTCCGGTGAGCAGCAGCGCGTCGGACAGGAACGGGTGCAGCTGGGCGAGGTTGCCCGCGCCGCCGTGCGCGAGGTAGCTGTGCGCCTCGGCCACGACCCCGCCGGGCACCGTGGAGAGCTGCATCAGCTCGGCGTCGGGCGTCTGCTCACCGCCGAGCACCACCACGGGCAGCCCGCTGGCCAGCACCGCGTCGAGCCCGTCCTCCCAGGCTCGGCGGCCACCGAGGATCCGGACCACCACCACCTCGGCGCCGTCGAGCAGCGCCGGCAGGTCGTCGACCGTCGTGCGGGCCGGGTTGGCGAGCCGGTAGTCCGCGCCCGAGGCGCGCGCGGAGAGCAGGTCGGTGTCAGACGTGGAGAGCAGCACGATCACACGGTCCAGCCTTCCACACGGTGGTGACGGCCCTGCGCTCGTTGAGGATCAGGTGCTGGTCGACAGTGCCGCGGTCTTGAGCAGCGCGGACTTGAGGTAGGGCTCGATGCTCTCGGTGTAGGTCTGCGAGAGGTGCTGGTTGTCGCGGTAGACGATGACGTTTCCGACCACGGCCGGGCACGTCGTGGTGGTGCAGATGTGCGAGGTCATGTCGATCACCGGCACGGCGCCCTTCATCAGCGTGCTGGCCACATCGGTCGGGGTGTCCTTGGTCACCGCGCTACTCGCCGACACCGCACAGCCGCTGATCGTGGCGTCGCGCTCGGCCAGGCAGTCCGGGATGTTCTTGCCCGGCTCGGGCGTCTCGTGGATCGCCACCACCTTCATGCCGTGGGAGATCAGCTGGGTCCAGTAGTCGGCCATCCCCTTGCCGATCTCGGCCATCGCGGTGGCGTCGATCTTCGGGTTGGTGGTGGTCCCCGAGTCGGCGCGCTCGCTGACGATCACCACGTCCGGATGGATCTTGGTCAGCAGGTCGGTCATGACGTTCTTGTCCCACGTCACGCACGAGCTGTACGGCGACGAAGAGCCGTTGAGGGTGGTGGTCGTGGCGCCGAAGGTGCAGCTGTCCTTCGTCTCGACGACGATCTTCCAGTGTTCGGCCTTGCCGATCGTGTCGAGGTCGCTGGACCACTGGGCCGCATGCGAGTCGCCGATCAGCGCCACCGTCTTGGTCGGCGTCGCTGTGTCGCCGAAGGTGCAGATGGTCGGGGTGGTGCCGGTCTGGCTGGTCTTGCAGTTCGGCAGCGAGGCGACCTCGTAGTCGGAGCCGACGGTGGCCAGGGACGGGATGATCTTGGCGTCGGCGACCTTGTCCGGCGTTGTCGCTGTGGCGCTCTTGGCGGCAGCCGGGCTGCTGCTCGCGGCCGGGGCGGCGAGGGCAGCCGCGCCCGGGTGGCTGGCGTCGATGGTGCCGCTCGAGGCTCCCGGCTGGTTGATGAGGAAGACGGTGGCAAGCGTCACCGGCACGATCGCCAGCGCGACGACGGCCAGCGACCTGCCGGTGGAGCGCAGGAACCGGGCACTGCGGATCGGGTCCTCCACCAGCCGCTTCGTGAGGTAGGAGAGCAGGACGGAGGCCGCGATGATCGTCGGGCCGTCGAAGTAGCCGATGCCCGAGCCGTAGTAGGCCTGCCAGAGCACGATGATCGGCCAGTGCCAGAGGTAGATCCCGTAGGAGAGATCGCCGATCACGACCAGCGGGCGGCGCGACATGACCCGCGCCGTGCCGAGCTTCGCCGAGGACGAGCCGCAGGCGAGCACCGCGGCGGCCCCGAGCACCGGCCAGAGCGCGATCGTGCCGGGGAAGGAGGAGGTGCCGCTGATCGTGAACGCCGAGACGAGCACCATCGCCAGGCCGATCCAGGCGAGTACGCCGACCCGGCCGAGGCGGTAGGCCACCCGCCCCGGCAGCAGCGCCAGCAGCCCGCCGATCCCCAGCTCCCAGATGCGGGTCGAGGTCTCGAAGTAGGCACCCGAGGGGTTGCTCACGGTCTCGTGGGCCGAGAAGCGCAGCGACGCCACGATGATCGCCAAGGCGAGGAGCAGGCAGACGGAGCGGCCGATCACGTGGCGCTGCCGCGCGGTGAGCGCGCTGGCGTGCCGGCCGATCGTGCGGCGGGTGGCGAGGTAGGCGACGAAGCCGCCGATGACGAAGATCAGCGGCCAGAAGAGGTAGAACTGCTCCTCGACCGAGAGCGACCAGAAGTGCTGCACCGGCGTCGCGGCGTTGTCGGACTTGAGGTAGTTGGTGGAGTTGCCGGCCAGCACCCAGTTCTGGAAGTAGAGGGCGCTGGCCCGGATCTGGGTGGCGGTGTCGGAGAGCTGGGTGACGGGCAGGACCTGCCGGGACACCACCCAGGTGACCGTGAGCACGAGCGTCGCGGCCGGGAGGAGCCGGCGGGCCCGGCGGCCGTAGAAGCCGAGCAGCCCCACCTTGCCGGTCCGCGCCACGGAGCGGGCCAGCAGGCCGGTGATGAGGAAGCCCGAGATGACGAAGAAGACGTCGACGCCGATGTAGCCGCCCGGGATCAGGGTCGGGTACAGGTGGTACAGCACTACGAGGGAGACAGCCAGCGCGCGCAGGCCCTGCACGTCAGGACGGAAGCCGGTGTGTTCGGAGTTCGAGCCCGTCGTGGGGGCGGGGTGGCCGTTTGTGGGCCCGTTCCGCGTCAGCACGGCGGTCAAGGTGGGACTCCTCGGGTTCAGGGGCGGTGGACTGCTGCGTCGATGCCCTACCCAGGGTGGCGCGAAAGTTACCGTTCTGTGACCTTTTCTGGTCGAACGCTCATACTCCGTTCAGAGCGGGCACCCGCCGTCCCGTAACCTTCTGCCGTGTCATCAGTCGTCGATCCCGCCCCGCTCTCGGCGCGGCTCTCGGCAGACCGGTGCCCCGGCGTCATGCGCCTCGTGGCCGCCGCCGACGGCGGTCTCGCGAGGGTCCGGCTCCCCGGCGGCCTCGTCGATGCCACCGGCCTGCGGGCCCTGGCCTCGGCCGCCCGCGACCTCGGTGACGGCCGGCTCGAGCTCACCTCCCGGGGCAACGTCCAGCTCCGCGCGCTGGCCGCCGGTGACGACGTCTCGACCGAGCTGGGCGGCCGGTTGGCCGAGGCGGGGCTCTGGCCGTCGCTGAGCCACGAGCTGGTTCGCAACATCGTCGCCTCACCGCTGGCCGACCTGGCTGGGCTGGTGCGGGCGTTGGACGCGGCGATCTGCGCCGATCCGCGCCTTGCCGAGCTCTCCGGCCGCTTCCTCTTCGGCCTCGACGACGGCAGCGGTGACATCGCCGCGCTGGCCCCGGACGTCCTCGCGATGGACGGCCTGGTCGAGGGCCTGCCGGCCGAGGACGTGGTAGCAGCCATGATCGCCGCCGCGCACGCCTTCCTGGACGAGCGGGCCGCCCAAGGCTCGTCGGCCTGGCGGGTGGCCGAGCTGACCGACGGACGGGCCCGGCTGCGTGCGCGGCTCGATGCCCCGGCTGCGTGGACCGCGCCGCCCGCCCCCCCGGCACCGGCCGGGGAGATCGCCGGACGACAGGTGCTGCTTGCGCGGCTTGGCCGCCTCACCGCCGACCAGGCCGACTGGCTCGCCGATCACGTCGGCGACGGGACGGCCGTCATCACGCCGTGGCGCAGCGTCGTCGTCCCCGCTGTGGACCCTGCCGGCGCAGCGGCGGCCGGCTTCGGCGTCGACGCCGGTTCGCCCTGGTATGGCGTGAGCGCCTGCGCCGGGCAGCCCGGCTGCGCGAAGGCGCTGGCCGACGTGCAGAGTGAGGCGGCACGGACCGGGCCGGGCTGGCATCGCCAGGGGCTCAGCGTGCACTTCAGCGGCTGCGCCCGACGCTGCGGCCGGCCGGTAGACACCGTGGTCGATGTCGTGGCCACCGAGGACGGGTATGTGATCACGGGTGCGTGAGTATGTCCGCGAGGGCGCGGAGATCTACCGGCGTTCGTTCGCGACCATCCGGGCCGAGGCCGACCTGACGGGCCTCCCTGCTGACGTCTCCGGCGTGGTGGTCCGCATGATCCACGCCTGCGGGATGGTGGATCTGGCCGGCGATGTCGGCTACTCGAGCGGCGTCGTCACGGCTGCCCGTACCGCGCTGCGGGCCGGTGCACCCATCCTCTGCGACGCGCACATGGTGGCCTCCGGGATCACTCGCCCCCGGCTCCCGGCCGGCAACGAGGTGATCTGCACGCTCTCTGATCCAGGCGTCGCACAGCGCGCGGAGGCGATCGGCAACACGAGATCGGCCGCCGCGCTGGAGCTATGGGGCGATCGCCTCGACGGTGCGGTGGTGGCGATCGGGAACGCACCGACCGCGCTCTTCCACCTGCTGGACCTGATCGACGACGGCGCGCCCCGACCCGCCGCGGTGCTGGGGCTGCCGGTGGGTTTCATCGGCGCGGCTGAGTCGAAGGCCGCCCTGGCCGAGTCGGGGCTGGAGTACCTGGTGGTGCACGGCCGGCGCGGCGGCAGCGCGATGGCGGTGGCCGCGGTCAACGCCCTGGCTAGCGAGGTGGAGTAGTGAGCGGCACCCTCTATGGCGTCGGGCTCGGGCCGGGCGACCCCGAGCTGGTGACGGTGAAGGCCGCCAGGCTGATCACCGCGGCCGACGTGATCGCCTATCACTGCGCGCGCCACGGCCGTTCGATCGCGCGCTCGATCGCTGAGCCCTACCTGCGCGCGGGGCAGGTGGAGGAGCAGCTCGTCTATCCGCTCACCACCGAGGGCACCGATCACCCCGGTGGTTACGAGGGGGCGATGAACGACTTCTACGAAGCCGCCGCCGCCCGGCTCGCGGCGCACCTGGAGGCGGGCCGCGATGTCGTGCTCCTGGCCGAGGGCGACCCGCTCTTCTTCAGCAGCTACATGCACATGCACAAGCGGATCGCCGACCGCTTCGCCACCGAGATCGTGCCGGGCGTGACGTCGGTGAGTGCCGCTGCCGCAGCCATCGGAGCACCGCTCGTCGAGGGCGATGACGTGCTCACGGTGCTGCCGGGCACCCTGCCGCCGGAGGTGCTGGCCGAGCGGCTCCGCAGCACCGACGCCGCCGCGATCATGAAGGTCAGCCGGCACTTCGCAGGCATCCAGGACGCCCTGAAGCAGGCCGGCCGGCTCGAGGACGCCCACTACGTCGAGCGTGCCTCGTCGACCGCGCAGCGCACCGCGCCCGTCACCGAGATCGACCCCGCCACCGTGCCGTACATGGCGATCGTCATCGTTCCGGGTCACGAGGCCGCAGGCGCACCCGTGGCCGGTTCGGCCGCCCCCGCCGACCGGGTGGGCCGCGTGGACGTGGTGGGCCTCGGCCCGGGCGGCCGCGACTGGCTCACCCCGCAGGCCCAGGCCGTGCTGGCCGCGGCCGACCATCTGATCGGCTACACGACCTACATCGACCGGGTGCCGCCGAACCCGCGCCAGCAGCGCCACGCGAGCGACAACAAGGTGGAGTCCGAGCGGGCCGAGTTCGCCCTGGATCTCGCGCTGCGCGGCGAGCGGGTGGCCGTCGTCTCCTCCGGCGACCCGGGCGTCTTCGCGATGGCGAGTGCGGTGATCGAGGTGGCCGCCGAGCCTCGCTACGCCGGTGTCGAGGTGGCGATCGTCCCCGGGCTCACCGCGGCGCAGGCGGTGGCGAGCCAGGTAGGGGCACCGCTCGGGCACGACTACGCGGTGATCTCGCTGTCGGACCGGCTCAAGCCCTGGCCGGTGATCGCGCGCCGGCTGGAGGCCGCTGCCGAGGCCGACCTGGTGATCACCATCTACAACCCGGCGTCCAAGACCCGCCGGGCCCAGCTCGTCGATGCCCGCGACCTGCTGCTGAAGTACCGCTCGCCCGCCACGCCGGTGATCATCGGGCGCGCCGTCGGGGCACCGGAGCAGACGATCACGATCACGAGCCTCGGCGACTTCGACCCCGAGATCGTCGACATGCGCTGCTTGTTGATCGTCGGCTCGTCGCAGACCCGGGTCGTCGACGGGCCGCACGGGCCGCGGGTCTTCACCCCCCGGCGCTATCCAGACTGAGCACCCACCGGGCGGCCGCGTCGACGGTGTCGACCGCCTCGACCCCGGGGGGCAGCGGGGGCCGGTCGACGACCACCACCGGCACGCCGAGGGCGCGGGCGGCGGAGAGCTTCGCCGCAGTCATCGCGCCGCCGCTGTCCTTGGTGATCAGCAGGCTGACGGCATGCTCGTGCAGCAGGGCGGTCTCGTCGTCGACGCGGTACGGGCCGCGGGCCAGCAGCACGGTGGTGTGCGGCGGCATGGCCGTCTCCGGGGGATCGACGGCGCGGGCGAGGTAGGCATGCCCTGCGTCCGCGGCGAAGGCGGCCAGGTCCCGTCGGCCGGTGGTGAGGAAGACCGTGCCAGGCGGCGCGGCGGCGGCGAGCGCGGCGGCGGCCTCGATGTCGGGGACGCGCGTCCACGAGCCGTCCGGATCGGACCAGCCCGGCCTGCGCAGGACGAGCAGCGGGACGCCCGTCAGGTGCGCAGCGGCTGCGGCGTTCCGGGTGATCGTGGCGGCGAAGGGATGGGTGGCGTCGACCACCGCGTCGATCGCTTCGCGACCCAGGTGCTCGACCAGCCCGTCGACCCCGCCGAAGCCGCCGATGCGAACCTCGCCGACCGGAAGCGCCGGGTTGGTGACCCGTCCGGCGAGTGACGAGACGACCTCGATCCCGCGGGGGAGCAGGGCCGCGGCCAGCGCCCGCGCCTCGCCGGTACCGCCGAGCAGGAGCAGTCGCACGTGCACGAGACTAGAGCGGTGCGAGAGTTATTGGTGATCGGCATCGGTGCCGGCGACCCCGACCACGTGACGGTGCAGGCCGTCGCGGCCCTGAACCGGGCGGAGGTCTTCTTCATCGTCGGCAAGGGCGAGGAGAAGCAGAGCCTGATCGACGTGCGGTCGGAGATCCTGCGCCGGCACGTCCGGAGCGAGTACCGCGTTGTCGAGCTCCGGGATCCGGAGCGGGACCGCTCGCGTACCGCCGGCACCGCGGAGTACCTGCGCGCCATCGAGGGGTGGCACGAGGACCGCGCGATCCTCTTCGAGCAGGCCATCGTCGACAACCTCGGCCCGGACGGCGTCGGTGCGTTCCTCGTCTGGGGTGACCCGGCGCTCTACGACAGCACGCTACGGGTGATCGACCGCATCCTGGCCCGTGGCGTTGCCGACTTCGACTACCGGGTGATCCCTGGCATCACCAGCATCAACACCCTCACCGCCCAGCACCGGCTGCCGCTGAACGGGATAGGCGAGCCGATCCACATCACCACCGGCCGACGGCTGGCCGCCGGACTCCCCGAGGGGCTGGACAGGGCCGTGGTCATGCTCGACGCGGGCATGGCGGCGTCGACCCTGGAGGACCCGGC
>JAOPUX010000261.1 GCA_025963285.1 Jatrophihabitans sp.
GAAGTAAGGGAAGTAAGGGAAGTAACTAGTCGCGCGCGCGGAACGGGTTGCGGTCGTTGAGCTCGTCGATGTAGTCGTCGATGCCGCCGGCTTCGCGCTCGAGGACGCGCTCGATGGCGTCGGCGAACGCCGGGTGGGCCAGCCAGTGGGCCGACCAGGTCCTGGTCGGCAGGAAGCCGCGCGCCATCTTGTGTTCGCCTTGCGCGCCGCCTTCGAACACCCCGAGTTTCTCTTCGATGCAGAATTCGAGCGGCTGGTAGTAAGCGGTCTCGAAGTGCAGGCACGGCACATGTTCGAGCGCACCCCAGTAACGGCCGTACAACGTGCCGCCGGTTTTGTCGTCGCGCTGATACACCACTAGCGAACTTGCAATCGGCTTGCCCTCGTACTCGGCGATCACGAGCAGCAGGTTCTCCGGCATGGTCGCGCCAATCATGCGGAAAAACTCGAGGTTCAGATACGGACTCGAAAAGTGCTCGCGGTAGGTCTGCTTGTAGCATTTGGCGAAGAAGCGCCATTGCGCATCGCTGATATCTTCGCCGCGCACGCGGCGCATCGTGATGCCCGCTTCGCGCACCTTGCGGCGCTCCGCACGGATGTTCTTGCGCTTCTTCTGCTCGAGCGTCGAAAGGAAATCGTCGAAGTCGCGATAGCCATTGTTCAGCCAGTGAAACTGCACGCCTTCGCGCTGCATCATGCCGAGTTCGGTGAGCGCGTCGGCCTCGCTGGCGGTTGGAAACAGCACATGCAGCGACGACACGTCTGCCTGTTCGGCAAACGCCATCAGCGTGGCGGCGAGGTGGCGCAGCGCGTGCGGGTCCGCCGCCAGCAGCCGGTTGCCCTGCACCGGCGTGAACGGTACGGCGCACAGCAGCTTCGGATAGTACGCGAGGCCGTTGCGCTTGTAGGCGTCGGCCCAGGCCCAGTCGAACACATACTCCCCGTAGGAGTGCCCCTTCAGGTACACGGGCGCCGCCGCGGCGAGCCGGTCCGTGCGAGGGTCGGTCAACGTGACGAACTGCGGCGCCCAGCCGGTATCGGCGACCGCGGATTGGCTTGCATGCAGGGCGCTCAGGAACTCATGCCGCAGGAACGGCGTGGGCTGAGCTTGCTGGGCGAGGAGGGCGTTCCACTCGGCGGCGTCCACCTCGGAGGGCGAGGCCAGAATGCCCGTGCGATAATCAAAGCGTTGCTGGTTCAATCTGTTTGACTGTTCCTGATCTGAGCGGCGCTCCGCGTGTTGCGGAGCATCGTTCGTTTGTCCGTGTGTGTGTCCGTTGCGTCGCGCCGTCAGGCCGTCGTAACCGGCAAGCCGCGCGGCTTGCCCCCGATCCTGCCATGAAGACCCGAATCGCTCTTGCTCAACTCAATGTCACTGTCGGCGACTTCGCCGGCAACGTCGCGAAGATCGTCGCCGCGGCCCGCGCCGCGCACAACGATGGTGCGAAACTGCTGGTCGCACCGGAACTCGCGCTCTCCGGCTATCCGCCCGAAGACCTGCTGCTGCGTCCTGCCTTCTACGCCGCCAGTGCCGCGGCGCTGGCCGATCTCGCCGCGCAACTGAAGCCGCTCACCGGCTTGCACGTGGTGGTCGGTCATCCGCACCGCGACGCCGCGCACGGCCATGGTAAAGCAAACGCGCCAATCGAGCGCGGCGTGCCGCCAGTCGATACCTTCAACGCCGCTTCCCTGATTGTCGACGGCGAGGTGGTGGGCACCTATCTGAAACAGGATCTGCCCAACAGCGAAGTGTTCGACGAGAAACGCTACTTCGCGTCGGATCCAAAACCGTTCGTGTTCGAACTGGACGGCACCCGGTACGGCATCGTGATCTGCGAAGACGTCTGGCATGCGCCGGCGGCCCAGCAGGCCAAGGCAGCCGGCGCCCAGGTGCTGTTGATCCCGAACGGCTCGCCGTATCACCTCAACAAGGAAGCGGTACGGGTCGATATCCTGCGGGCGCGGATTCGTGAGACCGGCCTGCCAATGGTCTACGTGAACATGGTGGGCGCCCAGGACGAACTCGTGTTCGACGGCGGTTCGTTCGTGCTGGACGGCAACGGCGAAATGGTCGCGAAGATGGCGCAGTTCGAGGAAGGGCATGCGATTGTCGAATTCGACGGCGCGCGCCCGGTGCCCGGCAAGGTTGCGCCCGAGCAGTCGCCGGAGGCGCAGGTCTATGCGGTGCTCGTGATGGGCGTGCGCGACTACGTCAATAAGAACGGCTTTCCGGGCGCGCTTATCGGCCTGTCGGGTGGCGTGGATTCCGCGTTGGTGCTGGCCGTCGCGTGCGACGCGCTTGGCGCCGAGCGGGTGCGGGCCGTGATGATGCCGTCGCGCTACACGGCGGACATCTCGACCACCGATGCCGCCGAGATGGCGCGCCGGGTCGGCGTGCGCTACGACGAGATCGCGATTGCGCCGATGTTCGACGCTTTCCGGACTTCGCTCGCCGATGAGTTCGCCGGCCGCGCGGAAGACGCCACCGAGGAAAACATCCAGGCGCGGATTCGCGGCACTTTGTTGATGGCGTTGTCGAACAAGTTCGGCTCGATCGTGCTGACTACCGGCAACAAGAGCGAGATGGCGGTGGGCTATTGCACGCTATACGGCGACATGGCCGGCGGCTTCGCCGTGATCAAGGACATCGCCAAGACGCTGGTCTACCGTCTGTGCCACTACCGCAACGCGGCCACCACGTTCCCCAAGCAGGACATCATCCCGGAGCGGATTCTTACGCGCGCGCCGTCGGCCGAACTGCGCGAGAACCAGACAGACCAGGACAGCCTGCCGCCGTATGAGGTGCTCGACGCCATCATGCGCATGTACATGGAAGAGGACCGCT
>JAOPUX010000121.1 GCA_025963285.1 Jatrophihabitans sp.
GCTGTCGGGCCGCACTGGGCGACTTTGTGCGCGGTCCCGGCGCTGCCAGCGGCTCCTGGCGCCCAGACCGCGCACAACGTCAGCCCCGCGCACAAAGTCGGCCCCGCGCACAAAGTCGGCGCCGCGCACAAAGTCGGCCCCGCGCACAAAGTCGGCCCTGCGGAATACCGAGCCTTGCCATGCCGTTTGCAAGTGTGTAATTATGTAATCACTGCAACAACGCAATGTACGTAAGGAGTCACACAATGACTGGCAACGAAGCACCTGAGCGCGGCCGAGGCCGCAACCACGAAGGACGCACCCACGCCGGACGGGAGCACCGCGGCCACGAGCGCGCAGCCCACGTCCAGGCCGGCCCCGAGGGCCACGATCACCCACTGCGCGACGAGCGCCGCTTCCGCACCGGCGGGCGCGGCCACGCCGGCGGGCACCGAGGACATGGCGGCCCGCGTGGCCGCGGCATGGGCCGCCCCGGCGGCTGGCAGCAGGCCGACGTTCCGCCCGCCGACGATGCCGCGGCATGGCTCGCCGGGCGCCTCCCGGCCGACTGGTTCGTCGGCACCCCGTCGATCACTGTCGACCGCGAGGAGATCGTCGTCATCGGCGAGCTCGCCGCACCGGAAGGCACCGACGACGCGACTCGCGAGGCGGCTGCACAGGGCCGGATCAGCCGGTTCCGTGAAGAGAGCCGCGCCGACCGCATCACCATCGCCGAGGAGGCCGAGGCGCGGTACTCCCGCAAGCTCTCCTGGGGCGCCTCGATCGGTGAGAGCGCGCAGCTGTTCACCCACCTGGCCGTGCCGGCAATGACCCGGCTGCGGCAGGACGAGCGACGCGTGCTCGACACCCTGGTCGACGCCGGCATCGCCCGGTCACGCTCAGAGGCGCTGGCCTGGTGCGTGAAGCTCGTCGGTGAGCACACCGACGAGTGGCTGGCCAACCTGCGCAGCGCGATGTCCGAGGTGGACAAGCTGCGCGCTGAGGGCCCGGCCCTCTAAGGCACCAGCAGCGTCTCAACTCGGTGGCGACCACTACGGTCGCCACCGAGTTGGCGTCAGCGGCCGAGCTGCTCCTGAAGCGCCCCGACCTCCGAGACGGGCAGCGAGCAGACGAAGCCGTGGCACACATACGCGGTGGGGGCGCCTGCCACCAGCGGTCGCCCAGCCAGCAGCGGGATTCCGAAAGCATCCGGTGCGCCACTGACGATCACCGCGCCGGGCGGCCGCTGCCGCCAGGCCGTCGCCGTCAGCGGAGCCTCGCCGGACTCCCCCACGCGAGACTCCCCCACGATGGCCACCTGCACCGGGCCGGCCACGAGCCCCTCCGCCGCCGCCAGCCCCCAGCCCAGGAAGCGGGGTTCCCGCGCGCCGAAGGTACCGACGATCCCGAGTGCGGCCTCGGCCGCGGCCCGGTGATCGGACGAGCCGGTGAGCGCGGCGTAGCCGACCAACGCGAGCGCGAGGGACGTTGCGCCCGCGGGCGAGGCGTTGTCCGAGGGATCCTTCGGCCGGCGCACCAGCGCCTCGGCGTCGGTGGCCGTGTCGTAGAAGCCACCCTCGCCGTCGCCGAAGTGCGCCAGCGCGAAGTCGAGCAGCTCGCCGGCCGTCGTCAGCCAGCTCCGGTCGCCGGTGGCCTGGTGCAGCATCAGCAGGCCGTCGGCAAGGTTGCCGTAGTCCTCGGCCACCGCCAGGGCCGAACCGACCACGCCGTCGCGGGAGCTGCGCCGCAGCCGGCCGTCGACCAGGTGCCGTCCCACGATGGTCTCGGCGGCCTTCGTCGCCGCCACCAGGTACGCGGGGTCGAGGAGCACACCGGCCTCGGCCAGCGCGGCGATCGCCAGCCCGTTCCACGAGGTGATCACCTTGTCGTCGCGGGCCGGCTGCGGGCGACGGGCGCGGGCCTCCAGCAGTCGGGCCCGGATCGACTCGTAGCGCTCGACGTCCTTCGGGTCGTGCAGCAGCTGCAGGGTCGAGGTGCCCTCCTCGAAGGTGCCCTCCAGTGTCACGGTGAAGAGGTCGGTGGCCTCGGGTCCGTCCTCCGGGCCGAGGACGTCGCCGAGCAGGGCGGGCGTCCAGACGTAGGTGAGCCCCTCCACCCCGTCGGTGTCGGCGTCCAAAGCGGAGGCGAAGCCGCCCTGGGTGGTGCCGAGATCACGCACGATGAACTCGGCCGTCTCGCGGGCGATCCGTTCGGCCAGCGGCGAGCCGGTCAGGCGCCACCAGTGCAGGTACCCGCGCAGCAGCAGGGCATTGTCGTAGAGCATCTTCTCGAAGTGCGGCACGACCCACTGGGCATCCACCGAGTAGCGCGCGAAGCCACCGGCCAGCTGGTCGTACATCCCGCCGCGGGCCATCGCGTCGAAGGTCTTCCCGGCCATCGCCAGGGACTGCGCGTCCCCCGTGCGCTCGTAATGGCGCAGCAGGAACTCCAGCACCATCGAAGGCGGGAACTTCGGCGCCCGGCCGAAGCCACCGTTGACGGCGTCGAAGCCCTTGGTCAGCGCCGCCGCGGCGGCGTCGAGTTCGGCGGCTACCGGCGCTGACCCACCGGAGGGGATGTGCCCGTCGGTGGCGCTCAGCGCGTCGACCACCCGCTGGCCCGCGCCGATCACCTCCTCGCGCCTCGTCTGCCAGAGCCCGGCGACATTGTTCAGCAGCTCGACGAACTGCGCCCGCGGGAAGAACGTGCCGGCGAAGAACGGCTTGCCGTCAGGCGTCAGCAGGCAGGTCATCGGCCAGCCACCCTGGCCGGTGAGCGCGGTGGTGGCCTGCATGTAGACCGCGTCGACGTCAGGCCGCTCCTCCCGATCGACCTTCACATTGACGAAGTGCTGGTTCATCACATGCGCGACGTCCTCGCGCTCGAACGAGTCGTGCGCCATCACGTGGCACCAGTGGCAGGCCGCGTAGCCGACCGACAGCAGAATCGGGACGTCACGGCTGCGGGCCTGCTCGAAGGCCTCCTCGCCCCACTCGAACCACTCGACCGGGTTGTCCTTGTGCTGCAGCAGGTAGGGGCTGGTTGCGCTGCCGAGTCGGTTCACCTGACCCATGATCCCCGCTCTCGGTGACGAGCCGGTGGCCGCCCGCTCAGAAGCCACGCGCCTCG
Source organism: Jatrophihabitans sp. (assembly GCA_025963285.1). Taxonomy (GTDB): domain Bacteria; phylum Actinomycetota; class Actinomycetes; order Mycobacteriales; family Jatrophihabitantaceae; genus JAOPUX01. The sequence goes on from JAOPUX010000121.1 coordinate 3,109, forward strand.
CGCGGGGTGTAGGCCGCCTCCAGCCGACCGATCTGCTCATCGGTGAGCTGGACGTCTACCGCGGCGACTGCATCCGCGAGGTGATGCGCCTTCGTGGCGCCGATGATCGGAGCGGTGACGGCGGGCTTCGCCAGGGTCCAGGCGGTGGCGATCTGGGCCATGGGCACACCGTGCTCGGCGGCGACGGAGGAGACGGCGTCGAGGATTGCCCGGTTGGACTCCTCCTCCGCGTCGTAGAGCGTGCTGCCGAACTCGTCGGTCTCGCTGCGCGCGGTGGACGTGCCCCAGGCGCGGGTCAGGCGTCCGCGTGCGAGGGGGCTCCACGGGATGACGCCGACACCCTGGTCGAGGCAGAGCGGATGCATCTCGCGCTCCTCCTCGCGCTGCAGCAGGTTGTACTGGTCCTGCATCGCCACGAACCGGGTCCAGCCGTGCAGGTCGGCGACGCGCTGGGCTTTGGCGAACTGCCACGCCCACATCGACGACGCACCGATGTAGCGGACCTTGCCCGATCGGACGAGGTCGTCGAGAGCCTGCATCGTCTCCTCGATCGGCACCTCAGGGTCGAAGCGGTGGATCTGGTAGAGGTCGATGTAGTCGACGCCGAGGCGGCGCAGGCTTGCCTCGGCCTGGGTCAAGATCGCGGCACGGGAGAGGCCGCCGTCCTTCGGCCCGGAGCCCATCCGGCCCCACACCTTCGTCGCGATGACGACGTCCTCACGCTGGCTGAACTCGCGGAGCAAGGCTCCAGTGATCTCCTCACTCGAACCCAGCGAGTAGCTGTTCGCCGTGTCGAAGGTCGTGATGCCGGCCTCGATCGCAGCCCGGAAGAAGGGCCGTGACTCCTCCAGCCCCAGCGACCAAGGGTGAGTCCCGCGGCCCGGTTCGCCGTAGCTCATACAGCCCAGGATGATCTTGGATACGGTCAGCCCTGATGTGCCCAGTCGTGTCGTCTGCATCTCGTCCTTCTGTGTGTGGTTGGTTGGCGTAGCCGCCTACGGCGCTACCTCGTCCGTCCGAAGCCGACCGTCGATGAGCAGTCGGCGGAGCGCCTCTATGTCGGCTCCGAACGGCCGGTCACCGTCGATCGGTGGCACGACCGCCGCCACCGACGCGACGGCCGACTGCAACGGAGCACCCACGACCCGGTCGCTGAGCCTCAGTGCCTGGGTGGCGACGAGCAGTTCACACGCCAGCACCTCGACGGCGCCGTCCATCGCCTCCCGCGCGTTGCCGGCCGCCTCCCAGCCGAACGCCTGCACATCCTCCTGCCCGAACGACGTCTCCGTAGTGCCGACGACCGACGACAGCGTCGCCCGGCGCAGCTGGTGCACGACCCCGGCGGCTCGTTTGTGGACGACGACCAGGCCGGTGGCGGCCGGCGCGTCGGCCAGCTGCGGCGCGAGGCCGCTGAAGCGGGCATCGAGCATCCGGTGGGTCCTGGCCGCTGAGACCTCGGCAGCGTGGACGAGGGCGACGGCGAGCTGATCGAGGTGGGCGGCGAGGTCGAGGCCGTGGAAGCCGGCGGTACCGCGGAACTCCCCGTCGATCAGTACTGGTGAGTCGCTCACTGCGGCCAGCGCGCGCTCGATCGCCGCCTCGAGCGCGGCGAGGCAACGGCTGACGTGCGCGAGGACGGCGGCCGCGACCCGGAACGAGACCGCAGCCTGCATCACCCGCGGCGTGGCCTCGGTGCCGACGAGACGGTCCCGGATCGCCGCGCTGATCGCGGCCTGCTCACGATCGCCACGTGCGACCTCGGCGAGATACGGGTCGCGCGGTGCCGCCACGGCGGCGAGCCCCAGGGCGAAGACGGTGATGGCCTGGTCGACGAGCCGTGCCACGTCACCGGCCAGCACCACGGCTCGCGCGGTGGCGCCGGGGATGCCCTGCAGCAGGGCGATCCCCTCCTTCGGTCCCAGCGAGATCGGGACCAGCTGGGCGGCCTGCAGCCCGACTGCGGCATCGACTGCGGCATCGACTGCCGCTGAACCCTGCCGCACAGCGCCCACCCCCACGAGCGGGCCGAAGGCGTGCGCGAGCGGGATGATCTCGCCGGCACTGCCGTACCCGGATCGGGGCACCGCGGGCACCAGGCCGGCATCCAGGGCGGCGATCAGGGCGTCGAGCAACGCCGGCGAGACCCCGGCGTCGCCGGAGAGGAAGGTGCGCAGCCGCACCGCGTACAGCGCGCGCACCTCGACGGCCGAGAGCCAGGGTGGGCCGCCCACGGCACGCGCCAGGAGCAGGTTCTGCTGGTGGCGGGCCTGCGCGTCGGCGGAGAGGGTGACGTCGGAGCGCGCCCCCATCGCGGTGTTGACCCCGTAGACCCGCCGGCCGTCGGCCAAGGCCGCGAGTACCTCCCGGCGGCGCGCGGCGAGGCGCTCGCGCAGCTGGTCGTCGAGCAGGAGACGCTGCCCCCGGGCGACCGAGCGGATCGCGGCACTGTCGAGCTCCTCGGCCCGCGTCAGGTGAAGTGTCATCGGTAGCGCAGCATCGTCCCGATGTCGGCCTCCTCGGCCAGCGCCAGCATCCTCGTCGCGACCGCGACGTCGAGGATCGACAACCCCCGATGCCACAGCAGGATCCGCTCGTCGGGGTCTTCACGCCCCGGCTTTAGCCCGGCGACGATCTCGCCGAACTGCGCGTACAGCGTCGACTCGCTCAGCCGGCCCGTCCGCACGTGCCGGCGCAGCGAGCCGAACTCTCCGGCCTGCGCCTCCCGCCAGTCGTCGACGACGACCTTGTCGATCACGTCGAGCAGATCCAGCTCCACCGCGCTGATCGTGCCGTAGGGAACGACGAAGGCCCCTCGCTTCACCACCGACGTGCGCAGCAGCGGCTCCGGATCGGTGAGCCGGGACGCCTCGACGAGGATGTCGGCGCCGTCGAAGGCCTCGTCGGCGGTCTCGACGACGCGGACCGGGGTCGACACCTCGGCGCGCAGCTGGGCGGCGAAGGCCTCCCGGGACTCGGCCCGCTTGCTCGTCACCCTGATCTCGTCGAGGTCGAAGAGCCCGTCGAGCATCGTGACGTTCGCGAAGGCCGTACCGCGAGCGCCGACGTGCCCGAGGATCTTGGAGTCGGGCCGCGCCAGGTACTTCGCCCCGACCGCGGTCATGGCACCTGTGCGCCGCGCGGTCAACTCGGTGGCGTCGAGGATCGCCAGCGGGCGGCCGGTGACGGGGTCGTAGAGCGTGATCAGCGCCAGCTCACTGGGCAGGCCGTGCTGGAAGTTGTCGACGAAGTCACCGATGACCTTGACCCCGCTGACACCGCGCTCGCCCAGCGTTGCCACGTGGCCCCGCAGGACGTTGAAGTGCCCGCGGCCGTCGTCCCGCGGGATCAGGTGCGTGCGCGGCTCGAAGACCGTCTGCCCACGCCCGTGGTCGGCGACGACGCTCTCGACGGCAGCGATGACGTCGGCGTCGGAGATCGCCAGCGCCTCGACGTCCGGCCCCGAGACGAACCGGATCCAGAGGTCAGCGTCGGGCATCCTCCCAGCCTATTCGCCCCTGCGCCGCAGCCGGCCAGCGACCGATCCGGGTCTCGCGAGCGCCCCAGGGCTATTGACTGTGGTTCAACAGTCCGTAGGCTGAGCGCCATGACGACACGGCAGTACGACATCGTCCTCTTCGGCGCCACCGGCTTCGCCGGCGAGCTGACGGCGCGGTACCTGGCGCTGCATGCCCCGCGTGACACGCGGTGGGCACTGGCCGGTCGGAGCAGGGCCAAGCTGCAGGCCGTCCGCAGCGGGCTCGCGGACCTCGACGCGACCCTCGCCGACCTCGACCTCATTGTCGTCGACGCTGCCGACGCGCCGGCCCTGCGAGCGGTGGCCGAGAGCACGAACGTGGTCGTCACGACCGTGGGACCGTATGTCTGGCACGGCGAGCCGATCGTCGCCGCCTGCGCCGCCGCGGGCACCGACTACGTCGACCTCACCGGCGAGCCCGAGTTCGTCGACACGATGTTCGTGCGGCACCACGCCACGGCGGTGGCCAGCGGAGCCCGGATCGTCCACGCCTGCGGCTTCGACTCGGTACCCCACGACCTGGGCGCGTACTTCACGCTCCTGCAGCTGCCGGCCAACGTGCCCGTGACCATCGCCGGCTACGTGGAGGTCGATGCCGCCTTCTCCGGCGGCACCGCGCACTCGGCCATCACGGCGCTGTCCCGCGGGCGGGCCAACGTCAGCGCCGCGCGGAGCCGCCGCCAGTCCGAGGTGATCGACCCGGCCCGCGCGGTCAAGAGCGGCCCGGGGCGTCCGCACCGCGTGGCGGCGACGGGCGGCTGGGCCCTGCCGATGCCCACCCTCGACCCGCAGATCGTCGGACGCTCGGCCCGCGCGGTCGAGCGCTACGGCCCGGACTTCCGCTACACCCACCACCTGTCACTGCCACACCTGTGGACGGCGGCCGGCCTCGTCGGTGGTGTCGGCGCCATGGCGACGCTGGCCCAGATCCCGCCCGCGCGCCGCGCCGTGCTCAAGCGCGTGCCGCAGGGCTCAGGCCCGTCGGAGGCCAAGCGGGCCAGGAGCTGGTTCCGCGTCACCTTCGTCGGCGAAGGCGGCGGCCGCAGGATCGTCACCCGCGTCTCCGGCGGTGACCCCGGCTACGACGAGACGGCCAAGATGCTCGCCGAGTCGGCGCTCGCGCTCGCCTTCGACGACCTGCCCGTGACGGCCGGACAGGTGACGACGGTCCAGGCCATGGGCGACGCCCTCCTCGATCGGCTGCAGAAGGCCGAACTCACCTTCGAGGTGCTCGAGGCATGAGCCTGCTCGGGGTCGAGACGCTGATCGCCGAGCGGCAGCGCTTCATGGAGACGGTCGGCTCACTCACCCCCGAAGAGTTCGAGACCGGGACGACGCTCTGCTCGGCGTGGTCGCCCCGCGACGTGCTGGCCCACCTGATCGGTACCGACGCACCCGTGACCTACCTGCAGTTCGCCGGGAGGGTCAATCCGGCCAACGCCCGGGTGGTGGCGGCCGCGCGGTCGCTGCCCCGTGCTGAGCTACTGGCCCGCGGCGAGCGATGGGCGGCGTCGCCCTCGGCATCGAGCCGGGCCCTCGCGCGGTTCCTGATCGGAGACGTCAGCGTGCACCACCAGGACGTCGTCCGAGGTCTTGGCCGCACCCGCGAGCTGCCGCCGGAGGTGGCCGGCGCCATCTTCCGCGAGGGCGTGATCCTCTCCACCGGCACGAAGCGCAGCCTGCTGCGTTACCGCGTCGAGCCGACCACCCTGGGCGGACACAGCCTCGGGCGGGGACGCCGGGTGCGCGGCACCACCGAGGCGATCGGGCTCTGGCTGGCCGGCCGCAAGGGCCTGGAAACCGAGCTCGACTTCGGCTAAGCCTGCCCTCGCACCGTCCCGCGCGTCAGCCGTCTCACGAGGGGAGCCGAGGGGTCAGCGGGAGTGACCGCCCTGATCGCCCGGGTCCTGCGGGAGGACGGTCGTGTCGTCGGGGCGGGCGCCCTGCGCGTACGGGACCGACGGCAGGACCGTCGTGTCCTGCGGGCCGGGCGTCGAGGGGAGCACGGTGGTGTGCTGCTCCGCCGGGACGGTCGGAAGGACGGTCGTCTCCTCCGCACGCTGCCCATGATCGCCCTGCACCGCCCCCAGCGGCGGGGCACTCGGTTGCGGCGTGCCCTGGGGCAGGCCGGGTGACGGGGGCAGGCCGGGTGATGGGGGCAGGCCGGGTGACGGGGGCAGGCCGGGTGGCGGGGGCAGCAGGCCGGGCGGCACGCTGCCGGGGGCGGGCGGCGGAAAGAAGGCCGGCGGCGGTACCGGTGGCCCGGCCGAGGTGGCGAGCGGAGCCGGGTCAGGCGACCGCCAGGCGACAATTCCCGCTACCAGTCCGACGAGGACCCCCAGGACGGTGCCTGCGAAGACGGTCTCACCGGTCGGCCCTGCCGCTCCGAAGAAGGCCTGCGACGGACTGCCGTGCCGGCCGACAGGTCCGTAGAGGATTCCGTTGGCGCCGCCACCGGTCGGCAGGTAGTCGATGTAGCGGCGAGGCATCACGGTGCCACCGAAGACGAAGCCGCTGGCGACCGCTGCCACCTGCGCGGCGAAGACCACCGCGAGGCCAACACCCACGAAGCCTCGCCAGAAGGCTCCCGCCCCGCCGGCGATGACGGCGACCAGAGCGACCGTGGCCAGGAGGAGCACACCGATCCGGACGAGCGAAGCGGGCCAGGCATGCAGCGTGTCATGGGCCGGCGGCGTGAATCGCCAGGCGAACGACTGGCTCGCCACCACTGCCCGGGCCAGGAACCCGGAGTGATGGTTGGACCAGCTGTTGATCTTCTCGGTGACCCATTGGTTGTTCGACGCCGCGATCACCACCAACTCGGTGAGCAGCGCGGTCAGCACCAGCCGCCGGCGACGAGACCCGCGACGCACCGACGCTGGGGCACCGGGGGGGTCAACGGGCCGGAAGTAGTCGTCGGACGCCGAGGTAGGCGTCTCAGCCCAGTTCTGTGGTGTCGGCGGCGGATGATCGGTGGACTCCATAGGACAACGCTAACGAGAAGAAGTCGTCTTGGATAACGCTGCCGCCTGGGCGCGCCGCGGTGGGAGGATCGACAGATGAGCGAGTCGACCTCTTACGACATCCCCTTGCCTGCGCACCTCGTGGCCGCCTTCGGCTCCGACTGGGACCCTGCCCCGCCGATGCCGCATCCGGCACGCCCGGACGGCGCGGCGTCGGCGGCGGCGCACCGCCTCTCGATCGGCCGCGCATTCCCCGGCCAGGCGATAGTCGTCCCGGCCGGCGGGCTCACGCCGCGCGCCAACGACACCGACTACGCCTTCCGGGCCGCCAGCTCGTTCACGTGGCTCACCGGGGAGACCATCGAGGACGCGGTGCTGGTGATGACGCCCAACGGCGACGCCCCGCACGAGGCGACCCTCTACATCCGCGAGTTCGCCCAGCCCGGCGAGCTGGCCTACTTCACCAGCCGCACCCACGGTGCGGTGTGGGTCGGCAACGTCCCCAACGTCGCCGACACCGAGGCCGTGCTGGGGCTGACCACCCGGCCGCTCACCGAACTCGCCGCCGCCCTCGACAAGCTGCGCGGCACCGCCACCGCAGTCCTGGCTGGGGTGGACGCCGGCCTGGACGCGCGGATCGGCGACGCCACGAACGGCCGGCTCGCGCAGCTGCTCGACGAACTCCGGCTGATCAAGGACAGCTGGGAGCTCGGCCGGCTCGCCTACGCCTGCGAGGTGACGACGCGCGGATTCGCCGACGTCGTCCGCGAGCTGCCCCGAGTGATCGACCGGCCCGACCTGCGCGGCGAGCGCTGGCTGGAGGGCACCTTCTGGCGACGGGCGCGGCTGGAGGGCAACGAGGTCGGCTACACCTCGATCCTCGGCGCGGGAAGCCACGCCACCACGCTGCACTGGTGGCGCAACAACGGCCCGGTGTCCAGCGGGCAGTTGCTGCTGGCCGACATGGGCGTCGAGACCGACGAGCTCTACACCGCGGACGTCACCCGCACGCTGCCGATCAGCGGCAGCTACAGCCCGGACCAGCTCAAGGTCTACCGGGCGGTGGAGGAGGCACAGCGGGCCGGCATCGCCGAAGTGCGGGTTGGCGCGGATTTCCTCGCCGCGCACCGGGCCGCGAACTGGGTGCTGGCCGACCACCTGCACAGCTGGGGCGTCCTGCCCGTCACGGCCGACGTCTCACTTGACCCCGACGACTCCCGCCCGGGCTCCGGCCTGCACCGGCGTTACACGCTGCACGGCACGTCGCACATGCTCGGCATCGACGTGCACGACTGCGCGCAGGCCCGCGACGAGCTCTACCGCGGCGCCACGCTGGAGGCCGGGCACGTGCTCACCGTCGAGCCGGGCCTCTACTTCCAGAGCAACGACCGCTCCGTGCCGGCCGAGCTGCGCGGGATCGGGGTGCGCATCGAGGACGACATCGCCGTTACCGACGGCGACCCGCTCGTCCTCTCGGCTGGGCTGCCCCGCGACCCCGCCGAGGTCGAGGCCTGGATGCGCGAGGTCCAGAGCACCCCCGCGGCCCCGTGAGCGAGATCTGAACCGTCAGCCATGAGCGATCTCGTCCTGCCGCCCGGGCGTGGATTCCCGAACGGCCTGGTGATCCCCGACGACGAGCTGCACGAGCGGTTCAGCCGGTCCAGCGGCCCTGGCGGGCAGGGCGTCAACACCACCGACAGCAGGGTGGAGCTGAGCTTCGACGTGGCCGGCTCTCCATCGCTGACCGAGCTGCAGCGCGAGCGGGCAGTCCAGCGGCTGGGCTCCCGACTCGTCGACGGCGTCCTCACCCTGGCTGCCTCCGAGCAGCGCTCGCAGCTCCAGAACCGGGCGGCCGCCCGGGCTCGGCTGACGTCGCTGCTCGTCGACGCCCTCGCCCCACCGGCAGCGCCGCGACGGGCTACCCGGCCATCCCGTTCGGCGCGGGAGCGCCGCATCACCAGCAAGAAGCATCGCGGCACGATCAAGGCGAACCGGCGCCGGCCGCCGCCGGAGTAGTTCCGTCAGACCCGGACGACGCTCACCGTCTCGATACCGCGTACCGCCCCGACCCGCAGCGCCTCGGCCTCGATCAGCTCCCACGTCGAGGAGGGCAGCGGAGCCACCGCCTCGACGTGCAGCGCCAGCTTCTTGCCCGCGGCCTTGGGGCGCCACATACCCAGGACCTCGCCGTCGACGAGCACGGCTCCGGGCCGGCCGAGCACCGGCCAGAGCACCTTCTGCACCGCCTTGTCCGGCACGATGAGATCGCGATCGCGGGCCTGCAGGTACGGGTCGAAGCCGCCGAGCAGCCGCACGACCTCCCTCGGAGCGACGTCGAGGGAGACCCCGGACGGCAGCCAGCAGGACCGGCCGTCGACGGTGACCTCGACGAGGTCGTCAGGCCAGGCCTCGTCGAGATCTGCCCGGCGCGCGCCGAGGTAGCCGGCGACGTCGGCGTCGGTTGCCGGCCCGAGCAGCCTCAGATAGGCCGTGATCAGCGATCGCAGCGCGACAGGATCGAGGCGGTGCGGCAGCCTCGCCTTCGGTCTCGGCTGCAGCACGGGCGGGGAGGTGCCGGGCTGCAACTCCAGCCCCGCCGCGAGCGCGGTGGAGCGCATCGCCGAATCCGAGACGTGCCGGGCCTTGCAGGGCCGGCAGTCGCGGCCCATCACATCAGGCAGGGCCTTCGTGACGCCTGCACTGGCAGCGCCCTTCGCCATGGGCTCGGTGATGACCTTGCGCATGGCCGCGAGCGCCAGCTCGAACTGCTGCAGCGCGGGGATGCCCGCCCTGGCCACGCTCGGACCCGTCTCGTTGAGCCGGCCGCAGGCGTCGGCCTCCGAGAGGGGGTACAGCGCGCCCGCGACTGCGTCGAGATCGGCTCGGCGGTGCACGTGCGGTGCGCCGCGCAGAGACCAGACGAGCGCCAACCGGCGTCCCGGACCTACCCGGTCGGCCGGCGGGGTCGACGGCAGCCGCGCGTCGAACGAGAGCCGGGCCTGGTCGAGTGGCCCGTCCTGCACGCCGATGTCCAGCACCGCCAGGTCGGTGGAGTCACGATGCAGTCCCTGGGCCTGCATACGGTAGGCAAGTACCTGTTCCCGCGTCACCTGCATCGGGCTCACCCCAGGTCGTAGTCGAGCGACAGCGTGTACTCCATCGCGTCCGCAGCGTAGCTACCCGCGCCACGCAGGCCGGCCAGTTCACCGGTGCCCGACCCCTCGACCACCTCGACCGTGGTGCGTGCGACACCGCCCGCGTGATTGCCGCTGGCGGCCAGCACGAACGTTCCGCTGCGGCCGTCGAGCACCCCGGTGACCTGCTCGAAGCCGGTGTACGGACCGACGAGTGAGTCCGGGTGGGCCGGATCGCCCTCGACGTAGGCGATCAGCAGACCGCAGATCGAGGTCCCCTCGATGCCGCCGCGGTACTCGGTGGTGAACGTCGCCCCGGCTACCGAATGCGGCCCGCCGGCGGTGGCGATCGCCGCTTCGTCCCAGGTCTTGCCGGTGATCGTGACAATGGCGTGATTGCCGAACATTGGCTCTCCTCTGTGATGGCGTTCCCCCCAGCCTCACGGCTTTAGCTGCCACCTGATGTCAGGTATTGGCGCGATACTGGACGGCGTGCGCGCGAGCCGGTTGCTGTCGATCCTGCTGCTGCTGCACACCCGCGGCCGGATCAGCGCACAGCGGTTGGCCGACGAACTCGAGATCTCGGTGCGCACCGCCTACCGCGACATCGAGGCGCTGAGCTCGGCGGGCATCCCGATCTACGCCACCCGTGGCCGCAACGGCGGTTTCCAGCTCCTGGAGGGCTACCGCACCAGGCTCACGGGGATGACGGCCGACGAGGCCGACGCGCTGTTCCTCGCCGGGCTGCCCGGGCCTGCTGCCGACCTCGGTCTCGGCGGCGTCCTGGCCGCCACCCAGCTGAAGCTGCTGGCCGCACTGCCTCCCGAGCTGCGCGATCGAGCCGCGCGCATCCGCGACCGCTTCCACCTCGACGCTCCAGGCTGGCTGCGCGACGCCGACGCCCCGCCCTACCTGGCCACCGTCGCTGACGCGGTCTGGACGCAGCACCGCGTCGAGGTGCGCTACGAGCGCTCCAACCGCGCGGTGGTCGAGCGCGTGCTCGAGCCTCTGGGCCTCGTGCTGAAGGCGGGCACCTGGTACGTCGTCACCGGCGTGCGGGACGACCATCGCGGCCCACGCACCTATCGCGCCTCACGACTGCTCGCCGCAGCCGCCCTCGACGAGCCCTTCGAGCGGCCGGCCGGCTTCGAGCTGGAGCGGTACTGGGCCGACTACCAGCGCGACTACGAGGAGCGCATCTTCCAGGGCACGGCAACGATCCGGCTCTCGGAGGGCGGTCGGCAGCTGCTCTTTCTCATCGGGTCACCGGCTGCCCGCGCCGGCCACGCGGCCATGGGCGAAGCCGACTCCGCAGGGTGGGCAGAGACCGAGGTGCCGATCGAGAGCGTGCGGCACGCTCACCACGCCCTGCTGCAACTCGGCGACGACGTCGAGGTGCTCGCCCCCGCCGAGCTGCGCGAACTGGTCGCGGCCAGTGGCCGGGCCCTGGCAGCGCGCTACGGCTAGCTGCCGCCCGGCTGATCGTCGCTGGACACCGTCGCCTGGGGTGCGGCCTTCGCTGCCGCAGCCTCTGCCGCGGCGGCTTGCCGGGCGGCAGCCGCCGGGCTGACCGGTGTGGCCGGCCAGTCGGCCGCGGAGTCGGTGGGGAACTCCTCACGGACCCGCTTGAGGTGCTTGGACATCGACTTGAAGAGGAAGTACGACGCGACGCAGAGGACGAGGATGACGGCCAGCCCGAGGGGGCCGGACTTCAGGCTCTCGCCGCTCTTGGCGAGCTCGGTGGTGGCGCTGTCGACGGCGACGCTCATGCGCTGACCCTCTCTCGGATACCGGCGAACAGATCGTCCTCCGGTGTGCTCGAATCGACCAGCGAGCGGTTCAGCTCGAAGTCCTCGGTGGGCCAGACCTCCCGCTGCACCTCCAGCGGGATCTTGAAGAACCACCCGTCAGGATCGACCTGCGTGGCGTGGGCGAGCAGGGCGGCGTCGCGGCGGGGGAACCAGTCGGCCACCTGTACCTGCGTGGTGATCTCGGGGATCCGCCGGTCCTTGCCCCACGAGTCGCGGCGCTCACGCCACTCGTCGAAGGGCGACTCGAGCCCGCGGGAGACGAGCGCCTCGTGCAGCGCGTCGATCTTCGGGATGCTGAAGCCGACGTCGTAGTAAAGCTTGAGCACCTGCCACGGCGCACCCAGCTCGGGGTAGGCGTCCGGATCTGCGGCGGCGTCGAAGGCGGCCACCGAGATCTCGTGCGTGCGGATGTGATCGGGGTGCGGGTAGCCGCCGTTCTCGTCATAGGTCGTCATGACGTGGGGGCGGAACGAGCGGATCTCCCTGACCAGGGCAGCGACCGCCTCGTCGAGCGGGGCCAGCGCGAAGCAGCCCTCCGGCAGCGGCGGCAGCGGGTCGCCCTCAGGCAGGCCCGAGTCGACGAAGCCGAGCCAGTGCTGCCGCACGCCGAGGATCTCGCGGGCGCGCTCCATCTCATCGCGGCGGATCTCGGCGATGTTCGCCTCGATGTCGGCCCGCCCCTTCAACCCGGGGTTCAGGATGCTGCCGCGCTCGCCCCCGGTGCACGTGACGACCAGGACGTCGACGCCCTCGTCGACGTAGCGGGCCATCGTGGCCGCACCCTTGCTGGACTCGTCGTCGGGATGGGCGTGCACCGCCATCAGGCGGAGTTGTTCGATACTGGAGCTGCTCACGGCCCCCATTGTCCCCGATACCTCCGACAACCACGTCGCCCGGTTACCTGCGACGGTGTTAGGTTCGACGCTTGCCTTGACCACGTTCCATCTGCTGCCCCTGGAGTTCCTCTGTGTCCACTCCCGACGACGCCGCTGTCACCTGGCTGACCCAGGACGCCTTCGATCGCCTCTCCCGTGAGCTGGAGAGCCTGATCGCCAACCGTCCGGCGATGGCCCAGGAGATCAACGACCGCCGCGAAGAGGGCGATCTGAAGGAGAACGGCGGCTACCACGCCGCACGTGAGGAGCAGGGCAAGCAGGAGGGGCGCATCGCCCAGCTGCAGACCTTGCTCCGCAGCGCCAAGGTGGGTGAGGCCCCGGCCAGTGATGGCGTGGCCGGCCCCGGCATGGTCGTCGAGGTGCGCTTCGACGGTGACGACGAGGTCGAGTCGTTCCTGATCGGCTCCCGCGAGGAGGCTGAGACGGCCGGCATCGAGGTGTACTCGGCGGCATCGCCGCTCGGCAAGGCGCTCACCGGCGCCAGCGAGGGCGCCACCGTGGAGTACGAGACGCCCACGGGCAAGACGCTGAAGGTCACCCTCGTCAGCGCCAAGCCGTTCGCCGGCTGACCCGCGCACCGCCGTCGGCAAGTCCGCACTTCAGGGAGGGAACCCGAGATGCGCACGACCCCTACCGTTCCTGCCGCGCTGGCCCTCGCCGCGCTCGGCGCCGCCGTGCTGGCCGCCTGCTCCTCCAGCGGCGACGGCAAGCCGGCCGCGCCCGGGCCGAGCACGCTGCCCAGCTTCACCGCCTCGGCCGGCTCGACGATCAACACCAGCTTCAGCCCGACCCTGACCGCCCCCGTCACCGCCAGCTCGTCGGCCCCCGCCTCGACCAGCTCGTCGGCGCCGACCAAGCCGACCTCCTCCTCGATCAGCGTGAAGCAGCCGCCGTCCAAGCCGCTGAGCGAGGTGACGGTGACCTCCACCGACGGCAAGCGCTCCTACGACATCAAGGTGTGGGTGCAGGTGAACACCAGCGACTGTGCCGACCACGCCTACGGCACCCAGGTGATCCAGTACCTCACCGCGCACCCGTGCCACGGCATGAGCCGCCTGCTGGCCACCACGGTGGTCGGCGGGCGCCCGGTGGCCATCGCGCAGAGCACGGTCGGCTTCATCGGCACCGCGCCGCAGGTCTACCAGACGGCCGGCAACTTTGCCTCGCTCGTCGAGGCCGACGGCACCGGCAACGTCAGCGACCTCTTCCGCGAGGGTTACCGCATTCCGGACGGACCGTCGAAGGTGGCGCAGCCGGATGCGTTCGAGGTGCAGTCGCAGGACTCCGGCGTGACGATCGTCGACGCCTTCTACCTCGACGGCTCCACTCCGGAGAACGACACGGCCCTCGTGACGATGGCCAAGGACATCTACCTCCAGTTCTGACCTGGCGTCACTTGCGCGGGGGTCGTAGCGTCGAGAAAGTGACCGCCTCCCCCACGATTGCCACGCTCGGTGACCTCCGCGCCTCCGGGCACGTCCACCGCAGTGTGAAGACCGAGCTCCGCAACAACCTCATCGCCCGCCTCGCCGCAGGCGTGCCGTCGCTGCCCGGCATCGTCGGCTTCGAGGAGACGGTCGTCCCCGAGGTCGAGCGGGCGTTGCTCGCCGGCCACGACATCGTGCTGCTCGGCGAGCGCGGCCAGGGCAAGACCCGGCTGATCCGCACGCTCGTCGGCCTGCTCGACGAGTGGACGCCGGTGATCGCCGGCTGCGAGATCAACGACCACCCCTACGCGCCGGAGTGCTCGCGCTGCGTGGCTCTGCTAGCAACCGATGGCGAGCTGCTGCCGGTGGCCTGGAAGCACCGCAGCGCGCGCTACGGGGAGAAGCTGGCCACCCCGGACACCTCGGTCGGTGACCTCATCGGCGACGTCGACCCGATCAAGGTGGCGCAGGGACGCACCCTCGGCGACCCGGAGACGATCCACTTCGGCCTCGTGCCGCGCACCAACCGCGGCATCATCGCGATCAACGAGCTGCCCGACCTCGCCGAGCGCATCCAGGTGGCGCTGCTCAACGTGCTCGAGGAGCGCGACATCCAGGTCCGCGGCTACCAGCTGCGGATGAGCCTCGACCTGCTCCTGGTGGCGAGCGCCAACCCCGAGGACTACACCAACCGCGGGCGGATCATCACCCCGCTGAAGGACCGCTTCGGCGCCGAGGTCCGCACCCACTACCCCCTCGAACTCAGCGACGAACTCTCCCTGATCGCGCAGGAGGCCGCCGTCCTCTGGAGCGACTCGGCCCTCGCGGCGCCGATCGTGCCGTCGCACATCCTCGAGGTGGTCGGGCGCTTCGCCCGCAACGTCCGCGATGCACCGCAGGTCGATCAGCGCTCCGGTGTCTCGGCCCGCTTCGCCATCGCCGCCGTCGAGACGGTGGCTGCCTCGGCCGTGCGCCGTGCCGCCGTCACCGGAGAGCCGATCGCGGTGGCTCGCATCGCCGACCTGCCGTCGGTGATCCCGGCCTCGCGCGGCAAGGTCGAGTTCGACGACGCCGACGAGGGTCGCGAGTTCGACGTGCTCGAGCACCTGCTGCGCCGCTCGATCAGCGAGACCTTCCGCGCCAGGCTGGCCGGGCTGGATCTGCGCCCGCTACAGGAGCGTTTCGACCAGGGCTTCACCGTCAACACCGGTGACGTGGTCAGCGCCGAGTCCTTCCTCGGCCAGCTCGGCCCGGTGCCGGTGCTCTCTGCACTGCTCGAGCGGCTGGAGCCCGACGGCATCGGCGAGGGCCCCGCCGCGATCGGCATCGCCGCCGCCGCGCTGGAGTTCGCCCTGGAGGGGCTCTACCTCAACAAGCGGCTGGCCAAGGACTCCGACGGCAGCACGACGGTCTACGGCAGCTGAGCATCCTCCGCTTCGACGGTCACATCACCGGACTCGGCACCTCGTCGGGCGTCCGGCTCGTCGTAGGCCGCTGGGCGCAGAGCCCCTACGGGGCCTTCGCCGACGTCATGGTCGAGGAGGCCGACGGGCAGCGGACGCTGCTGGCGCCGTCCGGCGAGATCGCCGACTTCATCGGCGCGACTTACAGCTTCGACACGGTGCGGATCGAGCCCGTCGTGGTGGCCGTGGCCGGGCACGGCTTCACGCTCTCCACGCCGACGCTGCAGCTAGAGGTGGCGGTAGGCCGCCGCACCTCGATCGGGTGGCTGCTGAGCGCGGTGCCGGGCCGGCTCGCGCGCTCCCCGCGCTGGTGCCGGCTGATCGGCCCGCTCGCCCGGCTGCTGCGGCCGGGCGTCCGGACGGTGGGCACCGCCGGGGGCGGACGCACCGAGTACTACTGCGCCACCGACGAGCGCGCGGTGTCGCGGGTGCACGCCGAACTCGACGGCCTCGATCTCGGGGCGCTGCGGCCGGTGCGCCCGCCGGTGCGGTTCGGTTTCGCGTCGGCCCCGGCGCGGCCCTCGTCGGTTCGGGTGACGACGCTCATCGAGCTGCCGTGATCAACTCGCCCGCAGCTACCTCACGAGGTTGCCGCGGGCGAGTGATCAGGCGGCTACTTGCGAGTGGTGATGTCGTACCCGGCGTTCTTCGTCGCCACGGGCATCGCGATGGTGCGTCAGCGTGGTGTGAGCCGTCAGCGGCGCGGCCTTCGGGCTCGTCAGGGCGCCCTCGTAGCTGGTGTCGGTGAGGGCGTACTTCTTCGAGCCGACCTTGCAGCTGGAGGTCTCGGCGCCGACCTTCTTGCCGGTCAGCACCGCGCTCCCGGTGAGCGCACCTGAGCTCTCGGTCTTCACCGTCAGCGTCTTGGCCGTCGCGTTGAAGACCGGCAGCGCGCCCTTCATCAGGCCGCCCTCGTCGGAGCGGCTCGCGCCCTTGGGCGAGGAGAGCCCGACCTCGCGCGAGACGCTGATCGTGGCCGACTTGTTGTCGGGATTCGTCTCGCCGAAGAGGTCAACGGTCCCGGAGTTCGGAAAGGCGTCGAAGTCGACGCTTTCGACGCACGTGTTGGCGGGCTCGCCCGGGTCGCAACCGGTCGCGGAGATTACATTCGCCGTCTTGAACTTGATCGAACTGCTGCCGATGGTGCCGCCGTTCTTCAAGCCGGTCTTGAGGATGAGCTTGCCGGTGAGCGTCCCCGGGTAGGTGGTGTCGGTACCGGTGGAGCAGGTCGACTTCACCGGGGCCTTACCGGCGAAGGCGAGGTCGACGGTGGCGAGCGAGCCGCCGCCGGTCCCGAGGTTGAGCGTGGCCTTCCTGCTGCTCGTGCTGAACGTGAAGTCGGAGCGTTTCGACGGGATCTGCCAGCTGTGGGCCTCGTAGCCGGTGTCCGCGGTGCTGATGGTCCGCTCGATGCCGACCAGCACGAATCCCGTGGAGCCGATCACCTCCAGCGCCCACGTGTGCTTGTCGGCTGTCGTCACGGTGCCCGTAGCGATCAGGACGGTGTCGGCGGGGACGCTGCTCGGAGCGGCGCCTGCGGCCTGACCGCCGACGACCGAGGACATGGTCGCGACGAGGCCGACAGCTGCTGCAGCCGCGAGGAGTTTGGTGGCGCGGGGCTTCACTTTTCCGGATTCCTTAGGGGCGAGGTGCGCCTCGGAGTCGGGCGTCGCGCGAACACTAGACCGTCGTGATCACCAAGACCACACAAAGCTAAGCGTCAGTGCAGCCGGTAACGTCACCGATCATGACAAACCTGGACGAGCAGGGGCGGCCGGAGCCGCCACTGGCCGGCGACGAGCTCGCGACGCTGCTCGGCTTCCTCGACTTCCAGCGCGCCACGCTCGCCTGGAAGTGCCACGGGGTCGATGCAGCCGGGCTGCGGCGCACGGTCGGGGCGTCGACGATGACGCTCGGCGGCATGGTCAAGCACCTCGCCTACACCGAGGACGCCTGGTTCTCCCGCTGGCTGCACGGCAACGAGCGCCAGCCGCCATGGGGCGCGGTCGACTGGGCAGCCGACCCGGACTGGGACTGGCGCTCCGCCGCCGACGACTCACCCGAACAGCTGCTGGCACTCTGGTGGGCCGCGGTCGAGCGGTCCCGCGAGATGGTCGCGAAGGCGCTGGCCGTCGGTGGGCTCGACCAGCTCAGCGCCCGCGTCTGGCCGGACGGGCGCACCCCCAGCCTGCGCTGGATCCTCTGCCACATGATCGAGGAGTACGCCCGGCACAACGGCCACGCCGACCTGCTCCGCGAGCAGCTCGACGGCTCGGTCGGCGAGTAGCTCCACCCCACCGCTACCCACCCTGTGGCTACTCTCGAAGGGAGACGGCGACGATCATTCGTGCGGAGGTCAGGTGGCTAAGCAGCGGTACTCCTACGGCGCCTGGCACGGCGGCCCCGACCCCCTCGAACCGCCCTACGACATCCGCAACGCGCTGGACGAGATCGGTGAGGACGTGCTGCGCGGCCTCTCGCCGCGTGAGGCCCTGAACCGGATGCTGCGTCATGGCCGGCAGGACCGCGACGGCCTGGATTCGCTGCGCCGCAAGGCCCGCGAACGTGCCAGGGAGCTGCGCCGGAGCGGCCAGCTCGACGGCACCCTGCAGGAGGTCCGCGAACTGCTCGACCAGGCGCTGGAGACCGAGCGGCGGGCCCTCTTCCCCGACCCGGACGACTCCGCGCGCATGGCCGAGCTCGAGCTGGAGAACCTGCCCAAGGAGACCTCTCGCGCGGTACGTGAGCTGGCGAACTACCGCTGGCGATCGCCGGAGGCACAGCAGGCCTACGAGCAGATCCAGCAGCTGCTGCGCGAACAGGTGCTCGACGCGCAGTTCGCGGGCATGCGCGATGCCATGCAGAACGCCACACCCGAGGACCTCGAGCAGATCCGGCAGATGATGGCCGCCCTCAACGACATGCTGGACGCCGATGCGCGCGGCGAGCACACGGACGAGGACTTCGCCGCCTTCATGGCGCAGTACGGCGCCTTCTTCCCGGAGCAGCCGCAGAACCTCGCCGAGCTGATCGACGCCCTGGCCCGTCGCGCGGCCGCCACTGCCCGCCTGATGGATTCGCTCACCCCCGAGCAGCGCGAGGAGCTGCAGAACTTGATGGGCGAGGCGATGGAGCAGTCCGGCCTGGGCGGCGAGATGAGCCGGCTGCAGGAGGGTCTGCGTTCGGCCCGTTCTGACCTGCAGTGGGGCGGCCGCCAGCGGATGGACGGCGACGGGCCGATGAGCCTGAGTGACGCCACCGGTGCGCTGGCCGAGCTGGCCGACCTCGACCTGCTCGAGGAGATGCTGGGCCAGGACTACCCCGGCGCCTCGTTGGACGACATCGACGAGGAGATGATCGAGCGCGCGCTCGGCCGCCCCGCCGTCGACGACCTGCGCAAGCTGCAGGAGCTGGAGCGCGAGCTGCGCCGCCAGGGCTACGTCGACAAGGGCGGCGACGGGCTCAAGCTCACCCCGCGCGCGCTGCGCCGGCTCGGCGCCACCGCACTCAAGCGGGTCTTCGACGTGCTGGAGTCACGCGGCCGGGGCGCCCACGACGTGCGCAACGCCGGCGCCGCAGGGGAGATCACCGGCGGCAGCCGCGAGTGGCAGTTCGGCGACGAGCAGCCACTGGACGTCGTGCGCACGCTGCGTAACGCCGTCCATCGTGCGGGGCCGGACGGCATCGAACTGCGCGCCGAGGACTTCGAGGTCGTCGAGACCGAGCGCCGCTCGTCGGCCGCCGTGGCGCTGCTCGTGGACATGTCGTACTCCATGGAGCTTCGCGGGACGTGGGGCGAGGCGAAGACCACCGCGCTGGCCCTGCACTCGCTCATCACCACGAAGTACCCGCAGGACGCCATCGAGATCATCGGCTTCTCCGACTATGCGCGGGTGATGTCCACCGGGGAGCTGGTCGAGCACACCTTCGACCGCGTCCAGGGCACCAACCTGCAGCACGGGCTGATGCTGGCCCGGCGTCACCTAGACAAGCATCGTGGCGCCGAGCCGGTGATCCTGGTGATCACCGACGGCGAGCCCACCGCCCACCTCGCCGCTGACGGCTTCGCCGACTTCGCCTGGCCGCCGACCCGGGAGACGCTCGCCGCCACCCTGGCCGAGGTGGAGCGCTGTACCCGCCGCGGCGCCACGATCAACGTCTTCATGCTCGACGACGAGCCGCGGCTGGTGGAGTTCATGCAGGAGCTGGGCCGGCGCAACGGCGGACGGGTCTTCCTGCCCAAGCTCGGCGCGCTCGGCGAGTACGTGGTGGCCGACTACCTCAAGGCCCGCGGCGGCAAGCGCCGCGCCGCCAGCTGACCTGTTCGCTCCCCAGCCGCTCACCCACCGTCGGCTCGCCGAGTGGCTTGTTCGGACGCGAGTGGCTGGGCGACACGCCGCCACTCGGCGTCGAACAAGCCACTCGGCGCACTGGGGGTGCGCAGTAACCGGTCGACCGACGCCCTAGGCTCAGCCTCATGTTGCCGCGCTACGCCTACCTGGGCCCGGCTGGGACGTTCACCGAGGCGGCGCTGCGACAGGTCGCCGGGCCGGACGAGGCCACCTACCTCCCCCAGGCCGATGTCGTCGCCGCCCTGGACGCGGTGCGCTCCGGTGACGCCGACTACGCGGTGGTGGCGATCGAGAACTCGGTCGAGGGGGCGGTCACCGCGGTGCTCGACACCCTGGCCACCGGCGAACCGCTCGTGCTGCTGCGCGAGATGCTGGTGCAGGTCTCCTTCACCCTGGCCGCGCGCGGCGGCACCGAGCTCGCCGACGTCGGCCGCGTGGCCGCACACCCGCATGCCTGGGCGCAGTGCCGAGGCTGGCTCCGCGAGAACCTCCCCGGGGCAGTGCACGTGCCGAGCACCTCGAACACCGCCTCGGCGAGCCAGCTGGCAGGCAGCGACGAGCTCCCCTTCGACGCCGCCCTCGTGCCGCCGCCGGCCGTGTCGCACTACGGGTTGCAGGCCCTCGCGCACGACGTCGCCGACAACGGCGGGGCGGTGACCCGGTTCGTCCTG
This sequence comes from Jatrophihabitans sp., assembly GCA_025963285.1. Taxonomy (GTDB): domain Bacteria; phylum Actinomycetota; class Actinomycetes; order Mycobacteriales; family Jatrophihabitantaceae; genus JAOPUX01. Next base: position 23,361 of record JAOPUX010000121.1, read on the forward strand.
ATCGGCCACCCGGGGTTCGTCCCTGCCCCGACCGGCGCGGACAAGACCTCGCTCATGGTGCACCTGCCCGACAACGAGGCAGGCGCCCTGCTGACGATGCTCGAGCAGTTCGCCACGCGCGGGGTGAACCTCTCCCGGATCGAGTCACGGCCCATCGGCGACGAGCTGGGGCGGTACTCCTTCTCCATCGACGCCGAGGGGCACATCGCCGAGGCGCGGATGGGCGAGGCGCTGATGGGGCTGCGGCGCGTCTGCCCGGTCGTGCGCTTCCTCGGCTCCTATCCCCGCGCCGACGCCGCGCCGAACGAGGTACGCCTCAACACCAGCGCGGCGGCCTACGAGGATGCCCGCAGCTGGGTCGAGAAGCTACGCTCCGGCGCCGCCGGCTAGCGCTTCGGCGATCCCGACACCTTGCCGGGTGTGAGCCCAGCAGGGATGAACTTCACGCCCGCCTGTGTGAAGAGGTCCAGGCTGACATAGCGCACGGCAGAACCGTTGGTGAGCTCCACGCGCGTGCAGGTCCCGGTGATCTCCACCGGCCTGAGCTGCGTCCCGTCCGACGTGAAGCTCAGCAGCTCGCCGCGCACCTGCCCGGCGCAGTACGGCCCGGACCGGGGACTGCTCGACCCCTCCAGCTCGAGCTTTCGGGCGAGGGCCGTCGCCGCCGTGCCGGTGAGCGGCGTCGGCGATGCAGCGCCGAGGGGGTAGCTGCAGACGGCGATCGCCGCGACCGGCTCGGCGAAGAGTGGCCCGTCCGCGCCGAACTGGTTGGTGCCGCCGCCACCGGGCAGCTCGTAGCTCACCGGCGTCTTCGGACACGTCACCCCCGGCAGCGGCGAGGACGGCACCACCGCGCCGCCCGAAGCCCCGACACTCTCCGATGACGGGCTGCTCGCCTTGGGGATGGCGCCGCCGCTGTCCGCGCCACCCGCTGCCGCGCCGGCGGCAGCGGTCCTCGACTGAGCGGAGGCGGCACCGCCACTCTCCCTGGTGGAGCCGTTGAGTGCAGCGATGCCGACGGCGCCCCCGCTGATCACGACGATCACGGCAGCCACCGCGAGCACCCGCACCCGACGATCGTGCCTGCGCAGCTGCAGCCGCAGGGCCGAGGAGATGATGCGGTCCGGGTCGACGCCGTCACCCTCACCGTCACGTAGCGCAGCGCGCAGCTGGAACTCACTCGGACTCATCGGGCGCCTCCGACCCCAGCCTCGACACGCAGCCGGGACAGCGCCCGGGAGCAGGTGCTCTTCACGGTGCCGACGGGCATGCCGAGGGTTGCGGCGGTGTCCTGCTCGGAGAGGTCGCAGTAGTAACGCAGCACGATCACGGCCCGCTCACGAGGGGCCAGGCCGCTGAGCAGCCGGCGAAGCTCGTCGCGCTCCTCGACGTCGGTGGCGGCCGCGGAGGCGACCTCCGGCAGCACCTCGGTGGGCCGCTCCCCCCACCACCGGCGACGGGTCGAGTCGATGTGCGCGGTAACCAGCGCCTTGCGGGTGTAGGCCAGCGGAGCGTCGACGCCATCCCACTTCAGGTAGAGCCTGGTGAGCGCTGTCTGCACGAGATCCTCGCCTCGGTGGTGGTCGCCGGTCAGTAGGCGGGCAGCGTGCAGCAGCACCGCGCCGTTCGCCTCGACGAACGCGCGGAAGGCTGCGTTATCAGTCACCCGGTGCCTCCCTACCCATCCAGACGAGGCGGGATCACCGAAAGGTTCTCAGCGTCCGGGCTGGTACACCATCAGGAAGACGATCGCGGCGAAGATCAGGCCGACCACCCCGCCGGAGGCGGCCACCTTGCCGGTGAGCGTCACCACCGACTCCTGCTTCTCGATCTTGGTGCTCACCGTCTCCAGGGTGGGGACGAGTACGACGAGCACGATCACCATGGCCACGAGCCAGAGCAGCGTCGAGAGCCAGATCCAGGTGTCGCTGAAGTCGCCGGACTTGGCGTGGTTGCCGTAGGGGGTCTTGACCGACATGAGGCCCATGCCGATCAGCACCACGAGCACGGAGGCGTAGGCGTAGATGCGCAGCATCCGCGCGGAGGCGGCCGTAGCCGAGCCGTCACCCGTGCGGACACCCCGCGAGGCGGTCGTGGCGGCATGCACCAGCGGCCCCACGGCGAAGATGGCGAAGAGCAGGTGCAGCGCGAAGAGGATTTTGAACACGCCCCGAGGCTAGCGGGCGTCTCCGCAGACGCAGGTACCGGCGCGGTCTGCCGGTCGCCCACGACGGGACGGGTGACACCCCCAAGGGTGACGCCCTCAGCGTCGGCACCGTGCGCTGGGACGGGCCCCCGCGCGACAGCGACAACCCGCGCGACAGCGACAACCCGTGTCACGGCGACAGCCCGTGCCAGCCCGATCCCTAGAGGCCGCGCAGGCGGCGGGGCCCGGTGTCGGCGCGGGCAGTGGCCGGGGCGACGTGCGCGGAGGCCGCGGCGACGAAGGCACCGATCGGCGCGGCCAGCACCGTGAGTGACAGCTCGGCCAGCTCGGGCAGGGCGTCGGCCAGGGCGGAGACCCGCAGTACGACGTCGCTGAGGGCCAGCAGGTCCACCGGATCGCTGCCGGCGTAGCCCGTCAGCAGCGGCGCAGCGCGCGGCGCACGCACCAGCTCGTCGGCGTCGGCCGAGGTCAGCGGAACCGCGGCGTAGGCGCGGTCGCCCAGCAGCTCGGTGGCCACCCCGGCGATACCGAAGGAGGCGACCGCGCCGAAGGAGGCGTCGTCGCGCACCCCCAGCACCACCTCAACGGCTCCGACCGGCACCTCGTCGGTGAGCCGTACCCCCACCGTGCCGAGCAGCAGGCCGGTCTCCTCCAGTGAGAGCAGGCGACCCTCGGGCTCGTCGAGCAGCACCGAGTCGACGAACGCTCCCGCCGCGTCCAGGTCGACGGAGCCCAGCTCCGGCACGGAACTCACCGGGCGCTGCCGCCACTGCGAGTACCGCACCGCCTGGGCAAGGGCCTGCACGCCGCGCTCCGGGGAGGCGTAGGACGGCACGGAGCCGGGGGCCGGTGCCGTCGTGCCCAGCGCGGAGAGGGAGGCCGGCACGCCCTCGAAGCCGAGGAACGTCGAGAGCACCGGCTTGTCCGAGGTGGCCGCGATGGTCCGCAGCACCGTCCCGACGTCCTCGGTGTGGGCCGCCTGCAGCGGCGGCACGAAGACCACCACCACCGCGTCGACCTCGTCATCGGCCAGTGCGGCGCGCAGCGACCTCTCGAAGGCCTCGGGCTGGGCATCCACCCCGATGTCGTCCAGGCGGGTCAGCGAGAGCCCCTCGGCCGCGCAGGCGTTGGTGACGAGCACGCCCAGCGCCGTGGAGTTGCCCACCACGGCCACCCGGGGGCCGAGCGGCAGCTGCTGGGAGGTGAGCAGCAGGGCGACGTCGAAGAGTTCGCCGACGGTGTCGACCCGGATCACGCCGGAGCGGGCGAAGAGCGCGCGCACCCCGTCGTCGGGCAGCTCCACCGAGGTGGAGGCCAGCCCCTCCGGTACCGCGGCCCCGGCGCCGCGGTTCACCACCACGATCGGCTTGCGGCGGCCCAGCCGGCGGGCCAGCCGGGCGAACTTGCGCGGGTTGCCGAAGGACTCCAGGTACATCAGCACGACGTCGGTGTCGGGGTCGGTCTCCCAGAACTGCAGCAGGTCGTTGCCGGAGACGTCGGCGCGGTTGCCCGCCGAGACGAAGGTCGACACCCCCAGGCCCCGGCGCGCCGCCTCACCCAGCACAGTGACGCCCAGCGCACCCGACTGGCAGAAGAAGCCGGCCCGCCCGGGCAGCGGTGGCAGCGGCGCGAGCGAGGCGTTGAGGCTGACCGAGCCCGCGGTGTTGATGATGCCGAGGCAGTTCGGGCCGAGCACCCGCATGCCGTTGGCCCGCGCCTCGGCCACCAGGTTGCGCTGGGCCTGGCCGCCCGCGGCGCGCTCGGCATCACTGCCTCGCTCGCCGAAGCCACCGGCGATGACGACGAGCCCGCGCACCCCGCGCGACGCGCACTCCTCCACGATCCCCGGCACTGACGAGGCGGGCACCGCGATCACCACGAGGTCGAGCTCGCCCGGCACGTCCAGCACCGAACGGTAGGCCGGCACCCCGCCGACATGGCGCGCCTCAGGGTTGATCGGGTAGAGCGGGCCGTCGAAGCCCATCCGCAGCAGGTTGGCGAAGACCGCATGGCCGATCTTGCCGCGATCGTTGCTGGCCCCGACGACGGCCACCGAACGCGGCGAGAGCAGCCGCTCGATCGAGCGTGCCTCGGCGCGCTGCTCACGCTCCCGCATCACCGACGAGGTCACGGCCGTCTCCCCCACCTCGAACTCGAGCATGAACTCGCCCTGGTCGATGTGCCGCTTGGTGACGTACCCGGCCTCGCGGAAGACGCGCAGCATCGGCGTGTTCTCGGCCAGCACGACGGCGTGGAACCTGCGCAGACCCGACTCACGGGCAGCCGCGGCGAGGTGCTCCAGCAGGACCGAACCGATGCCGCGGCCCTGGTGGGCGTCGGCCACCACGAAGGCCACCTCGGCCTCGTCGGTGCCGGCGGTGCGCTCGTAGCGCCCCACGGCGATGATCGTCGACCCGAGCAGCGCCACGAACGCCACCCGGTCGTGGTGGTCGACGGTCGTGAAGCGGATCAGGTCCCGCTCCGGAATCCTCGGATAGGCCGAGAAGAAGCGCAGGTAGCGGGTACGCGAGGAGAGGCCGGCGTGGAAGGCCACCAGCGCGTCGGCGTCCGACGGCTGGATGGGCCGGATGTGCATCGTCCCGCCGTCGGCCACCACGATGTCGGCCTCCCACCCCGGCGGGGCCACGATCTCAGTCACGGGGCGCTCAATCGCGGGGGTCTAGGGGATCGAGGCCGAGCAGCGGGTACGAGCTGCGACGGGTGTCGGCGATGCAGCGGTCGAGCCAGCTGTCGCCGCCAGGCTGCCAGAGCGTCGACTCGGGGGTGCGCCCCTCGCCCATCGTCACCGGCAGGTCGCCGCGGGCGCCGAGCGAGCGCAGGTGGGCCGTCCACTCCGCCGGCACCGGCGTCTCAGGTGGCACCGGCACCCCGCTGGCCTCGGCGAGCAGGTGCGTCCACGTCCGCGGCACGCACCGCACGATGCCGTAGCCACCGCCGCCCATCGCCAGCCACCCGCCACCGGCCACCTCGTGGGCCAGCCGGTGCAGCGCGCTGATCGCGGCCCGCTGTCCGTCGACGGTCAGCTCGAGCGAGGCGAGCGGGTCGTCGTGGTGGGTGTCGCAGCCGCACTGCGTCACCAGGATCTCGGGACGGAAAGCCCGCAACACACCCGGTACCACCGCATTGAAGGCCCGCAGCCAGCCGGCGTCATCCGTGCCCGGCGGCAGCGGCAGGTTGACGGCGGTGCCCTCCGCCGCCCCGACCCCTACCTCGGTGGCCAGCCCGGTTCCGGGGAAGAGCGTGCGCGGGTCCTGGTGCATGCTCACCGTCAGCACCCGCGGATCGTCGTAGAAGGCGGCCTGCACACCGTCGCCGTGGTGCACGTCGATATCGACGTAGGCCACCCGCTGCGCCCCGGCGGCGAGGAGCGTGCGGATCGCGAGCACCACGTCGTTGAAGACGCAGAATCCCGCGGCGTGGTCGCGCATCGCATGATGCAGGCCGCCGGCGATGTTCACCGCGTGTTCGACCTCCCCGCTCCACACCCGTCGCGCAGCCAGCGCCGAGCCGCCGGCGATGAGTGCCGATGCCTCGTACATGCCGGCGAAGACGGGGTCGTCGTCGGTGCCCAGCCCGTAGCCGGAGAAGCTCGGGTCGTCGCCGGCCCGGCGGACGGCGGCGAGGTAGTCGGCGTCGTGGACGGTCAGCAGCGCAGTCTCGTCAGCGGTCACCGGCGCCAGCACGTCGAGCCGGTCGAGCACCCCCAGCGAGCGAGCCAGCCGCATCGTCAGGTCGAGGCGCAGCGGGCGCATCGGGTGATCCCCGAAGTCGTACTTCAGGTACCCCTCGTCCCAGATCGCGCAAGCGTTGCAGGCCATGCCACGACGGTAGCGGTAGGCCGGGCCACCGGCACCCGCCCCGGCCACCAGTTCCAGCGGCCCAGCAGCATCATCAGCGACGGCAGCACGATCACCCGCACCACCAGCGCGTCGACGAGCACGGCCACGGCCAGCCCGAGGCCGAGCTCCTTCATCTCCACCATGTGCAGCGAGGCGAAGATCGCGAAGACCGAGACCATCACGAAGGCTGCGCTGGTCACCGTCCCCGCCGAGCCGGTGATGCCAACCCGGATGGCATCGCGGGTCGAGAGGCCGCCGAGCATCGCCTCACGGATCCGGCTGATCACGAAGACGTGGTAGTCCATCGAGAGGCCGAAGAGCACGGCAAACGTGAAGAGCGGGATCCAGTTGACCACGGCGCCGGTGGAGTGGAAGCCCAGCAGCGAGTCGGCCCAGGTGTGCTGGAAGACGAGTACCAGCACGCCGAAGGAGGCGCCGGCCGAGAGCAGGTTCACCGCGGCCGTGGTCAGCGCGATCACCACCGACCGGAACACCCAGCCCATGATCAGCATCGTCAGCAGCACCACGAAGCCGATCACCCAGGGCAGCCGCGCGGAGAGGTGCTGGTCGGCGTCGACGTTGCTCGCCGTATCACCGCCCACCGCCCACCGCGCACCGCCGACCCCGCGCAGGGCGTCGCCGACGAGGTGCTCGCGCAGGTCGCGGATGCCGTGGCGGGCCTGGGTGGCCTCGGAGTCGAAGGGCGCATCGATGCGCAGCAGGTGCACCGTGCCGTCGGCCGAGGCGCGCAGCTGCGGGGCCCCACCGACGAAGAGGCGGGTACGGGCCGCGGTGCCGGCCAGGCTGCGCAGCGCGTCGTCGACCTGGCCGGCCTGAGCGGCGGCCGCCTTCACCACGACCTCCTGGGTGGAGTTCTGGCTCGGGAAGGCCGACGTCAGCCGCAGCAGCGTGTGCTTGGCCGCCACCGAGTCCGGCAGCCCCTGCGGGCTGTACGAGTGCAGCGTCAGCCCGAGAGCAGGGAGGGCGAGCGCGCCGAGGGCCAGCACCGAGACGGTGAGCGTGCGGGCCGGGCGGGTCAGCGACGGGCGCAGCAGGGCCGGCCAGAGCCGCGGCTCCCGCGTGCTCGACGTCAGCCGCCACAGCACCGGCACCCGCGGACGGTCGATCCCCCGGCCGAGCTTCACCAGCAGCGCCGGCAGCACGGTCAACGAGCCGAGCACAGCCACCCCGACCACGATGATCGAGCCGGTGGCCAGGGACGTGAAGGTGACGTTCTCGACGAGATAGAGACCGAACATGGCGACGATGACGGCGAGCCCCGACACGAGCACCGAGTGGCCGGAGGTCTCCGCGGCGATCTCCACCGCATCGAGCCGGCTGGCGCCTCGGCGCCACTCCTCACGCGCCCGCTTCACGAAGAAGAGCGAGTAGTCGACGCCGACGGCCATGCCCATCAGCAGGATCATGCTGCTGGTCGAGTCGTCGGCGGGGAAGACGTGGGAGGCCAGCGAGGCGAGCCCCGTCGCCGAGCCGACCGCCGAGAGCGCCAGCAGCAGCGGGACACCCGCCGCGATGATCGCGCCGAAGGCCACCAGCAGGATCACGAGGGTGACGGGCAGGCTGATCACGGCCGCCGAGGAGAGGTCGCTGCTCACCTGGTCGCCCACGGCGTCGTCGAGGGACGTCGAGCCGACCTCCTCCACCCGCAGGCCCGGATAGCGCGCCTGCACCGCCTTGGTGGCCGCCAGCAGCGGCGCGACGTGGGCGTCGTGGCGCAGCGTCACCTGGATGGTCATGGCCTGGCCGGAGGTCGAAGTGATCGGGGTACCGACCGCAGCCACCTGGCTCAGCGCCCGCATGCTCGTCGCCGCCGCGGCCAACGCCGCCCGGGCCGCGGTCTGGTCGAGGCTCCCGGCGCGGGGGGTCACCAGCACGTTCTCGGTGTCAGGAGCTTCGAGGTGGGCGTCGTGCAGCCAGTGCGCCGCCGTGCCGGACTGGCCGACGGTCTCGTCGAGATCACTGGCCCCGTGTAGGCCGGAGAGGCTGCCGATGGCGATGCTGGCGACGACGAAGACGAGCCAGCCGGCGATCGCCTTCCAGGGATTGAGGGCGCTCCAGCGCGCCATGCGAACGGTGAGCGGAGGGGTCTTGGACACCGGAGGTACCTCTTCTTCGGGACGGCTGCTCTGACCCTGATCACGCTTCCGGCTGCGGGCACGGAGGACACGGGTGCCAGAACCCCGGCCGTGGTGGTGCTAGCACCACCATCGATTCCCGGTTCGTAGGTCAGGATTGGTGCCGTGGGGGCCTCCTGGAAGCGACGCGTGAACCTGCTCTGGTGGGCTGTCCAGTCCGTCGCCACGAGCGTCATCAGCCTCGTGCTGTTCATCTACACGGCCGTGGCGCTGGCACTCGTCACCGTCTGGGTGGGCATCCCGATGCTGGGGGTGACGATCCGGCTGACCCGCATGATGGCCAGGCGACGCCGCCGCTACGTCGGCGGCTTCCTCGGCTCGCCGCTGGAGTCCGGCTACCTCGAGCCCGCACCCGGCTCGCTGCTGGCCCGGATCTTGGCGCTGGTCCTGGACCCGGCCACGCGGCGTGACGCCCTCTGGCTGCTGGTCGACGGCACGGTCGGGCTGGCCCTGTCGATCATCGCCCTGGTCGAGGCGATCTTCGACCTGCTCCTCTGGTGGCTGCCGCTGGCGGTCGCGGCGAAGGTGCACTGGCGGCTGGACCGCCCGCTGCTCAGCGTCTCGGAGAAGAGCCGACTGGCCCTGCGCGTGCAGCAGCTCACCTCCTCGCGCGCCGAGACCGTTGACACCTCCGCCGCCGAGCTGCGCCGCATCGAGCGCGACCTGCACGACGGCGCCCAGGCCCGGCTCGTCGCGCTGGGCATGAACCTGGCGCTGGCCGAGAACCAGCTCGACAACGACCCGGAGGGGGCGCGGGCGCTGCTCGCCGAGGCCCGCGAGGCCTCCGGCGTGGCGCTGGCCGAGCTGCGCGGTCTGGTGCGCGGCATCCACCCGCCGGTACTGGCCGACCGCGGCCTGGTGGGCGCCGTCGAGGCACTTGCCCTCACCGCGCCCTTCCCGGTGGCCGTGACGAGTGACGTGCCCGGACGGCTGCCCGCGCCGGTGGAGTCGGGCGCCTACTTCGCCGTGGCCGAGGGGCTGGCCAACGTCATCAAGCACGCAGCGGCGACGACGACCTCGATCCGCCTGGCGCTCGCCGACGACGTCCTGCACTTCGAGGTGGTCGACGACGGCGTGGGCGGCGCATCGGTCGCTCCGGGCGGCGGGCTGGCGGGGATCGCGAAGCGGCTCGCGGCCTTCGACGGCACACTCGCCGTCGAATCCCCGCCCGGTGGGGGCACCCGGCTGGTTATGGTTCTGCCGTGCGTGTCGTCCTCGCCGAAGACCTCGCCCTCCTCCGGGACGGCCTGATCCGGCTACTCGAAGCCAACGGCTGCGAGGTCGTGGAGGCCGTGGACAACGGCCCGTCACTGCTGCGAGCGCTCACCACGCATCGTCCGGACATCGCGGTGGTCGACGTGCGGCTGCCGCCCACCTTCACCGACGAGGGCCTGCGCGCGGCCATCGCCGCGCGTGCCGAACGGCCGGGGCTGCCGGTGCTCGTGCTCTCCCAGTACGTCGAGCAGCTCTATGCCCGCGAGCTGCTAGCCGACCGCTCCGGCGGGGTGGGCTACCTGCTCAAGGACCGCGTCTTCAATGTCGGCCAGTTCATCGACGCGGTGCGCCAGGTCGCCGCCGGCGGCACCGCGCTCGACCCGGAGGTGGTGGCGCAGCTGCTGTCGCGGCGATCGGCGGCCGACGACCCGCTGGCCACGCTGACCCCGCGCGAGCGCGAGGTGCTGGGGCTGATGGCGGAAGGGCGCTCGAACGCCGCCATCGCCGCGCGGATGTTCGTCACCGAGAAGGCCGTCAGCAAGCACACGAACAGCATCTTCGGCCGGCTC
>JAOPUX010000130.1 GCA_025963285.1 Jatrophihabitans sp.
CGGGGCGCCGCAGTACCGGCTGCACGCACAAAGTCGACGTCGCGGCACCGGCAGCACGCACAAAGTCGAGCGCGCACCGGGGCCGACGCCGGCTGACGCGTGCGACGCCGGCTGACGCGTGCGACGCCAGCTGACGCTCGCGACGCGCGCGACGCCGGCTGACGCGGGTCGATCGCTCAGGACGGTTCGAGGCCGCGGCGAGCGGCGCGGTCGGCGGCCCGGCCGAAGGCGTTCACCAGGCCCTGGACGGCCAGCGGCCGCAGCCGGTCGAGCATGGCCACCACCTGGGCGTGGTCGATCTCGCCGCGCTGGTACGGGCCCCAGATCGCGTCGATGAAGACGTCGGTGAGGCCGTTGGCCACGGCGGTGGCGTGCTCGTCGATGATCCGGGCCGAGTTGTTCAGGACGCTCGTGGGCACAGGCAGCCGCATCAGCTCCAGCGCGTGTCCCAGCGCGGCGGGCGACGCGCGGAAGGCGTCCTCCCCCGTCTGCTCGATCGCGCCGATCTGCTCGAGGTAGGTCAGCTCGGCACCCTCGACGCGCCGTCCCATCCGGCGCTCCAGGTCCGCCCGCGTAATGGCCTCGGAGTTGTCCGGCAGCCACGGCGCGAGCACGGCGGAGTGCACGGCGTACTCGGCAGGCGCGGCGTCGATCGGGATGCGGCCCAGCACCCGCTCGATGGCGGCGAGGGTGTAGCCGTGATCCTGCAGCGACTTGACGAGCTCCAGCCGCATCCGGTGCGGTGCGCCGTAGTAGGCGATGCGCCCGCGCCTGGCCGGGGGCGGCAGCAGACCCTCGCTTGCGTAGAAGCGGACCGTGCGTACCGTCATTCCGGTACGGGTAGCCAGCTCGTCGATGGTGAATTCTTCGTCGATCCGACCCGCGGCGTCGCCTGAGACGGCGGGCTCGACGGACGGATCGGCGGTCATAGTGGGAGCGTAAACCACAACACGCCCACTGGCACTTGACAACTGTGACAGTAATACTGGCACTATCACGGTGATCCCCTGAGCTAGCCAGCTCCTCCTCGTTTGGGACGGTAAAAATCATGACCGAAGCGTTCGTCTACGACGCCATTCGCACGCCCCGCGGCCGCGGCAAGAACACCGGCTCGCTGCACGGCACCAAGCCCGTCTCGCTGGTCGTCGGCCTGCTCGACGAGCTCCGCAAGCGCAACCCCGACCTCGACCCGGCCAACGTCGAGGATGTCGTCCTCGGCTGCGTCGCCCCGGTCGGTGAGCAGGGTGCCGACATCGCCCGCACCGCCGCGCTGGCTGCCGGCTACGAGCTCTCCGGCCCAGGCTTCCAGCTCAACCGCTTCTGCGGCTCGGGCCTCGAGGCCGTCAACCTCGCCGCGATGAAGATCCGCTCCGGCTGGGAGGACCTCGTCCTCGCCGGTGGCGTCGAGTCGATGTCGAAGGTGCCTATGGGCTCCGACGGCGGACCGTGGGCGCAGGACCCGGAGACGGCCTACGCCACCTCCTTCGTGCCCCAGGGCATCAGCGCCGACCTCATCGCGACCGTCGAGGGCTTCACCCGCGACGACGTCGACTCCTACGCTGTCGAGTCGCAGACCCGCGCAGGAAAGGCCCTGGCCAACGGCGCCTTTAGCCGCTCGGTGATCCCGGTGGTCGACATCAACGGCCAGGTCGTGCTCGACCACGACGAGTTCCCGCGTCCGTCCACCACGGTCGAGCAGCTCGGCTCGCTCAAGCCCTCCTTTGCCGGTATCGGTGACATGGGTGGCTTCGACGCCGTCGCGCTGCAGAAGTACCACTGGATCGAGAAGATCAACCACGTCCACACGCCGGGCAACTCCTCCGGCATCGTCGACGGTGCCGCCATCGTGGCAGTCGGCAGCGAGCTGGCAGGCAAGCAGAACGGCCTCACCGCTCGCGCCCGGATCCGCTCGACCGCCATCGTGGGCAGCGAGCCGACCATCATGCTGACGGGCCCGGCCCCGGCTGCGCGCAAGGCACTGGCCAAGGCCGGCCTGCAGGCCAGCGACATCGACCTCTTCGAGGTCAACGAGGCCTTCGCGTCGATGGTGCTGAAGTTCATGAAGGAGCTGAACGTCAGCCACGACCGGGTGAACGTCAACGGCGGCGCCATTGCCCTCGGCCACCCGCTCGGTGCCACCGGCGCCATGATCCTCGGCACGGTCATCGACGAGCTCGAGCGTCGCGATCTCACCCTCGGCCTGGTCACGCTCTGCATCGGCGGCGGCATGGGTATCGCCACCGTCGTCGAGCGCGTCTGATTCCCACAGAAACTACGGAGACCATTTAGATGAGCACCAACACCATCCGCTGGGACCAGGACGCCGACGGCATCGTCACGCTGACGATCGACGACCCCAACCAGCGCGCGAACACCATGAACGGCGATTACCAGGACTCGATGCACGCCGCAGTCGAGCGCCTGCAGGCCGAGAAGGACTCGATCACGGGCGTGATCGTCACCTCCGCGAAGGACACCTTCTTCGCCGGCGGCGACCTGAACCTGCTGATCCAGGTCACCGACGAGAACCTCGCCGACTTCACCGCGGGGCTGGAGAAGATCAAGGGTGACCTGCGTGCGCTGGAGACGCTGGGCAAGCCCGTCGTCGCCGCGCTCAACGGTGCCGCGCTCGGTGGCGGCCTCGAGATCGCGCTGGCCTGTCACCGCCGCATCGCGCTCAACAATCCGAAGGCGCAGTTCGGCCTGCCCGAGGTCACCCTCGGCCTGCTCCCGGGCGGCGGTGGCGTCACCCGCATCGTCCGCCTGCTCGGCGTGGCCGACGGCCTCATGAAGGTTCTGCTGCAGGGCCCGCGCTTCCGTCCGGCCGCCGCGCTCGAGACGGGCCTGATCGACGAGCTCGTCGAGACGCCGGAGGAGCTGATCTCCAGCGCCAAGGCGTGGATCAAGGAGAACCCCGAGTCGGTGCAGCGCTGGGACGCCAAGGGTTACCGGATGCCGGGCGGGCTGCCGTCCAGTCCCGGTCTCGGCGGCATGCTGCCGGCCTTCCCCGCGAACCTGCGCAAGCAGCTCAAGGGCGCCCCGATGCCCGCGCCGCACCACATCATGTGCGCCGGCGTCGAGGGGGCGACGGTCGACATCGACACCGCGCTCAAGATCGAAGGGCGCTACTTCGCCGACATCGCCCGCGGGCAGGTCGCGAAGAACATGATCCAGGCGTTCTGGTTCGACCTGAACTCGATCAACGGTGGCGGCTCCCGCCCGGACGGTCACGAGAAGCGCAACGCCGAGAAGGTTGCCGTCCTCGGCGCCGGGATGATGGGCGCAGGCATCGCCTATGTCAGCGCGAAGGCAGGCATCGAGGTCGTGCTCAAGGACGTCTCGATCGAGGCCGCCGAGAAGGGCAAGGACTACTCCCGCAAGATCCTGCAGAAGCAGCTCGACAAGGGTCGCACCACGCAGGAGAAGATGGACGCCCTCCTCGCCAGGATCACCCCGACCGCCGACTACGCCGACCTCGCCGGCTGCGACCTCGTCGTCGAGGCCGTATTCGAGAACGTCGGCCTCAAGCACTCGGTGTTTGCCGAGCTCGAGCCGGTCGTCAACCCTGACGCCCTGCTCGGCTCGAACACCTCCACCCTGCCGATCACCGGCCTGGCCGAGGGTGTGCAGCGCAAGGCCGACTTCATCGGACTGCACTTCTTCTCCCCCGTGGACAAGATGCCGCTGCTGGAGATCATCCGCGGCGACGAGACCTCCGACGCCGCCCTCGCCCGCGCCCTCGACTACTCCATCCAGATCGGCAAGACGCCGATCGTCGTCAACGACAGCCGCGGATTCTTCACCTCGCGGGTGATCGGGACGTTCGTCAACGAGGCCATCGCGATGCTGGGCGAGGGTGTGCACCCGCAGTCGATCGAGCAGGCCACCACGCAGGCCGGTTACCCGGTCGGCGCGCTGCAGTTGGCCGACGAGCTGAACATGGAGCTCTTCCTCAAGATCCGCAACGAGACGAAGGCCGGCGTCGAGGCAGACGGCAAGACCTACGTCCCGCACCCGGCCGAGGTGATCGTCGAGAAGATGGTCGAGCTCGGCCGCCCGGGTCGCCTGAAGGGCGCCGGCTTCTTCGACTACGACGAGAACGGCAAGCGCACCGGCCTCTGGCCGGGTCTGGCCGAGCTCTTCCCGGTGATGGACGACCCCTCGGCCGTCGACCTGCACGAGCTCTCCGAGCGGATGCTGGTGATCGAGGCCGTCGAGTCGGCGCGCTGCGTCGAAGAGGGCGTCATCATCACCACGGCCGACGCCAACATCGGCTCGATCATGGGCATCGGCTTCCCGCCGTGGACCGGTGGCGTGCTGAAGTACGTCAACGGGTTCGCCGGCGGGGTGGCCGGGTTCGTCGCCCGCGCGGACGAATTCACGCAGAAGTTCGGCGCACGCTTCGAGCCCAACCCGCTGCTGCGCAAGAAGGCCGAGAACGGCGAGACCTTCTAGCCCGCCGCGTAAACCGTGAATACCCCCTTCAGCCGGTCACGGCCAGCCGGAGGGGGTATTCATCGTTTCCCGAACCGACGACAAGGACGTGCACGTGCCAGGACCGCTCGAGGGTGTCCGGATCATCGAACTGCCGGCCATCGGCCCCGTCCCGTTCGCGGGCATGCTGCTGGCCGACCTCGGGGCCGAGGTCGTGCGCATCGACAAGTTGCCCGGCGCCCGGCCCGGCCTGGGTGACGCCCTGGTCGGCGGGCCGCTCGGCCGGGGCCGCCGCTCGATCGCCCTGGACATCCGCCGGCCCGAGGGCGCCGAGGCGCTGCTGCGCCTGATCGAGTCCGCCGACGCGCTCATCGAGGGCTTCCGGCCCGGCGTGGCCGAGCGCCTCGGTGTCGGCCCCGAGCAGGTGCTGGCCCGCAACCCGAAGCTCGTCTACGGACGGATGACCGGCTGGGGCCAGGACGGCCCGTTGGCCCGCACCGCCGGCCACGACCTCACCTACCTGGCGCTGACCGGCCTGCTCTCGGGCATCGGGCGCGCGGGTGAGCCGCCCGTGCCGCCGGTGAACTACGTGGCCGACTTCGGGGGCGGGGCGATGTTCCTGACCACCGGCCTGCTCGCCGCACTGCTGCACGCGCGGGCCACCGGCGAGGGCCAGGTCGTGGACACGGCCATGGTCGACGGCGCCGCCTACCTGGGCTCGATGACCCGGGCGTTCCTCGGCGCGGGCGGCTGGCAGGACCGGCCCGAGTCGAACTTCCTGGACGGCGGCTCGCCGAACTACCGGTGCTACACCTGCGCGGACGGCCGCTACGTGGCGGTGGGCGCCATCGAGACGCAGTTCTGGGCCGCGCTGTGCACGGCCATCGGCCAGGACCCGGCCACCGCGCCGTCGCCCTACGACCCGACCCAGTTCGCAGCCTGCGGGGAGATGCTCGAGCAGACCTTCGCCAGCAAGACCCGGGACGAGTGGGCGGCGGTGTTCGAGCGGCTCGACGCGTGCGTCGCGCCCGTGCTGACGC
>JAOPUX010000134.1 GCA_025963285.1 Jatrophihabitans sp.
GGCCAGCGGCCGGGTGCGCAGCCCGGCCGGGGCGCGGCTGGCGCGGCAGCTCACCGATGTGGGGCTGGTGCACCCGAGCTGGCCTGCCGCGGCACTGGGCGACGTCACCGTGGTGATCCCGATCCGCGACCGGCCTGACGAGCTGGACCGCTGCCTGACCGCACTCGATGCGGAGCTTCCGGTGATCGTGGTGGACGATGCTTCGGCCGACCCGCACGCCGTCGCGGCCGTCTGCGCGAGTCACGGCGCTCGGCTCGTCGTGCGGGCCGCCAACGGCGGCCCAGCCGCGGCACGCAACACGGGCCTTGCTCACGTGGAGACCGACTTCGTCCTCTTCCTCGACAGCGACACGGTGCCCGCGGGTGATGTCGTCGCCCAGCTGGGCGGCCACTTCGGCGACCCGCTCGTCGCCGCGGTGGCACCGCGGATCACCACGCTGCCCGGCCCGTCGGCGCCCGTTCGCTACGGCATGGCCGCGAGCAGTCTCGACCTCGGTCGGCGGCAGGCCCGGGTGGCACCGGGAGGCGGTATCTCCTACGTGCCGACAGCCGCGCTGCTGGTCCGCCGGGCGGCCCTTGACGACGTTGGCGGCTTCGAGGTGAGCCTGCGCTTCGGCGAGGACGTCGACCTCGTCTGGCGGCTCGACGCCGCCGGCTGGCGGGTCCGCTATGAGCCGTCGGTGACGGTGCAGCACGCCGAGCCGACGCGCTGGTGGCCACTGCTGCAGCGCCGGTACCGCTACGGCACGGCTGCCGGCCCCCTCGCGCGCCGGCATCGCGGCAACCTGGCGCCGCTGGTGCTGCACTGCTGGTCCGGGGTGGCGGTACTCGGGCTGCTGGCACGTCGCCCGTCGATTGCCCTGGCCGGCCTCGTTGCCTCGACGGTCGCACTGCAACGCACACTCGGCGAGGTGGGCGTGGAGAGCACAGGAGCCGCGACGGAGGCCATGAACGCTGCCGGTCAGACGTGGCGGCAGGTCGGTCGCACCGCCGCTCAGTTCGGTCTCCCGCTCGTGGTCGCCGCCGCGGTGCCAGGCGGTCGGCGGGCTCGAGGGCGCCGGCTCGCGCTGGCGGGTCTCCTGCTCGCGGCGCCGGTGGCCGACTGGCGCGCGGGGCCGCGCACGCTCGGGCCGGTCCGCTTCGCCGTCGCCCGGGTCATCGACGATGCCGCGTACGGCTCCGGGGTTGTCGCCGGCTCCGTCCGCGCCCGTACCGCCGAGCCACTCACGCCACGCCTCGTCCGCCGCCTGCTGCGCATCGCGCCGCCGGCCCTGCACGCCGTCCCGTCCGAACGCGGCCCAGTTCCGGCCGCCTCAATTGAAAGATCGACTAATGCCTAACCTGTGGTTCGAGACCGTCGCCATCGCCCAGCTTCGCGCGAAGAAGCGGCTACCGAAATCCGTCTACGGCGCGCTCGTCGCCGGCTCCGAACGCGGGCAGACGATCGATGACAACACCGCGGCCTTCACCGAGCTGGGGTTCGCGCCGCACGTCGCCGGCCTCTCGGCCAAGCGCGACCTCTCGACGACGGTGATGGGGCAGGAGATCTCCATGCCCGTCCTCATCTCCCCGACGGGCGTGCAGGCGGTCCACCCCGATGGTGAGGTGGCTGTCGCCCGGGCCGCCGCCGCGCGGGGCATCGGTATGGGGCTGAGCTCCTTCGCCAGCAAGCCTGTCGAAGAGGTGGCCGCGGCCAACCCGAAGACGTTCTTCCAGATGTACTGGGTGGGCACGCGGGAGGACATGCAGGCCCGGATGGAGCGTGCCCGCAAGGCCGGCGCGGTGGGCATCATCGTCACGCTCGACTGGTCGTTCTCCCATGGCCGGGACTGGGGCAGCCCGACGATCCCGGACAAGATCGACGTCAAGACCGCGATGCGCTTCGCACCCGAGGTGCTGCGCCACCCGCGCTGGCTGGCCGGCTTCCTCAAGGCAGGGCTGCCGGACCTCTCAGTGCCGAACATGGTCGACCGCGGCCAGACCGGCCCGACGTTCTTCGGGGCCTACGGGCAGTGGATGCAGTCCGCGCCGCCGTCGTGGGAGGAGCTGGCCTGGCTGCGGCAGCAGTGGGACGGGCCGTTCATGCTCAAGGGGGTGATGCGGGTCGATGACGCGCTGCGGGCGGTCGACGCCGGCGTCAGCGCGATCTCGGTCTCCAACCATGGCGGCAACAACCTCGACGGCACGCCTGCCTCGATCCGCGCCCTGCCGGCGGTGGCCGAGGCGGTCGGTTCGCAGATCGACGTGGTGCTCGATGGCGGCATCCGGCGTGGCAGCGACGTGGTGAAGGCCGTGGCCCTCGGCGCCCGGGCAGTGATGATCGGCCGCGCCTCCCTCTGGGGCCTCGCCGCCAACGGCCAGGCCGGCGTGGAGAACGTCCTCGACATCCTGCGCAGCGGCATCGACTCCGCCCTGCTCGGTCTGGGCCGCTCGTCGATCCACGAGCTCAGCCGCGACGACCTCCTCATCCCGGACGGCTTCGAACGCAGACTCGGAATCGGCAGCTCAGCTCGATAACGCGCGGGGTGTGCCCGCCGGTAGGCAGCCTCCGGCTACCGGACGATGGCGAGCACGAACTGGGGCCCGGCGCTCATGCCGCTGATCGCCGTGCTGGCGGGTAGGACGGCTGCGGTTGGCGTAGTGCTGTTGTCGGGAGTGCCTGTTCCGAGCTCGCCTTCGCCGTTCGCGCCGTTGGTGTACAGGACGCCGCTGGTGTCGAGTTCGGTGCCGTAGAAGTCACCCCCGGTCGCGGCGGCCATCGTCGGCGCAGCGGTCTGCCCGGCCGGCGGGGCCACGAGGACGGGAGCGTCGTGCTGGGTGGAGTCCTGCCCGTCGCCGAGTTCGCCGAAGCCGTCGTTGCCCCAGGCGTAGAGGGCGCCGCTGGTGGTGATGGCGTAGCTGCCGTATGACGAGGCACCGACCTCCGCCATCACGGGAAGGGTGGACGCGCCCGCAGGGTGCACGACCTTGACGGCGATGCTGCTGTCGTGGGCCGGGCTGCCGAGCACTCCGGTGCCGAGCTGACCGTCCGCGTCTCCACCCCAGGTGTAGACCGCGCCGGTGCTCGTCAGAGCGACGGCGTGTGCCTCCTGGGAGCCACCGGCGGCGATCGCGGTGACCTTGCCGGCAGCCGCGCCGAGCGTCACCGGGGCGGGCGTCGGCTGCACCAGGGAGTCGCCGGTCTCTCCGTTGCCGAGCGCGGCGTTGGCGCCGTTGCCCCACGAGAGGACGGTGTGGTCGCTGGTGAGGGCATACGTGGTGAACGCGGCGGCGGCGACCGCGGTGATCTTGCCGGCCTCCGCGCCGAGGGAAACCTGGACGGGTGTTGCGGTGTAGTTGCCGCTGTTGCCGTCCCCGAGCTCGCCCACGCCGTCGTCGCCCCAGGCCCAGAGGTTGCCGTCGGCGGTGCGGGCGAAGCTGTCCTTCCAGCCCGCCGCGATGGCGGTGACCGCCGGGGTACCGGACGGGAAGGTAACCAGGGTCGGGGTGGGTTGCAGCAGGTTGGCGTTGCAGCCGGTGCTCTCTCCGTCACCGAGCTGGCCGCAGTTGTCGTCGCCCCAGGCATAGACCTCTCCGGAGCTGGTGAGGGCGAGGGAGTGGTCCTGCCCGGCGGCGACCTGCACTGCAGTAGCCCCCGCTGGCAGCGTGACGGGTTGCGGGATGCCGCCGGTACTGCGGTCCCCGGCCCCGAGCTGGTCGGTGCCGTCGGCGCCCCAGGAGAGGACCGTGCCACGGGGCGGCGGGGCTACGACGATCGTCAGCGTCGCACTGGTGGCGTCGGGGCTGATGCCGTTGCTGGCGGTGACGGTGAACGTCGAGGTGGCGACGCTCGTCGGTATGCCGCTCAGCACCCCGCTGGTGTCGTTGAGCGTGAGCCCCGCGGGTAGCGCGCCCGAAGCGACGGTGAAGGTAGGTGCCGGAACACCGGTCGCGGTGAAGGGGTAGCTGTAGGCGTGCGCCCATGCCGCAGCCGGCGGGGAGGCATGGACCAGCGTGGGTGCTGCCCCGACCACCGCCTTGAGGGTGATCGTGGCGGTGGTGGCGGTGCCGACGCTGTTGCTGGCGCTGATGGTGAACGTCGAGGATCCCGCCGTGGTGGCCGTGCCGGAGAGGACGCCGGTGCTGGCCTTGAGGGAGAGCCCGGCCGGGAGGCTGCCGCTCGCGACGGCGTAGGTCGGTGCCGGGGTGCCGGTGGCGCCGAAGGCGAAGGAGTAAGGGAGCCCGACGATGGCCGTCGGCGGCTTCTGAGCGTAGAACGCCGGCGCGGGCGCAGCCGCGGTGGGGACGATCATCGAGACCGACTGGGCCGGCATCGTGTAGCTGAAGGTGTCTGGGCCGGTGGCGACCAGCGTCGTCACCTTCTTCGGCGTGGGCGATCCGGCGGTGAGCGTGTAGACCGACGCCGAGCCGGTGGACAGCCCCTTGATCGAGAGCGAGGTCGGGGTTGGGGTCGTGTTCTTGTTGATCGCGACCACGGTCACCCTGCTCGCGTTCGTCGAGGAGACCGACGCGTAGATCGAGGTGTTGGCGGTGTCGGAGTCGGTGGCTGTCACCTCGGTGTCCCCGAAGGCCGCGCCGTTGCCGTTGTAGTTGCGGAAGAGCTGGAGGGCGCCGAGGGTGTAGTCCTCGTCCGGGTAGAACTGGGGCCAGAGCGTCGCTGCCGCGACACCGGTCCGGCCGAAGATGCCCAGGGTGTCGGCGGTGGCGATCGCTCCGCTGATGTCCCCGCCGCCCCCGTAGTTCCACTCGGTGAACCCGAGGCCCATGCCCGGGTCGTCGGCGGCGATCTCCTTCTGCACGGTCGGGATGAGGTGGATCGGGCCGCCGAGGTACTGGCTGATCCAGCTGTTCTCGGTATACGTCGGATCCCACAGCGAGCGCGGTGCCTGCTCGCGCGCGGCGACGACATCGGGGGTGGAGGTGGTGTTGAAGATGTCCGGGCTGACCTGCGGGTACCAGTGCAGATCGAGGATGTCGACGAGGCGCTTGCCCGCAGCGGTGTCTGCGGCCTTCATCTTCTTCAGGTAGTAGGGCAGGAACGCGCCGTACTTCTGGTAGTCGGGGGAGGAGCCGTTGTTGTCGACCGGGTCCTGCTCACCCTGGAAGCCGTCCAGCACCGGCCCGGTCACCGTCGCCGCCGGGTCGACCGACTTGATCATCGTCGCGTACCTGGTGTCCCGGGCTACCAGCTGGGCGTAGGTGAGGTTCTGGGAGTACAGCTCGGCGTGGGTCGAGTCCCAGTCATTGACCTCGTTGTCCAGCGAGAAGAGCAGCTTCGCGGTCGGGTTCGTCTTGGTGAGCCAGTGCACGAACTGGTCCTCGTACACCGACCCGTCGTTCGTGTTCGGCACTGTCGAGAGCGGCTGAGTGGGGCTCGTGGCGATGTTCTTGCGGAACCGCGTCGTGAGGTAGTTCGACCCCGAGTTCCGCACGTCGCCGCCCGGGCCGGTATCCGCGGCCACGTAGGAGCCGATCGGCACGGTCACCAACGTGGGGACGCCGGCAGCCTTATCTGCCCGCACCGTCAACTGCACCGCCGCGCCTGGCGTGGTGGAGGAGCTGAGGTAGTCGTCGTTCTCGTACTGGTAGTCCGAGCCGGCGTTGGAGGCGTTGTTCTCCCAGTTGTAGGCGGTGAACCGGTTACCGCCGAGGCGCACGAGACCGAGCCTGCTGGAGGCCAGGATTGACGTGATGACTGACGAGTCGGAGACGTCGGGGTTGTTGAGGCCGTAGATCAGCGGGCTGATCGCCTGGTGGCCGGTAGCGGTATTCACGATCATCCGCACCGGGCTCGGAGCAGCGGAGCCCGACGCGGCTGGGCGGGCGGTGTTCGCCGCTCCCGACGCGCTGCCCGCTGCGACGCACGACGCCGCAGCGACGCCTGCCACCACTGCGAGCACCGTGAAACCGGCACGTCGACGCCTCAGCATGCTCTCCATTGCTGCCCTCCCAGGCACGTTGCCGATCGCCGGATCCGGTGCGCCGCGTGAACGACTCAGGACCATCAATCCCACGGGGGGTCAGCGATACTGCCTGAAACGATAGGGATCCGGCGCGCTGCGCGCATCCGGACCGCCGCCGCAGCCGCTCAGCTTCCGCTCATGGAGTGCGGCCCGCTGCGGCCGCGCCGGGCACTCGGACCCGGCGGTTGCGCGGGACCGGGTCCGACAAGGTATCTTGACGTCGAGAGATTAGTCGAGCCAGGTACGCCACGATCCCAGGAGCTGCTGTCGCATGGCCAAGATCATCTACACGCACACAGACGAGGCGCCGCTGCTGGCCACGTACTCGTTCCTGCCGATCATCGAGGCCTTCGCCAAGACGGCCGGAGTCGAGGTCGAGACGCGTGACATCTCCCTTGCCGGACGCATCATCAGCCAGTTCCCGGATCGGCTGACGCCCGAGCAGCGCATCGACGACGCCCTGGCCGAGCTCGGTGAGCTGGCCAAGACGCCCGAGGCCAACATCATCAAGCTGCCCAACATCTCCGCCTCCGTGCAGCAGCTCAAGGCTGCGATCAAGGAGCTGCAGTCGCAGGGCTACGCCCTCCCCGACTACCCGGACGACCCGAAGACGGACGAGGAGTTGGACGTCCGCGCGCGCTACGACAAGACGAAGGGCAGCGCCGTGAACCCGGTGCTGCGCGAGGGCAACTCCGACCGTCGCGCACCCGCCTCGGTGAAGCAGTACGCCCGCAAGCACCCGCACAAGATGGGCGCCTGGGTGCCGGAGTCCAAGACCAACGTCGCGCACATGACGGCCGGCGACTTCCGCTCCTCGGAGAAGTCAGCCGTGCTGCCGGCCGACGACACCCTGAAGATCACGCTTGTCGCCGGCGACGGCACCAGCACGGTGCTGCGCGAGTCCGTGCCGGTGCTGAAGGACGAGATCGTCGACGCCACCGTGCTGCACGTCGCGGCGCTGCACGAGTTCCTCGCCGCCCAGATCGCCCGCGCCAAGGCCGAGGACGTGCTCTTCTCCGTGCACCTCAAGGCCACGATGATGAAGGTCTCCGACCCGATCATCTTCGGCCATGTCGTCACTGCGTTCTTCGCAGACGTCTTCGAGCAGTTCGGCGCCGACCTGGCCGCTGCCGGCCTGAGCCCCAGCAACGGCCTGGCGTCCATTCTCGACGGCCTGGACGCGCTGCCCAACGGTGCCGAGATCAAGGCCGCCTTCGACGCCGGCATCGCCGCCGGACCGGCCATCGCCATGGTCGACTCCGACAAGGGCATCACCAACCTGCACCACACCAACGACGTGATCGTCGACGCCTCGATGCCGGCCATGATCCGCACCTCCGGCCACATGTGGGGCCCGGACGGCAACGAGGCCGACACGCTCGCGGTGATCCCGGACTCCAGCTACGCCGGCATCTACCAGGTCGTGATCGACGACTGCCGTGCCCACGGCGCCTACGACCCGACCACCATGGGCTCGGTGCCCAACGTCGGCCTGATGGCGCAGGCGGCCGAGGAGTACGGCTCGCACGACAAGACCTTCGAGATCGCCGCCGACGGCACCGTGCAGGTGACCAACGAGGCCGGCGAGGTCGTCCTGGAGCACGCGGTGTCGGCCGGCGACATCTGGCGGATGTGCCAGACCAAGGACATCCCGGTGCGGGACTGGGTGAAGCTGGCCGTCACCCGCGCCCGCGCCAGCGGTGCCCCGGCCGTCTTCTGGCTGGACAGCACCCGTGCGCACGACGCGGTGCTCATCGGCAAGGTGCGCGAGTACCTGGCCGACCACGACACCGACGGCCTGCAGCTCGAGATCATGTCCCCGGCCGACGCCATCGCCTTCTCCCTCGAGCGCATCCGCCGCGGCGAGGACACCATCTCCGTCACCGGCAACGTCCTGCGTGACTACCTCACCGACCTCTTCCCGATCCTGGAGCTCGGCACGTCGGCGAAGATGCTCTCGGTGGTGCCGCTGATCAACGGCGGTGGCCTCTTCGAGACCGGTGCCGGTGGGTCGGCGCCCAAGCACGTCCAGCAGCTGGTGAAGGAGGACTACCTGCGTTGGGACAGCCTCGGGGAGTTCCTCGCCCTCGCGGTGAGCTTCGAGCACCTGGCGCAGACGACCGGCAACGCCCGGGCGCAGATCCTCGCCGACACCCTGGACCGCGCCACGGGCACCTTCCTCGACGAGAACAAGTCGCCCGGTCGCCGGCTCGGTTCGATCGACAACCGCGGCAGCCACTTCTATCTGGCGCTGTACTGGGCCCAGGAGCTCGCCAAGCAGACCGAGGACGCGGACCTCGCCGCCGCCTTCGCCGGCCTCGCCACGACCCTGGCCGCCGAGGAGGAGACGATCAACGCCGAGCTCATCGGCGTGCAGGGCTCACCTGTCGACATCGGCGGCTACTACCGCCCCGATGACGCCAAGGCCAGTACGGTGATGCGCCCGTCGGCAACGCTGAATGCGGCTCTCGCCACGCTGTGATCTCGCGCCGTACAGATCCGACATGGGCGTGACGTCTACCTAGCACCGAGCTTCGCCTCGCGCTCTTCCACGCCGAGATCGGTACTGCTACCGATAGCCTGGCGTGGGCCTGGCCATCGTGAGGAGATCCCGTTGAGAGTGATCGTCGTCGGCGCCGGCTTCGGCGGCATCGCTGCTGCGATCGAGCTAGCCAAGCACGGCTTCGACGACGTCATCCTCCTGGAGGCGGCCGACGAGCTCGGCGGCACCTGGCACTACAACACCTACCCGGGCGCGGCCTGCGACGTGCCGAGTCACTTCTACTCCTACTCCTTCGCCCAGCGCCGCGACTGGACGCGGCTCTGCTCGCGGCAGCCGGAGATCCTCGACTACATCCGCACGGTGGCCAAGGACTTCGATGTCGCCTCGAAGGTCGTCACCGCCACGCTGGTGACGAACTGCCGGTGGGACGACGCCACCTGCACGTGGACGGTCACCGCGGACGGCCCCGGCGGCGAGGTCAGCTATGTCGGCGAGGCGATCGTGCTCGCCACGGGGCAGCTCAACCAGCCGATGTGGCCACGGATCGAGGGCATCGACGACTTCGCCGGCCACAGCTTCCACTCGGCGCGCTGGGACCATGACTACGACCTGCGCGGCAAACGGGTAGCGGTGGTCGGCACGGGCGCCAGCGCAGTGCAGTTCATCCCGGCGATCGCGCCGGAGGTAGAGGAGCTGGTGGTCTTCCAGCGGTCGGGCAACTGGTTCCTGCCGCGCAGGAACCGGGCCTACCCGAAGCCGCTCGCCGCGCTCTACCGGAGCTCGCGCTGGCTGCAGGCCTACCGCCGTGGCTTCCTGTTCCGCTACGGCGAGCTGCTGACGGCCGGCATCCGCAATCCGAAGACCGTCGGCCGCGTGCTCGGCCTCTACTCCACCCTCTTCATGCGCCGCCAGCTGCGCGACCCCGAGGTGCGCAAGAAGGCCTGGCCGGACTACACCTTCGGCTGCAAGCGGGTGCTGTTCAGCTCGGCCTACCTGCCGGCGCTGCAGCGCGAGAACGTCGAGCTGGTCACCGAGCCGATCCTGCGGATGACCACCGCCGGGCCGGAGACCGCGAGCGGCGTGCAGGCCGTCGACTGCGTGATCTACGGCAGTGGCTTCAAGACCAACGACTTCATGTTCCCGATGGAGATCACCGGCGTGGGCGGGCTCTCGCTGCGCGAGGCCTGGGCGGACGGGCCGCACGCCCACCTGGGCATCACGGTGCCGGGCTTCCCGTCGATGTTCATCCTCTACGGACCGAACACCAACACCTCCGGCGGCTCGATCATCTACTACCTGGAGGCGCAGGCCGGCTACCTACGCCAGGCGCTGCAGCACGCCCGTGACGCCGACGCCGCGGCGATCGAGGTGCTGTTCGCGGTGGAGGCGGCCAGCGACCGTGCCGTGCAGGCCGCCTTCGCCGGCACCGCCTGGACGCAGTGCGACTCGTGGTACCGCAACGAGGCCGGCCGCACGATCGCCAACTGGCCCGGCTACATGCGTCAGTACGGCAGGCAGACGGAGTTCCTCGACCCGTCGCACTTCCAGCTGATCGAGCGCCCCGGAACGACGGCGACACGCGCCGGGTAGCGTCGTCGGCGGTCGTCCAGGGCGGACGCCGACAAGGAGGCAGCGGTGAGTGTCGTCGTGGTGGCAACGTTCTACCCCGTCGAGGGCAAGCGCGAGGACGTGGTGGCGGCGCTCGAGGTGGCTGCCCAGTCGGTGCATGACGAGGAGGGCTGCGAGCTCTACGCCATCCACACCGGCAAGGACCGCGTCGTCCTGATCGAGAAGTACGCCGACATGCCTGCGCTGCAGTCCCACGGCGGCTCCCCGGCGCTGGCGGCGCTGGTCACCGCGCTCGACGGGCTGCTCGTCGGCGAGATGGACGTGCAGATCCTGCGCCCCAGCCCGACGGGCGGAGCGAAGGGCACCGTCTGAGCCGGCGGTCGCGCGCTCACACCGGCCTCTGCTGAAGCGGATCGGCGGTGATCGACACGTCCGGATGCACGCCCCGCCGTGTATCCGGACGCGTCGATCACCGATCATGGTGCGGTGCCCAGCCTGCTGACCAACGCCCACTTCTACCGCGACGGTGCGTGGGACCCGCGGGTGAGCGCGATGGCGGTACGCGACGGCCGGATCGCCCTGCTCGGTTCGCTGGCCGAGTGCCGTGAGGCCGCGGGCAGCGGTGCCGAGGAGATCGACCTGGGTGGCCAGTGGGTACTGCCGGGCTTCCAGGACGCGCACGTGCACCCCGTGGGCGGCGGCCTGGAGCTGCAGCGGTGCAACCTCGCGGAGAGCCGCTCGGCTGCTGACTATCTGGCCACGATCGGGGCCTACGCCGCCGCGCACCCCGGCGCCGAGTGGATCCTCGGCGGCGGCTGGTACATGGAGGCGTTCCCCGGTGGCGTTCCCACTGCCGCCACCCTCGACACGGTGGTGGCCGACCGTCCCGTCTTCCTGCCCAACCGCGACCACCACAGCGCCTGGGTGAACTCCGAGGCCCTGCGCCGTGCGGGGATCACGGCAACCACGCCGGATCCGCCGGACGGGCGGATCGAGCGCGACGCCGACGGCAACCCCACCGGCTGCCTGCACGAGGGGGCGATGGAGCGGATGGCGGCCCTGGTTCCGCCGACCTCGCAGGCCGAGCTGGACCAGGGGCTGCGCACCGGTCAGGCCTACCTGCACTCGCTCGGCATCACCGGCTGGCAGGACGCGATCGTCGGGCTGGGCGCCGGGCTGCCGGATGCGCTCGACGCCTACTGCCGGGCGGCCGCCGACGGCACGCTCACCGCGCGCGTGGTCGGCGCCCTCTGGTGGGACCGGACCCGCGGCGCCGAGCAGCTGCCCGACCTGCTGGAGCGGCGCGCCCGCGGGGTCGCGGCCGGCTTCCAGGCCACCACCGTCAAGATCATGCAGGACGGTGTCTGCGAGACCTTCACCGCGGCGATGCTCGACCCGTACCGCGACGAGCACGGCCACGCCACCGACAACCGGGGCGTCAGCTTCATCGAGGCCGACGACCTGGCTCGCTACGTCACCCTGCTCGACGCCCACGACTTCCAGGTGCACCTGCATGCCCTCGGTGACCGGGCCGTCCGCGACAGCCTCGACGCGATCGAGGAGGCGATCATGGCCAACGGCGCGCGGGACAACCGGCATCACCTGGCGCACCTGCAGGTGGTCCACCCCGACGACGTCGGCCGCTTCGCCCGGCTCGGCGCCACCGCCAACGCGCAGCCGCTCTGGGCTTGCCACGACCAGCAGATGGTCGAGCTGACGATCCCGTTCCTCAGCGCGGAGGCCGTCGCCCATCAGTACCCGTTCGCGTCACTGCTCGACGCGGGCGCCCGGCTGGCCTGCGGCAGCGACTGGCCGGTGTCGAGCCCCGAGCCGTTCGCGCAGCTGCACGTCGCGGTGAATCGCACCGTGCCGCCGGGAGAGAGTGACGACTACGCCCCGGGGCGTGCGCCGCTGCTCGCCCACGAGGCGATCTCCGTGACGGCCGCCATCGACGGCTTCACCGCCGGCAGTGCCTATGTGAACCACCTCGACGACGCGGGGCGGTTGGAGGTGGGCTACCTCGCCGACGTGACGGTGGCCGACGGTGACGTGCTGGGCGATCCGGCCGGGCTGAGCTCGATCCGTGCGGCGCTCACCATGGTGGGCGGCGGGGTGGTCTGGGCTCGCTAGTCCTCGGCATCGCGGAGGTTGGCCGACCACTTCTCCTCGACGTTGCCGTAACGCCATACGGCCATGGCGACGATCCACGACAGGAAGAACAGCCCGACGATGCCATAGCCGGCGTAGTTGAGGTTGATCCCGGCGATCGCCGAGATCGGCCCAGAGGTGATGTGCGCCTGCTCGGCCAGTACGGAGACCAGCTCGATCGTGCCGATGATCAGCGCGACGGCAACCGAGATCGAGGTGATCGTGATGTTGTAGAAGACCTTGCGCACCGGCTTGGCGAAGGCCCACCCGTAGGCGACGTTCATGAAGACGCCGTCGATGGTGTCCATCAGGCACATGCCCGCAGCGAAGAGCACCGGCAGGGCGAGGATCGAGTAGAACGGCAGGCTGAACGCCGCCGCACCCCCCGCGAGGACGAGCAGCCCCACCTCGGTGGCGGTGTCGAAGCCCAGACCGAAGAGCATGCCCACCGGGTAGATGTGCCAGGCCTGGCGCACCGACTTCGTCAGGTTGCCGAGGAAGCGGTTCATGAAGCCGCGCTTGTTCAGCTGCTCCTCGAGCGCCTCCTCGTCGTAGTGCCCCTCCTTCATCTCGCGGAAGACCCGCAGGATGCCGAGCAGCACGACGAGGTTGAGGAGGCCGAGCACCCAGAGGAAGACTCCGGAGACGGAGGTGCCGATGACGCCGGTCACCGAGTGCAGCGTCGAGTCGTCCTTCTCGACCGGACCGGCGAGCGACTTCACCCCGAGGGAGAGCAGGAAGGCCAGCAGGAAGACGATCGACGAATGGCCGAGGGAGAACCAGAACCCCACCGACAGCGGGCGCCGCGGCACCGGCTCACCCACGGCCTCGGCGGCGGTGCGGTCGGCGAGCAGCTTGCGGGTGGCGTTGTCGACGGCGGCGATGTGGTCGGCGTCGAAGGCGTGCCGCAGCCCGAAGGTGTAGGCCAGCACGCCGACGCCGACGTCGAAGACCCCGGACTTGCCGAGGTGGTAGTGGTGCGGCACCACGAGGCCGAAGAGGATGCCGAAACCCACCACGTGCAGCACCACGATGAAGCCGGCCATAGTGGCGAGCGAGACCCGGTCCTGCCGGTCCAGCGAGCCACGGAAGGCGGTGACGCGATCCCGGAGCCGCGGCTCGGCATCGATCGTCTGGCTCACTGACCCGACGCTAGTGCCGCCCGAGGCTTGTCGCAAATAATTGGCAATAGATCACGGCGTGCGCCGGCGGCGTAGGGACACCGCCAGGGACACCGCCAGGGCACCGGCGCCGAGCAGCACGCCGATGGCTCCGAGGATCACCCCGGTAGTGGCGGTGCCTGAGCTGCTGGAGGACGTCGACGCCGTGACGGTCGGCGCGGCGGTGGAGCTGCCGCCGGGGGAGCCGGTGCCCGACGAGGTCAGCGACAGCACCGGTGCGGGGTGCTCCGGCTCGTCGGTGCTGCCCGGGGCCTGGGTCTCGATCCAGCTCACCGTCGTGCCGTCGCTGTAGGTCTGGATTGCCGGAAAGGTGAGCGACCTGGCCGTCGGCAGCTGTCCGGCGATGACGACGAACTGGTCGAACTCGCCAGGCTTGATGCCGTCGGCCGGGGTATCGGCCTTCCAGGTGATGGTCGAGACGGCCTCGGTGATATTGCCGTCGTCGGTGACGATCGGCTTGGCCAGCTTCACCGACGTGACCTTCTCGGTCCAGCCGGTGTGCGGTGCCACCAGCACCGAGGCGATCGGCGTGTCGGTGGGCAGCTTCACCTGCAGGCCGACCGTCGAGGCCGTCGCACTCTCGGTGGGTACCCGGAAGGTGATGACCTGGTCGCTGCCGCCGGAGCTGGCGCCCGGTGCGCTGACGGTGACGTGTGCCGACGCGGCGGCCGCCCCCCAGAGGGTTGCCAGCGCGAAGACGCCGACGACCACCGATCCGCGGGTGATCCGCCCTGCCCTGCTCGCCATCGAGATAGCCCCCGTCCGCGGCCCACCGTCTTGGGCCATCGTGGGAAGAGTCGAACCGCGGGCGCGGTTAGTTCCCGCGACCTTCAGCTCGCCGGACTGATCACAGCGGGCGGAGCCTTCAGCGTGGGACGACGAGCTGCACCCAGACGGTCTTGCCGGGCGGCGGGTCGTGCGGGGCGACGCCCCAGTCGGCGGCGGTGGAGGCCACGATCACCAGACCGCGGCCACCGAGGCGGTCCTGGCTCGGCGGCTCGGCGGACATTCGCGGCATCGTCTCCCCGCTGTCGGAGACCTCGATGCGGATGCCGTCATCCAGGGGCAGGAGGCCGAGGACCACCTCGGGCCGGCCGTAGCGGACGGCATTCGTTACGAGCTCGCTGGCGATGAGGAGTGCGTCATCGAGCAGTTGTGCGGGCACGTCACCGATCTGCTCCGCGATCCAGGCCCGGGCGCGGGCGGGCGCGCGGAGACCCTCAGTGAGCTTCACGCGCTGCGCATCGACCACTAGCGGGCTCTGTCTTCCGCTCATGCCGTGTTCCCTCGCCCTACATTATGGCCGGAGGTCGGCGGCGACTCCTGACCCGATCGTAGGACAGCCTGCCCCCGCCATTGCCCGTTCAAACCGCGCGCCACGCGGAGTATTCGCATCGATCCCGCCACCTCCCCAGCTAGCTCAACCGAGCAGGTCGGCGATGGTGGGGAGCATCTGCGGGGCCGACTGGATGAGCAGGGTGGTCAGCACCGTCGACTCCCAGAGCTGCAGCTCGTCCTTGATCTTCGCCGGCGAGCCGACCAGCGCGACGTCCTCGACCAGGGAGGTCGGTACGGCGGCGATGGCCTCGTCCTTGTGCCCGTCGAGGTACAGCTCTTGGATCTTCTCCACCTCGGCCTCGTAGCCCATCCGGCTGAAGAGCTGTGCGTGGAAGTTCATCGTCTTGGCGCCCATGCCACCGATGTAGAGGGCGAGGGACGGGCGCATGAAGTCCGCAGCCTCCTCGACGTCGTCGTGGGGAATCACCGCGACGAAGGCCGGGACCTCGAAGTCGTCGAGCGTGCGCCGTGCCCCGGGGCGGGCGAAGCCCTCGGCCAGGGCCTCGCGGTAGAAGGCGTCGGACTTCGGCGAGAAGAACATCGGCAGCCAGCCGTCGGCGATCTCGGCGGTGAGGGCGACGTTCTTGGGCCCCTCCGCGCCGAGCAGGATCGGGATCTCCTCGCGCAGGGGATGCACGGTGGACTTCAGCGGCTTGCCGAGGCCGGTTCCGCCGGGGTAGGGGAGCGGGAAGAACTCGCCCTCATGGGTGACGGGGACGTCGCGCTTGAGGATCGCGCGGATGACCTCGACGTACTCCCGGGTGCGGGCCAGCGGCTTGGGGTAGGCCTGGCCGTACCAACCCTCCACCACCTGCGGGCCGGAGGCGCCGATGCCCAGCACGAAACGGCCGTTGCTCAGGTGGTCGAGCGTCATCGCCGCCATGGCGGTGGCGGCCGGTGTGCGGGCGGAGAGCTGCAGGATGTTCGTGCCGAGCTTGACCGTGCTCGTCGAGGCGCCCCACCAGGCCAGCGGGGTGAGGCAGTCGGACCCGTAGGCCTCGGCCGTCCAGATCGAGTCGAAGCCGAGCGTCTCGCACATCGCGATGGCCTCGGTGACGCCCGCAGGCGGGCCGGCGGACCAGTAACCGGTGTGGTAGCCGAGCTTCACTGCTGGTGCCCTTCGACGGCGGGAGCTGGAGCCAGCCGACTGTATCTGCAGCGCTCGGCATGCGCGTGCCGAAGTGGCTGCCGTACGCTCGGCGCTACGTCGCGCGGTGCCCGGAGCCGCCCCTGCGATGGCGCGCCACGGAGGGTTCTGATGTCGGAGTCCGCATCGCGGGTAGATCTGCCGCCGCCGGGCGGCATCGCATGGCTGGACGTCTCGTCGCGGGTCGACAACACCTGGGCCGGGCGCGCCCGCACCGGCCCGCTGGGCATGCAGATCGCGCCGCTTCCGTATGCCCGAGCGCCCTACCTCTTCCGCGGCGCGCGGCTGCGCGGCACCCGATGCATCTGGACCGCCGCGACGGTGAGCGGCGCCGAGCTGTGGCGTCGGGCGAACTCGTTCCCGAGCTTCGCCGACGGGGCGGTGCACATCCTCGTGCGCGCCGAGGTCTGCGGCTCGGTCTTCGATCCGGCCGGGCCGTTCAACGGCACGCTGCGGGTGGTCGAGCCGCTCGTCGAGCTGAGGGAGGTCTTCCCGGCCAACACCCACCTCTTCACCCTGAACGTGCAGCGCGGCACGCTGGGGGTGGATCCGGGGCTGGTCTCCGAGCTGCAGGAGCAGACCTTCGAGGTCACCGAGTTCCAGGCGCAGCTGCTCCGCTCGGCCGTCGGCATGTTCCGGGGTGGCGGTGAGGAGTTGAGTTCACCCGGCACGCTGGTCGGCGTCGACCGCTACCTCGGGGCGCTGGCCGGGCTGCTGCTGCGCACCGCCGTGCTCGCCCCCACCGCCGAGCTCGAGCAGATGGAGTCGATCCGCAGCCGTGCCGACACCGTCATCGTCGAGCAGGCCGGTGACCCACTGCTCACCCCGGCTGCGGTGGCCGGCCAGCTCAACATCTCGCTGCGCCAGCTCTACCGCGCGTTCACCGGCTCGGAGTCGCCCGCCGCGCTGATCCGGCGGCGGCGCCTCGAGCACGCCGCCGAGCTGCTCACCACCCGGACCGTGGCCGTGCAAGTCGACCGCGTCGCCTCGGAGTGCGGCTTCGCCTCGGCCGAGTACTTCTCGCGGGCCTTCCGCCGCGAGTACGGCGTCAGCCCGCGGGCCTACCGCTCGGCCCACCGTGACCAGCTCGGCGGCCCCACCAGAGTCACGCGCTGACCGGGAACCACGCTGGCGCTACGGCGTGGAGCGGCACCACGACCGCCAGCCTGTGAAGGCCCCTGGGCGGCGGCCCGGGTCGGTTTCGTTCGCCGACGTCGCGGGGATAGTCGAATTCGAGCGGGCGGTACGCCGCTCGTCTGGTCCCCCTGCCTTGATCAACCGTGGTGGAGCGCGCAGCTTCGAGCGCCCCACTGGAACCTGACTGGAATGGCCGACGACCATGCAGACCAACGCTTCGATGCCGACCGCGAGTGACGCCGACCCAAGGACGCCCGGCCACACGCGCGCACCGCAGACACCTGCGGAGATCCCCCGCCCCGGCTGGCTGGCGGTCCTGCGGCGCTCGCTCGCGCAGTTCAAGCACGACGACATCACCGACCGTGCCGCTGCGCTGACCTACTTCGGCGTCCTGGCGTTGTTTCCCGCGGCGCTAGTGCTCGTGTCGATCCTCGGCCTGCTCGGCCGCAGCACAACGAACAAGGTGCTCGCCAACATCGACCAACTCGCCCCCGGTGGGGTCCGGTCCTTCCTCAACGACGTCATCACGCAGACCCAGGGCCGAACGGGCGCCGCAGGTGCGGCGGCGGTCATCGGCGTGCTGCTGGCGCTGTGGTCTGCCTCCGGCTACGTCGCAGCATTCATGCGCGCCACCAACACGATCTACGGCGTCGACGAGGGGCGCCCGATCTGGAAGACGGCGCCGGTGCGCCTGGCCGTCACGATCACCGTCCTGGTGATGCTGGTGCT
This sequence comes from Jatrophihabitans sp., assembly GCA_025963285.1. Classification (GTDB taxonomy): domain Bacteria; phylum Actinomycetota; class Actinomycetes; order Mycobacteriales; family Jatrophihabitantaceae; genus JAOPUX01. Next base: position 17,715 of record JAOPUX010000134.1, read on the forward strand.
GAGCGCGGTCATCGTGATCTTCACCGGCTCGATCGCGACCCAGTTCGGTCACGCCCTCGGCGTGGGAGATACCGGCGTGCTGGTCTGGGACATCGCCAAGTGGCCGGTGCTGCTGGCGCTGGTGAGCGTCATGTTCTCGCTGCTGTACTGGGCCTGCCCCAACGTGAAACAGCCCGGGTTCCGTTGGGTCACACCCGGCGGCGTGCTGGCCGTCATCGTCTGGCTGGTCGTCTCCGCCGCGTTCGCGACCTACGTCTCCTTCGCGGGCTCCTACAACAAGACCTACGGCTCGCTCGCTTCGGTCATCATCTTCCTGGTCTGGCTCTGGATCACGAATATCGCGATCCTGCTCGGCGCCGAGTTCAACGCCGAGACGGAGCACCAGCGGGTGATCCAAGCCGGCCTGCCCGAACACGTCGAGCCCTTCGTTGAAGTGCGCGACACCCGCAAACTCGACGACGCCGAACGGCAGCGCGTCGCCTCCGCCGCCCATGCCCGCGACCAGGCCGACCTGGACAACTCCGACGGCACCTGAGGGGCAACCCAGACCGCCGGCTCGGGTTCATCGACGCCGGTGCGGTGACGGCACATCCGTTTCGAGGGCTGAGCTGCTGCCCCCCGCGGATTCGAGCACGAGGAGGCTCCCTTCGATCTGGCCGGTCGCCAGGAGCTCACCGAAGACGGCGGACTGTCGAGTAGCGATCTGCCACTCGAGCTGGCCCGCGTGACGCCGTTCGAGTTCGGCGTCGATGGTCGCCAGTTGGCGCTGCCACCGTTCGGGCTCCGGTCCGAAGCTGCTGTTGGGGGCGCTGGCGACGACCCGGAGGCCGGCGTCGGCGATCATCGTGTGCAGGCGTTCCTCTGATGTGAAGGTGTTGCCCTCGGGCTGTTTTCCGCTGAATGCTTCGGTGGCGGTGAAGACGAGCATGCCGAGTCGCCCGTCAGGTGTGAGCACACGTCGCAGCTCGGCCAGCAGCGTGGCCTGCTCGTCGGTCGTGCAGAGCACGCCGAGACACCAGGCGGCGTCGAAGCTGCCCGTGGCGAGTGGGAGCGCGGTGGCATCCGCCTGGACGAGGGGGAGGCCGAAGAGGCGAGCGGCTGCGCGGCAGGCGCCCGCCTCGGGCTCGACGAGCACCGGCCGAACTCCCGTCCGCGCGGCGAGATAGGCGGCGGGGCCACCCACCCCGGCACCGGCGTCGAGGACCTGCTCCGAGCCCGTCAGCGACAGCGCGTCACTGAGCCACGCCAACGCTGCCGGGCTGCCGCTCCCGCGACACCCAGCGGGGATGTAGTACTCGGCACCGAGTTCGACGGCCACCTCAGCGGTCCACGCGGCCACGGTGTCGAACTCCGCCGCCATCGCCTCGCTCATCGCGCGAGCTCCGCCCTGAGCCGTGTGCCTACCTCCGCCTTGACCTCGGCGGCATGGACGTAGCCACGGGCGGAGGCCAGCCCGGAGAGGTTGACGCCCACGACCCCGTCGATCGCGAGCAGTGCCTCGGCCTTGGCGACGGCGGCATCGATGCCCGCAGCCACCGGGTCGGTGGCTGCGAGCGTCGCCGCGACGGAAGCGGTGGCGAGGTCGATCCCGGGCAGCCCCTGCAGCACGGCGGCGGAGACGGGGTCGGTGTAGATCACTACTGACGCGATCACCGGGATGTGCAGCCCGGCGTCGCGGGCAGTGCGCATGAACTCCGCGACCTCGGCCACCTCCTCCACGTGGTTCAAGACGGCGACCGATGCCCCGGCGTCCTGCTTCTGGATCAGGCGGTGCGGCCGCAGGGCCCGGGGCGGCGCGGTCGGCGTCTCGGCGACGGCAGCGACCAGACCAGTCTCCGCGGCGAGGCTCGTCAGCCGGGTGCTGTCCAGATCGAAGACCTGCGTGACGTCGGGCCGCACGTCATACCCGCGACCATCTCCGGTCACGCACAGGACGGCCCCGATCCCGGACTGTCGTAGCCCGTGCAGCTCCTGCTCCAGGACCACCCGGTTGCGATCGCGGCACGTCAGCGTGACCCACGCACCGATGCCATTGGCGGCGAGGAGTGCGGCCATCTGCGTCGGCGGGAAGTCCGGACGGTTCTGGTGTTCGCCGACCAGTACCGCGTCACACGCCGAGCGCAGGATGCCCGCAGCCCGCGACACCGCATCGCTGTCGAACGCGGGGACGCTGAAGTCGGCCAGTACGCGAGGCGCCCCGTCGAGGGGCACCGCGTCGACCTCAGGGGCTCCGGGCACGAGGGCGGTGAAGATGCACGGTGCGGGGTGCATCTCGCAGGATCGGTCGGCGCGCACCCCGCCGCACGGCCCGAACGTCATCCGCTTCGGGCAGGTCGTGGTCAGGGCGGCAGCCGCCGGTGGGCCGGTCGGTGGCATGGCTGCTCAGCCCGCCCCGAGTCTGAGCGACTGTGCGGTCCCGACGCTGCCCGGCGCACCCGTGGCCACGATTCGCATGCCCGGGTCGTTCCCTCCGCGGGGCGGCCGCAAACCTCGGGCGCAGGTCGTCGCGCGGTCAGGTGCCGCCATGTCGCGGCATACCGCTGCCCGGACGATACGGTGATGACCTCGGGGTGGTAGCTCAGCTGGTTAGAGCAGCGGACTCATAATCCGCCCGTCGTGGGTTCAAGTCCCACCCGCCCCACAGCCC
>JAOPUX010000263.1 GCA_025963285.1 Jatrophihabitans sp.
CGTTCCCGTACGCCATCGCCTACCCGCTGGACTCCGCCACCTTCGACGGGTCCATAGGCGACCCGCAGGGCGACGCGTGGCCCGTCACGCAGATCACGAGCGTCGGCGAGACCCGCGAGCAGGCCAGCACCCTCCGCGATCGCCTCCGCGACGGCCTCACCGGCCAGCACCTGACCGTCGACGGCCGCACCGTCGGACCTGTCCGGCTCGACCAGGCCGAACCGATCCGCCGGGATGATGATGTGCGCCCCCCCGTCTTCTACGCGGTCGACCGCTACCGGACCTTCAACACACCCATGTGAGGCAGGGGACCTCGGCGCTTGTTCTCGTCGGGCGTAACCGCCTCAAGATGCGCCGGGTTCACGCAGCTGGTGACCGCGCACAGGTGGTCGATCTCCAGACCGTCAGGGATGGGGCCGACGAAGTGCTCGTAGGACCAGCGGTGGGCCTGCACATAGCGCCCTCCGCGTCCGCCGACGTAGAACCTGCCGTAGCCCCTCGTGCGGTGGCGCACTCCAGTCCAGGTCCAGCACGGTCCGCTCTGATCGACGTACTGCAGGAACCGGGCCTCGTCGTCGCCCATGATCCTGTCGACCCTCGTTGGGTCTCCGTGCTTGGCCACGCGCTCCGAGTGCATCGCGCAGTACCCGTTGCGCCGGTGGGGCCGCTCGCACTCCTCGACGGCGCAGATCGGCTGCTCCTTGGCGGGTAGCTCCGTCGTCCCCAGCCTTCTCCACCGCTGGTAGTGCTTCGGGCACCACCCGCGGTTCCAGCAGGGTCCGTCGCAGCCAGAAACGCTGCAGGTCAGGGCTTTTGCCATAGCCGCAGTATCTCATGCCACCCCTGTCATAAGGGGTTGGAACACCCCCGCCTGACCAGGCGACCACGTCCCAGGAGGACACCTCATGGCAGCACTCGTTCCTCAGGTCGTGCAGATCGCCGGCACGGCCCCCACCGCCAACGCGGCCTCCGCTGGCGGTGACACCGTCCCCACCGGCGACCGGACCTGGATCCACGTCACCAACGGCTCCGGGTCGTCCGTCACCGTCACCATCGCGACCCCCGGCACCGTCTCCGGTCTCGCGATCGCCGACGTGACCGTCGCGATCCCCGCTGGCACCGGCAAGGACATCGGGCCCCTCACGACCGCGCTGTTCGGCGACAACGCCGCCATCACCTACTCGGCCACCACCTCGGTGACCGTCGCCGCGCTGTCGATCTAAGGAGCCCCGATGCGCATCCACCACCCCATCACCGGCCAGACCACCGAGGTCGACGACGCCAGCTACGACCTCGTCTACAAGATCCGCGGGTGGGAGCCCGCCGCTGAGCCCCCGACCGCTGAGGAGCTCGCGGAGGTCACCGAGGTCGCGAAGACCCAGACCATCCAGGACGTCCTCGACAGCGTCGGTGACGACCCCGACCTCGCCGCCGCGGCCCTCGAGGCCGAGACCGCCGGCAAGAACCGCAAGACCCTCGTCGCCGCGCTCACCCAGATCGCGACGCCGCCCACCTCACCCGACCCGCACCCCGCATCCGACGCCAACCCGGCCGACGCTGACACCACCACTGAGGAGAACCAGGCATGAGCAGAGTCGTCTTCGATGGCCAGTACCACGTGTACTGGCTCGCGGCGTCCCCCGCCAACCCGTCCGCCCCGACCGTCGCGGAGATCAGCGCCGGCGTCGAGCTGACCGCCTTCACCCCGAAGGACGGGTTCAACCCGAACGTCACGAACAACAAGGTCAGCGGCGGTGACCTGTCGACCCGCTTCATGGACGAGTCCATGGGGACCTGGGCGTCGTCGCTCGAGCTGACGATGTACCTCGACAACGTCACGGCCAGCAACACGGCCTGGAACACGCTGACGGACTTCGCGACCGGCGCGATCGTCGTCTGCCCCTACGCCGCCGCCGCCACCGCGGTGAAGGCCATGGTGTGGCCCGACGTCGAGCTCGGCGTCCGCCGCCCGATGCAGACCGGCGAGAACACCCGCCAGAAGTTCAGCGTCGACGCGGCGGTCCGCAAGGAGCCGAAGCTGAACGCCACCGTCGCCTGATGGCGGCTCAGGGGGAGCTCGCCGGTGAGGGCGCTGTCAGCTTCGACAGCGTCCTCGCCGGCGCCAAGCCAGTGATCAAGCGGACCAGGATCTGCCTCAACGGCGACCTGGTCGACCAGATCGAGCAGCTGGAGCGGGAGTTCGAGCAGGCCCGCCTCGACGACGCCAACGAGAACCGCGTCGCCCTCGCGCCCGCGATCGCCGCCCGCATCGTCGAGCTGACCGCGCAGGCCCGCGACCACGAGGTCGAGTTCGCGTTCAAGCCCGTCGGGCGGAAGAAGTGGCGGGACCTCGTCGCCGCGCACCCGCCCACGGATGACCAGAAGGCCCTCGGCGCCGACATGAACACCGAGGAGTTCCCGGCCGTCGCGATGGCCGAGTCGTGCATCGCCCCGACTGGCGCGACCCTCGCGAAGTTCATCGAGCTCCGCGACGGTGACCTCATCGGCGACCTGCAGTGGAACCGGCTGTGGATGACCTGCCGTGAGGCGAACCTTGGAGGTTCAGAGGTCCCTTTGCCCGTAGCCGCCTTCGCGCTAGCCCGGGGTACCGAGCAGAGCTCCGCGCAGCCCGAGACCACGGAGTCCCTCGCAGCATCCTCCTAGGCCGGCCGTGGCCAGCGGCCGGTGAGCCGCTGTTCCTGCCGGAGGACACCGACGGTGCCCTCGCGCTGCTGCAGGAGGAAGACCTGCTGTGCAGCTGCGGTCAGCCGACCGACGAGTCGACCGACCCCGCCGCTGAAGGCGGCTACATCACGCGCCGGATCACCTGCCACGCCTGCGCCGAGCTGAAGAAGGCGCAGGCCGACCTGCACGAGGCACCGGCAGAGCCTGGCATCCATCTCACTGTGCAACGGACGTGGAAGGGGGGACGGTCATGAGCAGGAGCGTGACCGTCTCCCTCCGCGCCCTCAACACCCAGTTCGACCAGGCGTACACGACCTCGGCGACCAAGGCCAAGGGCCTCGGCACGGCCGTCGAGGCGAGCACCAAGAAGAGCGACAAGGCCATGAAGGACCTCGGCCGGAGCTCGCTGGTCGTCGGTGCCGGCCTCACCGCGGCGTTCGTCGGCGCGACCAGGTCCGCGATGGACTTCGACGCGAAGATGAGCCAGGTCCAGACCCTGTCGCATGCGACCGCGTCGACGATGCAGGACCTCCGCAAGGCCGCCCTGGACTACGGGCAGGCCATCGGGTTCAGCGCCTCGCAGACCGCCGACGCCGAGATCGAGCTGGTCAAGGCCGGGATCAGCGTCAAGGACATCCTCGGCGGCGGCCTCACCGGCGCCCTGACCCTCGCCGCGGCCGGGCAGATCGACGTCGCGCAGGCCACCGAGATCGCCGCGTCCGCGATGACGCAGTTCAAGCTGACCGGCCAGGACGTCCCCCACATCGCGGACCTCCTCGCAGCCGGCGCGGACAAGGCCCTCGGCAGCGTCGGGGACCTCGGCACAGCCCTGTCCTCCTCCGGGACGGTCGCGGCCCAATTCGGCTGGAATCTCGAAGAGACCGTCGGGACCCTGTCGGAGTTCGCGCAGAACGCCCAGATCGGCGAGAAGGGCGGCACGCTGCTCCGGCAGATGCTGCTGCAGCTCGCCGCGCCGTCCGTGAAGGCCAAGGACCTCATGGACAAGTACGGGCTCAGCCTCTACGACGCCAACGGGCACATGGTCTCCTCGTCGGTCCTCGCCGGCCGCCTCCAGACCAGCTTCGGCGGGCTGAGCGAGTCGGCCCGGAACTTCGCGCTCGGCCAGATCTTCGGCGCGCACGCCATCCAGGGCGCGAACATCCTGATGAAGGACGGCGCGGCGGTCAACGCCAACTGGGTCAAGAGCGTCGACGACAGCGGCTTCGCGGCGCAGCAGGCCGCCGGGAAGATGGACAACCTCAAGGGTGACCTGACCAAGCTCGGCGCCGCGTTCAAGCGCGACATCATCGAGGGCGGCTCCCAGACCAACGGAGTCCTGCGGGACGGCGCGAAGGCCGCCACGTTCGCCCTCAACGCCTACGCCGACCTCCCCGCCCCGCTGCAGGCCGGCGCGACCGCCACCGTCGGGCTGTCCGGCGCGACGCTCGTCCTCGGCGGCGCCGCCCTCGCGATGATCCCGAAGCTCAAGGCAGCGAACGCCACCATCCTCGAGCTGACCAACGGCTCCATGGGCTTGAAGGGCGCGCTCGGCCGCGCCGCGCTCGGGACCGCCGCGATCACCGTCGCCATCACCGAGCTCGAGGCGCAGCTCAGCGGCTACCGGCAGGGCGCCCGCGACGCCGACCAGATCACCGAGAAGCTCCTGGCCCGCAAGGACATCAACACCACCAAGGGCCTGCAGGACGCCGCGAACCAGCTCGAGGCGTTCAGCGACAAGGAGCTGAAGGTCGCCGGCAAGGGCAACGTCCTGCAGACCTCATGGGCGCTCGTGTCCGGCGGGTTCCTGCGCGGCAACAAGGCCCTCAGCGACACCGCGAACACCTTCGACCAGGTCGTCGCCAAGGGCGACGCGATGAACCGGAACCTGCTCGACATGAGCGCCGCGACTGGCCTGTCCACACAGAAGCTCCAGGCCCTCGCCGACGCCGCCGGCGTCGACCTCAGCGGCAACATCACCGACGTCACGACGAAGGTCGTCGGGTACTACAACAGCGCCGTCAAGGGCAGCCCCGCGACGCAGAACCTAACGA
>JAOPUX010000149.1 GCA_025963285.1 Jatrophihabitans sp.
TCATCGCGCGGCGAACCCCGGGCTTCACCGGTGCCGACCTCGCCAACGTCATCAACGAGGCCGCCCTGCTGACCGCGCGCAACAACGGCCGCCTCATCACGACGCAGGCGCTCGAGGAGTCCATCGAACGCGTGATGGCCGGCCCCGAGCGCAAGACGCGGGCGATGAGCGACAAGGAGAAGCGGGTCACCGCCTATCACGAGTCCGGTCACGCGCTGGCCGCGTGGGCGATGCCGAACCTCGACCCGGTGCACAAGGTCACGATCCTGCCGCGTGGGCGCTCGCTCGGGCACACGCTCGTGCTGCCGCTGGAGGACCGCTACACCCAGACGCGCTCGGAGATCCTGGACCAGCTCGTCTATGCCCTCGGTGGCCGTGCCGCGGAGGAGCTCGTCTTCCACGAGCCCACCACCGGCGCCTCCAACGACATCGAGAAGGCCACAGCACTGGCCCGGGCGATGGTCGTCGAGTACGGCATGAGCTCCAAGCTCGGTGCCGTCAAGTACGGCACCGGCGACGCCGAACCGTTCATGGGACGCGACTACGGCCACCAGCGCGACTACTCCGAACGCGTCGCCGCCGACATCGACGGCGAGGTGCGCGGCCTCATCGAGGCGGCGCACGACGAGGCGTGGGAGATCCTGGTGCAGTACCGCGAGCAGCTCGACGCGCTCGTCCTCGAACTCGTCGAGAAGGAGACGCTCAACAAGCCCGACCTCGAGCGCATCCTTGCTCCGGTCCGCAAGCGCCCGCCCCACAGCACCTTCTCGGGCTTCGGCAAGCGCACGCCGAGTGACCGCCCGCCGATCGAGATCCCGCCGTCCCTGCTCAAGGGCGGCACGCACGGCAACGCGAACACCAACGGCTCGAACGGCTCCAACGGCAATGGCAACGGCGCGCACGGCTCGAACGGCGCACCCGCCGCCCAGCCGGGCGCCTTCGGCCCGCAGACCGGGTCGACGCCTCCGGCCGGCTCGGCCTTCGACCAGCCCCAGTGAGCGAGCGCAGCGAGCGAGCCATGGGTATAGGGCTTGGCCGACGGAACGGAGTTCCGGCGTGAGCGAGCGCAGCGAGCGAGCCATGGGTGTAGGGCTTGGCCGACGGAACGGAGTTCCGGCGTGAGCGAGCGCAGCGAGCGAGCCATGGGTGTAGGGCTTGGCCGACGGAACGGAGTTCCGGCGTGAGCGAGACGGGGGCTGTGGGCTCGGGGGTAGACCTCGAGCGGGCGGCTGCGGCGGTCCGTGAGCTGCTGATCGCGGTCGGCGAGGACCCGGATCGGGAGGGCCTCAAGGCGACGCCCGGCCGGGTGGCTCGCGCCTACGCCGAGATCTTCGGCGGCCTCTTCGTCGATCCCTCCGAGGTGCTCGAGACGACCTTCGACGAGGGGCACGACGAGCTCGTGCTGGTGAAGGACATCCCGCTCTACTCGGTGTGCGAGCACCATCTCGTGCCATGGCACGGTACTGCTGCCGTCGGCTATATCCCGGGGCTCGACGGGCGCATCACCGGCCTGTCGAAGCTGGCCCGGGTGGTCGACCTCTACGGCCGCCGCCCACAGGTGCAGGAGCGTCTCACCACCCAGGTGGCCGACGCGGTGATGAACCGGTTGAGTCCTCGCGGGGTGATCGTCGTCGTGCAGGCCGAGCATCTCTGCATGGCGATGCGCGGTGTCCGCAAGCCGGGCAGCACCACCATGACGTCGGCGGTGCGCGGGATTTTCCAGGAGGATCAGCGCACCCGCGCCGAAGCGCTCAGCCTCATCCTCGGGCGGTAGCCCGTGCTCCCCGCCCGCGAGGATCGCGTGGTCGTCGTCGGCGTACTGAATGTCACGCCGGACTCCTTCTCCGACGGAGGCCGCTACTCAGGGGTGGATGCGGCGGTCGAGCACGCGGTGCAGATGCGTGCCGAGGGCGCCGACCTGATCGACGTCGGCGGCGAGTCGACGCGTCCGGGAGCCCGCCGCGTCGATGCTGTCGAAGAGATCCGGCGGGTGCTGCCGGTGATCACCGAGCTGCAGGCGCTGGGGATACCGGTCTCCGTCGACACCTATCGCGCCGCGGTGGCCGAGGCAGCGCTGGCGGCCGGCGCCGGGGTCGTCAACGACGTATCGGGCGGTCTCGGCGACCCCGACATGGTCCGCGTGGTCCGCGAGGCGGGCTGCCCGTGGATCCTGATGCATTGGCGTGGACACAGCGACACGATGCAGCAGCTGGCCCGCTACGACGACGTCGTCACCGATGTCCGGGATGAGCTCTGTCGTCGCGTCGACGCCGCTGTCGCGGCGGGCGTCGACCCGGCCCGGCTGGTGATCGATCCGGGGCTCGGCTTCGCCAAGACCGCTGCCCACAACTGGGCTTTGCTGGCCAACCTCGACGTGCTGCTCGGGCTGGGGCTGCCGGTGCTCCTGGGGGCTTCGCGCAAGTCGTTCCTGGGGGCCTTGCTCGCCACCGAAGCTGGCACGCCTCGCGACGTCGACCGTCGTGAGCACGCCACCACCGCCATCACGACCTTCGCCGCCCTCCGCGGGGTCTGGGGTGTGCGCGTGCACGACGTGCTGCCCTCCGTCGATGCTGCCCGTGCGGTGGCGGCGATCCAGCGGTGGCTGCCATGACGGACCGCATCCTGCTCACCGGGCTGACGGTGCGGGGCAATCACGGCGTCTTCGACTTCGAACGGCGCGACGGGCAGGACTTCGTCGTCGACGTCGAGCTGGAGCTGGACACCGCGACGGCCGCGGGCACCGACGACCTCACCCACACCGTCCACTACGGCGAGCTGGCCGAGGGGCTGGCGGCGGTGATCGCCGGTGAACCGGTGAACCTGCTCGAGACGCTTGCCCAGCGGCTGGCCGACGTCTGCCTGAGCGACGACCGAGTGCAGGCTGCCGTGGTGACCGTGCACAAGCCCCAGGCGCCGATTCCGCTGACCTTCAGCGACGTCGCGGTGCAGATCCGGCGCGAGAGATGAGCGTGGCCGTGCTCTCCATCGGCGCGAACCTCGGCGACCGTCTCGCGGCCCTGCAGTCGGTGGTCGACGCCGTCCGTCCGTGGCTGGTGGCGGTGTCGCCGGTGTACCGGACGGCGCCCTGGGGCCCGGTGCCGCAGGACGACTACCTCAACGCGATCGTGATCGCCGCCGACGACGCGGCTTCGCCGTCGGAGTGGCTCAGCCGGGCGCATGCGGCCGAACGGGCCGCTGGGCGGACCCGGGAGACCCGCTGGGGGCCACGGACGCTCGACGTCGACGTGGTGGCCGTCGACGACCTGCACAGCGACGACCCCGTGCTGACGCTCCCGCACCCGCGCGCGGCGCAGCGTGCCTTCGTGCTCGTGCCCTGGCTGGCAGCCGCTCCGGAGGCGGTGCTCGCGGGAGTACCGGTCGCTGAACTCGTCGAGGCGCTCCCGGCCGGCGAGCGGGACGGGGTGCGGCTACAACCCGGCGCGGTGCTGGTGTGAGCGGCCCGCCGATGCGACGCACCGGGCTGCTCGACCTGCTGGTGCCCTTCCTGACCGTCGGCCTGGCCAGCTACCTGGTGTTACGAGTCTCCTATGAATCGATCCCGCCGCTGGGCTACGCCGTCCCGGTCCCGCTCGCGGCCCTGGCCGTCGCGGAGCTGGTCGCGGCCCGACGGGTACGGGCCGCCGTGCGGCACATCCCGGGCGCCACGCCGATGGCCGCGATCGTGATCGCCCGCTGTGTGGCCCTGGGCAAGGCCTCTGCCGTGGTCGGGGCGGCGGTCGCGGGGGCCGCGGGAGGTCTGCTTTTCCGGGTGCTCCCCGACGCGGGGACCGTCCGCGCGGCAGCCCACGACGCGCGCGTCGGCGCCCTGCTGCTGGCGGCATCGCTGCTCACAGCCGTCGCCGGGCTGCTCCTCGAACGGGCCGGTCTCGACCCGAATCGCGACCGGGACGAGCCCCAAGCCGACCGATGACTGGTGCGGGCCGAGCCCGGGTGGGCATCTAGACTGTGCCGATGGCGAGCACCGAAACCAGTCGCGCGGCCGAGCCGCGCCGAGGTGTCGCGCTGCTGCGTGCGTTCGGGTTCGCCGCGGCCGTCGTACTCGGTGGCGTGGCGATCTGGTTGATCGTCACGAGCACCTCGCAGAAGCGGATCGAGATCGGCGTCCTCACGGGTCTCTGGGGGCTGCTGCTCGGGGCCTGCTCGGTCTTCGGCAGCAGGCAGGACCATCAGCAGGCAGCGGTGGCCGACCCCGGCACCGCGCTCGGGATCCGCAGCGACGCCGCGCTGGCCCGAGCTCAGGATGCCGCTGCCCAGCGGGAGTTCCAGGCACGTCTCGAGGCGATGCTGCGCCGTGAGGTGCAGGAGAGCGTCGGCCGCGAGCTGGCCGGCCTGCGCAGCGAGGTCAGCGCGCTGCGCGCCGAGATCCTGGAGAAGGTCGGTGGGCAACTCCGCCTCGAGCGCACCGAGACGACACGGCTGTTCGGCTCCGACCTCGAGGCGCTGCAGCGAGAGGTCCGTCAGCTCAAGGTTCGCCAGCTCGGCGACGGTTCGGTCGACACCTTCGATGCCATCGACGTCGAGGCCGAGGAGATTCGCGAGAGCGCGCCGCAGCGGCCAATCGCGCCGCCCGCCCCGCCTACCCCTCGGACGGCCCCGGCCACGCCGACGGGAGTTCCCGCAGCCGCAGCTCCCGCAGCCGCAGCTCCCGCAGCTGCAGCTCTCGCAGCCGCAGCGCCCGCAGCCGCTCGGGCTGCTGCGGCCTCGGCTCAGACTGCTCCGGCTCAGACCGCTCCGGCTGCGTCCGCTCCGGCCGCCGCGGCGCATCGGCCGTTGGAGCCCTTCCGCGGTGGGATTCCGCAGCGCACGTTCGACTCCTCGCCGGTTGCCCCGCCGCCCG
>JAOPUX010000270.1 GCA_025963285.1 Jatrophihabitans sp.
CGACGGCACAACCGCCTTTGGTAACGACCACCGTTTCGGTAACTTCGGCTCGGCAGCAGGGGCATGGATAGTTAGTGAAGAGCCCTGGATGAAGGCGGTCGAAAAGGTAATTAATTTTGCCAAGCTCCGCGCCAGTTACGGCACTTCCGGTGGCGATCAGATCGGCAGTTATCAATACCTGAATACCTTTGGGATCAGGAATCCTTACGCCGGTAGCATCGGCCTGGCGCCAGCCCGCATCGCCAATCCCGACTTGCACTGGGAATCCAAGCGCAGTGAAGAGCTGGGGCTCACCCTCCAGTTTCTGCAGGGGCGTATTGAGTTTGACGGAAGCTATTACAGGGCCTGGACCAAAGATCCATTGTTGTCAAAGGCGCTATCATCCGTAACCGGTTTTTTTAATGTAGTTACAAACACGCCCGATGCCCAATTACTGACCTGGGGGTATGAGGCCACACTGAATACAATCAATATCAAAACCGGTAATTTTAAATGGACCACCGCTTTCAATATAAGTATACCAAAGAGCAAGCTGGTATCGTTCCCCGGCCTGGCGGATGGAAACAGTATTAACCCGGGATTTCCTAACTATCGTTTAGGCAAACCTGTTACGGGTATGATGCTGATCAAATATGCAGGTGTTAACCCTCAAACCGGTCATTATAATTTTATAAATGCCCAGGGTGTTACGGTAGATTACGATGGTACGAACCTGAACAGCGTGACGGACCGTACTGTATTTGTAGATTTAGCCCCCAAATACTATGGCGGCCTCGGAAATACATTTTCTTACAAAAATCTTTCAGCCGGGTTCTTCTTTACTTTCACCAAGCGTATGGCGCCGACAATGGACAGTTATCAAATCCTGCCCGCTGGTCAATTCAATGTGAACCCTTTGGTAAGTGCACTAAGGCGCTGGCAAAAGCCGGGGGACATCACAGATCAGCCTAGGCCTTCGCAGGATATTGCTGGTTTTTTTAGCCAAGGTGCTTACCACAATAGTACCGGCGCTTATACCAGTTCAACCTATGCGCGGTTAAACAATGTAAACATCAATTACGATTTTACCGGAAATTGGCTGGCCAAAGCCGGGATCAGGAAATTAGGCTTTTATTTACAGGGACAGAATTTGCTGACCATTTCTAAGTATAAAGATCTCGACCCGGAAAATCTTAATCCTTTTTCTTTAGGTCCCCTGCGGGTTTTTGTCGCCGGTTTTAACATCACTTTATAAAATATAAGTCATGAAAAATATTTTGAAAATTAATAGTTCGGTCATTCGCCTTTTAGTATGTACAGCAGCCTTAATAATACCGGCTACAGGCTGTAAAAAATTTTTGGATGTACCGCTCCCAACCGATCAGATCGCGGCACAGGGCGTGTTTGATAATGATGTATCCGTAGCTGCCGTTGCCACAGGTATTTTCTTCGATATGGTCAATAACAGCTATGTTGCAGGGGGCAGCGGCATAGGTTTTTGCTCCGGGCTATATACCGATGAGCTTACAAGCATCCAAACCAATCCATTGGGATTTACTATCCCATTTTATACCGATAATATAACAGATGCAAACACAGCAGGCACCTGGTCGGGTTTATACAGGCAAATCAGCTCCTGCAATATAGCCATAGAGGGTATTAACGGTTCAAAGGCGCTTATTGTAAATAAAAATCAATACCTGGGCGAAATCTACGCCACCCGCGCCTGGCTGTATTTTAACCTGGTGAATTTATACGGCGGCGTACCTTTGGCCCTCGTTTCTGATTACAGGATCACCAACGCACTTTTCAGGAGTACGCCGGCCCAGGTATACGCACAAATTATTGCCGATGCGAAAACGGCGGCCTCCCTATTGCCCGCTGATTTTCGCGATGGCACCGGTGCAACCACCGCCAGCCGCGCAAGGCCCAACAAATACATGGCCGAAACGATACTGGCACGGGCTTACCTGTATACGAAGGACTGGACAAACGCCGAAGCCCAGGCAACAGCTATTATTAACAATACCGCCTTATTTAAGCTGATGCCCCCGGCGCAAACATTTATTGTTGCCGGAAATACTGAGACAATTTGGGGTTTAGCGCCTACCGGCTCCGGTTTCGTTCTGGATTATAACGTTTATAACGGCGGTATGCCCGCCGTTATAACGAGCCCGCAAACTATCCTGACCTATGATGCCGTCGCTTGTTTAAGTGATGCGCAGCGAAACGTATTTGACAGCGGCGACTTGCGCTTTATAAACTGGGTAAGGGCCACCCTTGACAAAAACACGAATACAACCTACAACTTCTCTAACAAAAACAAATCTAGCGTTAACGGTGTTGAAGCCAATGTGATTGCCAGGCTAGCCGAGATCTACCTGATCCGCGCCGAGGCGCGCGCGCAGCAAAATAATGTTCCGGGGGCGCAGGCGGATCTGAATGTTATTCGTACACGTGCCGGCCTACCCAATACACCAGCTGCGACCCAAAGCGATCTACTGGCTGCGACAGAAAATGAACGCCGCTGCGAGCTTTTCTCGGAGTCTGGCCACAGGTTCTTCGATTTAAAGCGCACCGGGAAAATCGACATGGTGATGAATGTCACTGCTCCGCTAAAAGGGGGTACCTGGGCTGGTTTTAAGCAGTTGTGGCCGATATCTTCCAGCGATGTGTCCCTTGACCCTAATCTGGTTCAAAACCCCGGTTATAATTAAAATAAAAAAGAGTGCCGTGTGCACGGCGCTAAAAAAAAACACGTACTATCTTTTATCTGAAATTTATATGAAAAGTATCAAAAAGCTTTTTCTGGCCTGTGCTATGCTCATTTTGGCAGCAAGCGTAAAGGCGCAAGACCTTCAATATACCATCACCGGCAAACTTGAAAATTTTTCGACGATACCCTCAAAAATTTATTTGGTTGAACCAGTGCATACAGGCGTGCTGGCTAAATCATTAGACAGCTCGGAGGTAAAAAACGGCGAATATCACTTCAGCGGCAAACTCCTGGCAGATGAGGCTACCCGGGTTCAAATTTCAACAACCAGCGCCAAAATAACCGACCCAACCCAGGTATTCGGGTTGATGGTTGTTAAGGGCGACTTTCAGCTGGTATCTGACCGTTCACTGAAAAAAACG
>JAOPUX010000168.1 GCA_025963285.1 Jatrophihabitans sp.
GATCCCGCCCGGGTCCACCGCCCGCGCGGCCGTGGCGGCAGGCTGATGCCCCGGGGTGAAGCTCCAGTCCGGGCCCACGCTGACCACGGTGGTGACCCCGAAGGCCGCGACCGCCAGCAGCAGCAGCGCCACCGGGCGGACCCGGGCCCGCAGCCGCCGGTTGACCAGCAGCAGGACGACGACGGCCAGCGCGGCGCCCGGCACGGCCAGCTGCTGCCAGCCCGGGGCACTGCGGTCTGCCGGGCCCCGGAAGGCGGCCGGAACGGCGGCGCCGAAGAGCTGGGTGCTGATCCGCTGGCGCAGCGAATCCGGGGTGCCCGGCTGCAGGTGGGTGACGACGAGCGCCGTCCAGCCCCCGAGCAGCGCCATGCCGAGCAACGCCACCGCACCGACGGCACGTGCCGCGGCCCGGCGCAGCACGAGCAGCGCGGCCGCAACCAGGACGAGTCCGCCGACCGTCACCACGCTCACCAGCGCGCTGCAGAGCACCAGGCCGGCGAGCGCGGCCGCGCTGAGCGCGATCAGCCCCCACCGGAGGCCTGGCGTGGCAGCGGCACGGGCCGTCAGGTAGATCACGCCCACCGCGAACGTCAGCCCGATCGTCGCCACGGTGTGCGGCGCGTTGAAGGCATAGAACTGCGGCGTCGCCAGGCAGGCGACGACCGCGATCGAGGCCGCGCGGGACGAGCCCAGCGCCCGCTCCACCAGCAGGAAGACCATGAGCACGAGGAGCAACCGTCCGGCGACGGTGGCAACCACGGCGCTGACGCCCACCGGCACGCCGGCCAGCCAGTGCCCGGCGAGCGCGGCCAGCTCGACCCCGGGATGACCGGCGTGCGCCCCGACACCGCTGAGGGTGTGGCCGTGCCCGAGCTGCCAGAGCGTCACCTGATGCTCGACCTCGTCGAAGCCGGTGAAGGGCCGCGCGCCGAGGAGCAGGTTCGAGGCGGCCAGCAGCATCGTCAACAGGAGGGCGATGCCGAGCCGTTCGCGCCGCGGCACCCCGCGGCCGAGCATGCGCCACACCGACGGCACGAAGATCAGCACGAGCCCGACGACGAAGAGCGCCTGAGCAGCCCCGAGCGCGCCGGCCTCTCCGAGCAGCTGACCGAGGTACTGCTGCGCCAGGCCGAAGAGACCGATCAGCGCGACCAGGGCGAAGCGCGAGCTCACCGGCAGCTCGGCCACCGCCGCGGCGCGGGGCCGGGGCAGGCGACCCGGCCGCTCGTCACTGGCGTCGACGATCGTGCGATAGCTCAACGCCGAGGAGTCCGGCGGCGCGGCGTAGCGCGAGAGGACGTAGGCGTCGAGCCGGGCCACCGTGCGCTGCCGCGCCTCCGCGCCGTAGAGCGTGTGGTCGATCGAGGGCAGCAGCTCGAACTGGACGATCCCGCCGCGCCGCAGCCGCCGCATCACTCCCTTGGCCCGGCGCAGGAACGGCCGTGCCTCGGCGTCACCGCAGAGCACGAGGGTCGGGACTGCCCGCTCAGCCAGCTGCTGCAGCCCGTGCGCCTGATGCCGCTGGATGCGCAGCACGTCGAGCAGCCACCAGATCAGCGGCGGCAGCCGGTACTCGGCGAAGCGGGCCAGTGCGTCGATGCGGCGCAGCCGATCGGCCCAGGGCCGCAACGGCACGGCAGCCTCCAGCCGCACCTCGGTGTTCGGCCGCGGCGGCTCGAAGCCGAGCAGCGGGTTGAGGGCGATGACACCCTGCGCGTGGCCGGCCAGCGCCCCCTCGATCGCGTGGTAGGCACCGGAGCAGAGCCCCGCGAGGACCAGGTCGGCGGGCGCGCCCAGCAGCTGCGGCAGCGACTCGGCCGTGTCGGCGAGGTCCTGCAGCGCCTCATAGGGATGCGGGATGTCGCGTCGCTGCGCCGGGTGGGTCGGGCTGTCGCCGAGCCCGCTCAGGTCCAGCCGCAGGGTGGGGATGCCCACCGAGGCGTAGCTGCGCCCGCGCTCCACCCAGAGCCGGGCCGGGCCGGTGTGGTCGATGAGGCCAGCGTTGGTGAAGACGAGTACCGAGCCGGCGGGCTCGCCCTGGGCAGGCCGGGCAAGGACGCCGAAGAGGCCGGTGGGGCCGACCTCCACGAGCTCCTCGACCACCACCCGCCCTTCCAGCGTCAGCTCGGCCGATCGGCGCAGTAGGGGCGTCACCGTCTCGAGCGGGCCGTCCAGCGTCCGCTCCAACCACCAACGGATGAGGCCGGCCGTGGCGGTGGGCAGCTGGGCCAGGTCGGCGGTGACGTCGAGCAGCTCCCCCTGGCCGCGCGCCAGCCCCCACTGTGCCGACGGCAGCGCCTGCCGCCACGGCTCCGGTATGGCCTGCTCGGGGCGGGTCAGCACCAGCGTGCGGGCGGCGGCCGCCGCCCGCACGGAGCGGCCGAAGTCGAGCCCGCGCAGCCCCGCCACGACCGGCGCGGAGAAGACCGAGCCGAGGATCTCGACCGACCCGTCGGCGGCGTCGGTCCGGGGCAGCACCTGCCCGCCGACGCTCGCCTCGCGCAGCAGCTGGTGCTCGCGGATGAAGGCCCGTCCGGAGCTGCACGGATCCCAGAAGACAGCAGCGTCGACGGTGCCGGCCACCTCGGCAGCGAGCGTGGCACCCAGCCGCATCCCCACCAGCCCCACGCGCGAGAGCCCACAGTCGCGGACGTACTCGACGGCCACCCGGATGCTCTGGACCCAGTCGGCGACGCCGAGTCCTGCGCCGGCCGAGTCGCCGGTGCCGGCGTAGTCGAAGCGCAGTACGGCGTAGCCGGCGGCCTCCAGCGACAGCGCGAGCTCGCGCAGTGCGCGGTGCGCAGCCACCGCCTCGACCCCGAGCGGCGGGCAGCAGACCACGGCACCGCGGGCAAGGCCGCCCTCCGGGACGTGCAGCCAGCCGAAGAGCGGGCGCTCCGCGGGGCCGAACCACGTTGGGTGCTGGCTCATCGCGTGGCCTCGACCTGGATCTGCGCTGCCCCCACCCCGTTGACGGCGCTGATCGTGCCGGTGATCTCCCCGGCGGCGTCGACGGCGACGCTGCGGGAGACCCCCGGGGCGAGGTGGAACCAGGAGTCGGCGACGGTGCCGCCCGTCACGTGCAGCGACACCCAGCGCGCGGTGTGCCGGGCCGTGCAGACGATCACTGGCTGACCGTCGACCGTGCACAGTGTCGCCCGCAGGCCCAGGTCGGGGTCGGGGGTGACGTCGCGCGGGCCCGGCACCCAGACGACGTCGCCGAGCACCCGACCGGAGGCGTCGAGCAGTTCGGCGAGCACCGCCGAGTACGGGCTCGGGCCGAAGCCGTACGCGGCGGTGAGGTCACGGAAGCCGTCGAAGGCGCCGGCAGTGTCGACGACGGCACCGCCTCGCGCCGGTACGAGCACCGGCAACTCGACCTGCTCCACCGCATGCTCAGCGACGAAGAGGCGGAGCCGCAGCGTGGCGTCGAGGTCGGTCGCAGTGTCGTTGACACAGTGCAGGCGCAGGCCGTTGAGCCCCTCGTCGGTGGCCAGCAGCGCCACGGGCGCAAGCACCCGGCGCAGCGCGAACCACGCCGCTTTGGGGCGGCCGGAGGCGTCGGTGAGGCCCCAGCCGGCGCCCGGGACCAGATCACGCAGGCTCAGCACCAGGGCACCGGCGCAGGGCGAGTCGCTGCGCCGCCACTCGCTGAAGGTGGCCGTGACGCACTCGACGACGGCAGCCCGGCCCAGGTCCAGATAGCGCCACGGGTCGGTCGCGAGGAGGGTGGCCGCGTCGACCCCGAAGAGATCGCGGACGTAGTGGTCGCGCACGTCGTCGAAGTCCCAGGAGGCACCGGCGTCACGCGGTACCGCAGCCTTCCACGCCGGCCCACCGACCACCGGCGAGGCGGCGTGCTCGCCAACCGCCGTCTCCGGCGGGATCGCGAAGGCCAGGCACTCCGCGGCGAAGCGCACGCCGCTGCGGCGGGCATCCTCCAGGGGGCGCAGGTAGGCCCCGACCCCGAAGTAGTGCGCCACGCCGACGTCGTTGACGAACGGCAGCGCTCCCCGAGTCGGCGAGGAAGCGATCGTCACCAGCTCGGGCAGCCACTGCGCGACGAGCCCGGGGATCACCTCGTCGAGCACCCGGCTGTGCCAGCGCTCGCGCGCCACGCCGGACATCGCCGCCTGCTGCTCGACCTCGCTGCCGCCGGAGAGCACGGCCAGGCTGGGTCGCCCCTGCAGCGACACGCAGAGCTGCTCCAGCTCGTCGGCGAGACCGGCCAGCACAGCGGGCTCCTCGGAGGGGTCGAGGTTGGCGAGCATGCAGTCCTGCCAGACGAGCACCCCGAGCTCGTCGCAGGCCTCGAAGAAGTCGGCGCCCTCGTAGAACGTGGTGCCCGGCACGCGCAGCATGTTCAGGTTCGCCGCACGGGCAGAGAGCACGGCGGCGCGGGTCTGCTCGGCCGGCACCGTCACGGCGATCGGGTCCAGCGGCATCCACACCGCGCCCCGGCAGAAGACCTCGACACCGTTGACGGAGAGGGTGAAGCCGCCGTCGCTGGTGTCCAGGGTGACGCTCCGGAAGGCCACCGTGCCGAGGTCGTGCACCGCTGCCGAGGTCTCTAGCCGAAGGGCGTAGCGCGGTTGGTCGCCGTGCGTGTGCGGCCACCAGAGCTCGACGCCGGGCAGCCGCACGTCGAAGCGTGCCGACCAGCCGTCCTCGTCCGTCTCGAAGCGCACCGGCAGCCGCTGTACGCCGGCCACGAGCGTCGCCGGCCCCGGGTCATGGTCGGCGAGCAGCGTGCCGCGCAGCAGCCCGTCGGCGCCCTCGACCGTGGCGGAGAGGCGGCGCTGCACCGTCGCCTCGCTGCGCGGGGTGAGGGTGATCGGGCGGTAGGGACCCACCGGCGGCGCCTGCCCGGCCCAGCCCGGCATCCGGCCGAGCAGCGTGGTGCGTACGTGGCGCAGGTTCGCCGCCGCCACCAGCGCGGTGCGCCAGCGGCCCCGCGGCCGCCGCTCGGCCAGCACCGGCGCCAGGGCGGCACAGCGCACGACGAGCTCGTTCTCCCGGGCCAGTAGCGGCACCTCCACGGTGGTGCCGACGAACATGCTCTGCGTCGTCCAGAGCAGCTCACCGTTGAGCCAGACCTCACCGACGGTGGCCAGCCCGCCGATCGTCAGCGTGTGCGCGGTGGTCGTCTCGGCCGCGAAGCGGGCGCGGAACCACCAGTCCGAGGCGTCGTAGTCACGGCTGCGCCAGTCGGCCTCGCCGGCGGCGCGCAGGGCACCCGCGGCGGTGCCCGGAACGGTGGCCGGCAGCCAGGCCAGCTCGCCGGTCAGCGCCTTGGGATGCTCGATCGAACCGGGCGGGCACTCGTGCAGCTCCCACTCGACGTCACGAAGCAGATCAACGGCCATGGCTCTCACGGAGCAGGCCCATCGCCGTCTCCCAGGCTGTGGCCATCCCGGTCAGCGGGGTCGTGACGTCGTAGCGGCGGTGCCGCACTGCGCGCGCCAGGTTGAACTGGAGCGCCCGCGCGGCCTCGGCCGCCGCCCGGAACGCCGCCGCCGAGGCGTCGGCGCCATAGAGCCAGGTGACGAAGTCGGCGAGCAGCTCGGCGGTCGCGCCGCTCTGCCGGCAGGTGCCGAAGGCATAGCGGTGGAAGGTCTCCATGTCGGCCTCGACGAGCCAGTCGAGATCGGCGGTGATCCGCTCACCGAGGCGCAGCACCGGGTTGTCGAGCGGCTGGCGCGCGAGGTAGTCGTCGACGAGCCCGCGCGCGATGTCGCGCAGCTGATCGGGGTCCCGGTGCGGGCCGGCGAACTTGATCACCTCGACGTAGGGCGGCAGCCGGCGCGGGTCCTCGGGCACCTCCAGCAGCGCATCGAAGTCGGCACCGTCGACGCGGTAGAACCCGGCGTTGTGGAAGTAGCCGAGCCGCCGCCGACCGAGGTCGAGGTCGGCGGGCACGATCGTCGTCTTCACGTGGTCGAGGCCGTAGGCGACGCCGCGGGTGTCGGGCAGGTGGAAGGCGTCGACCTCGACGGTGATCAGGCGGCCGAGGTCGAGCTGTTCGGTCAGGTGGTCGAGCACCGGCCGCCAGACGTTCAGCTCGGCGATCTCGATGCCGTAGAGCCGCCGCAGGTCCTCGGGCGGCGGCTTCACGAACGTCCACTGGTCGCCCTCGAAGTCGGCCGCAAGCAGGTAGGCGTTGATCGCGTTCGGCTCCAGGCCGAGCGAGTGCAGGAGCTCGATGAGGACGTCGACGTAGCAGTTCGTCTCGCCCCAGATGCGGTCGGACGAGTGCAGGGCGTGCGGGGTGTAGCTCTCGGGATCGAGCAGCCCCAGCGCCGCAGCTTGCCCCAGCGCCGCAGCTTGCCCCTGCGCCGCAGTTTGCCCCAGTGCCGCGGTCACAGCGCCAGCTCCTGCCGGATCTGCGGGTCCCAGCCTGTCAGGTCCAGGCCGTGCCTGCGCAGGAGGGCCAGCGCGATTCGCTCGACGCCGAAGCCGACGCAGGCGGTGTGGGCCACCTGGCCGGTTGCGGTGTGGATCCCGAACTCCTCGCCGAAGTGCTCCAGGTGCAGGTTGGCCGAGGTGATGGCGGTGGGCGCGCTGGGGGCCGCGATCGGCGCGACCACCTCGATCTTCAGGCTGTTGCTGAGCTGGCTGGCCGCCAGCAGCCGCCCGGTGCGGCCGAAGAAGGGGTCGTTGGCGTTGACGGCCTCGACGCTGAGCCCGAGCCGGCCGTGCAGCTCCAGGGCCCGTCCGATCCAGGCGTCACGGTGGGCCCGGGCACCCTCCGCGTTGCCGAGGTAGACGAACTCGTGCTGGCGGAAGGACTGCATCCGCGCCGGATCGATGCTCGGCTCGCGGCGGAAGCACTGCCCGAAGACCTCGACCACGCGCCCCTCGGCGGGCAGCGTGCCCTGCTGGGTCGGGTAGAGCGGGTGGCAGGCCGCCGAGCAGAGGGCCAGGTCGCTGGGCCGCAGCAGGTTCGTCCAGCTGGCCCGGTCGTCGCTGTCGAAGGCCTGTACGAGCGCCGCGTGGTCAGCGGTCGGGTCGCTGAAGCCGGAGACCACACCGGTGAGGTTCGGGAACGAGCGCGGGTAGTTGGTGCGCTCCAGTACCTCACGGGGCATGAGCAGCGGGAAGTGCAGCGTCTCCTCGGCCGTGCCGGCGCCGGCCCGGCTGACCATGGCGTCGATTCCGCGCACGATGCGCTCGAAGCGGTCCGAGCGCAGGTAGAGGCCGTCGATTCCGGTGCTCAGCAGCAGGCGGGCGGCGAGCAGCTCGTCACGGAAGGCGCGGTGCTGCTCGAGCACCAGCTCCGCCGGGTCGGCGGGACGGTTCGTCAGCGTGGTCATCGGTCACGCACCATCAGCAGCAGCTGCGCGCTGTTGGCGAGGATGCGGTCGTTGCCGATCATCACCTCGGCGCTGTGCGCGTCGCGCAGCAGCCGGCCCAGCCGGAACTGGGAGTCCTCGCGGTAGCCGGCCATACCGCAGATCGGCAGTGCCCGGTTCACGATGTCGACCACGCTCGTTGAGGCCGCGATCTTGAGGGAGTTGGCGTCGATGGCATAGCGCATCGACGCGAGCTCCTCGCTCTCGGGCGCGAGCCCGTCGAAGTGCTCGGCGGCCCGGGTCACCATCGCCTCGAAGGGCAGTAGCGCCGCCATCAGCTCGGCCAGCCGCACCGCCGACGGCGGGGTGGTGCCGATCTTTCGACGACCCTCGGCCCGGACCACGGCGTGGGCCTGGGCGGTGGCCTGCTCGGCGATGCCCCACCAGAGGTGCGCCCACAGGATGTGCGACACGGGCAGCATCGTCCGGCTGGAGATCTCGGCGTAGGCGCTTGGCAGCACCGCCCACGCCGGGCCCTCGGCCCGGAGCACGAATCCCCTGCTGCAGGTGCCTCGCATGCCGAGGGCGTCCCAGTCGCTCACCGGTTCGAGGTCGAGACCGGGACGCGCGCAGAGCACCAGCACCTGGTCGCCGGGCGGGCTGTCGGCGGTCCGGCGCGCGGTGACCAGCACCGCGTCGGCGTGCTCGCCGTAGGAGATCACCGGGGACTGCTTGGTCAGGTGGAAGCCGGCGCCCGACTCCTCGACAGCACAGCTGCTGCTGCGCACGTCGCCGCCGATGCCCTGCTCGGTGGTGGCCGAGGCAAGCAGCGCCTGCCTCCCCACCACCTCGTGGCGCAGGTAGTCACGCAGCTCGGGGTTGTCGCCGTGGCGCACGAGCGAGGCCACCTGGATCTGGTGCATGGCGAAGACCATCGCCGTCGAGGCGCACGAGCGGGCGAGCGTGGCGACGACCGAGCCGAGCTCGGCCAGGCTCGCCCCGCCTCCGCCGAACTCGGTAGGGACGTAGGCCGAGAGCAGCTCTGCCGAGCGCAGCGCGTCCAGCGACTCCTTGGGGAAGCGCCCCTCGGCGTCAACCTGGTCGGCGACCGGCGCCGCGACCTCAGCCGCGATGGTGGCCGCCGTGGTGGAGAAGCGATCGATGCGCCGGCGCATGTCGTCAGCCCGCCAGCGTCGCGGTGAGGCTGTTCAGTGCCGTCTCGATGGAGGCCACCGACTCGAAGGTCGAACGGCGCAGCATCTCGATGGGGAACTCGACGTCGAAGGCCTCTTCGAGGCCGATCATCACGTTCACGCTCGCATGGGAGGTCATCCCGTTGCGGTAGAGGTCGGCGTCGGCGTCCAGCGAGTAGACGTCGACACCGAGTCGACCGTGCGCGGCGAGGATCTGTCGGATCTCGCGTTCCATCACTTCTCCCTTTCGGTCGTGCTGGTCAGGTCCTCCGGCGGCGTTGCGCAGAGGGCCACCACCATGGCGGTGGCGATGTCGCCCTCGTGCGAGAGCGCGACGGAGATGTCGACGATGCCGGCCTGTTCGGCGAGCAGCAGCGCGGTGCCGGAGAGCTGCAGCGTGCAGATCCCGTCGGCGTCGCGGCGCACCTCGATCGAGCGCCAGTCGAGCGGTGTGTCGCGGGGGCGGAGCACCTTGATGGCTGCCTCCTTGGCCGCGAACCGCGCGGCCAGCCCCTCGGCCACCCGCTGGGCCAGGCCCGCGCAGCTCTCGATCTCGTGCGCGGTGAAGACGCGGTCGAGATAGCGCTGTCCGAACTGGGTGATGGCGTTGTCCACGTCGGAGACGGCCACCAGATCGACGCCGGAGCGAATCCGCAGACCTGCGGCCACAGGTGCTGCGGTCATCCCGGTGCTCATGCTTTTCAGTCTGGTCGGCGAGGCGTTCAGTGCCGACCGCCGAAGTGATGAGATTTGGTCATCGTCGTGGTGGAGATCGGTGAGTGGTCGCGGTAGACCGACTCGATGAGCGGCACCACGCGGCCGTCGGTGAACGCCACCACTGCCTCGCGGCCGGCGAGGCCGACACGATGTGCCCGCACCGGGTCGGCGATCACGCCACGCAGTCCGGCGGTGAGCGCAGCGGCGTCACCGGGGGGCACGAGGTAGCCGGTACGGCCGTGCTCGACCATGTCGAGGATGCCGCCGGAGGCCGCGGCCAGCACGGGGCGTCCCAGCGCCATGGCCTCGAGCACGACGGTCGGGCACGGATCGGGCCAGACGGAGGGGACGACCACGCAGCGGGCCGTGCGCATCAGGGCGAGCACCGCCGGGTGGCTGAGCTCGGCCAGCACTCGCGCGCCCGGGGGCAGGGTGAGCTCGGCGTCGGCCACGCGTCCGGCGAGCAGCAGCGGCGGCGGGTCGGCGAGGCGGGCGTAGGCCGCCAGCAGCACGTCTACGCCCTTATCCCGGCTCAGGTCGCCGACGAAGACGAGCGGGTCCTGGGCACGGGCCGGCCCGGCGATGGCGTCGGCATCTTCGAGGATCGCGTCGGGGATGAAGTTCGGGATCACCTGGAACGGCGTGGAGCCCTCGGCCAGCTGGTTGCGCAGCGCCACCGCGCTGCTGACCGCCAGGAACTCCGACACTGCGGCGTTGCGGCGGCCGCGGGCCAGCCGGTTGGCAGCGGCGATCGGGATGCCGCCGAGGCCGTAGTGGCCGCTCGCGCACGTGGCGCAGCGGCGCACCGACGGACCGGCGCACTCGGCACCGTCGCGCATGTACCGCTTGATCGCGCAGACGTGGCTGTAGTCGTGCAGCGTCTGGATCACCGGCACACCGCGCTCGTCGGCAGCCTCCAGCACCGAGCTGACGATCCAGTTGTGCGCGTGGACGACGTCGTAGTCGGACTCGTCGAGCAGCCGCGAGGCGGCCCTGCGAACCGCGGGGTCGGACACGGGCAGCGAGTGCGGGCGGCTGTGGTCGCTGTAGAGGATCGGGAACCGCGACGCGGTGCTGGCCACCCGGACCACCCGGACGCCGTCCTCGTCGGTGTCGCCCACGGCGGTGGCGTCGGCGGCGATCGTCAGTACATCGACGTCGTGGCCGCGGCCGAACATCGCGAGGGCGAGGTTGCGGACGTGCCGCTCCTCGCCGCCGTTGATCGGCGGGTAGAACTGCGCGCAGAGCAGGATCCTCATCGGGTGACCTGGGCGTAGACGTGCAGGAGGTCCTCGACGGCGTCGTCCCAGCTGGGCAGCGCGGGCGGCGGCGCGGCGCGTCCGCGCTTCGCCGTCCTGAGCAGGGCGTCGGCCACCTGCTCCGGCTCGCTGTCGCGGTCGATGCCGTCGACGAGGCCGCGGGCGGAGAGCTCGGTGAGGCCGGAGCCGTGGGCCACCAGGGTCGGGACGCCGAGCGCGACGGCCTCCATGACGGCCACGGGGTGGGCCTCGTAGTCGCTCAGCAGCGCCATCACGTCGGCGGAGTCGAGCAGGGTGCCGAGCTGGCCGCGCTGGTCGGAGGCGAAGGACGTGAAGGACACCGCCGTACCCACGCCGAGGGCGTCGGCCTGCTTGCGCAGCTGCGCGCCGTAGGGCCCGGTGCCGACGATCCCGAGGTGCGCGCCTGGCGCCCGTCGCAGCAGCTCGGGCAGGGTGGCGATGAGCCGGTGGTGACCCTTGTAGCGCTCCAGCCGGCCCACCGAGAGCACCAGCGGCGAGCCGGTCACCGCCGGCGCGGCGTCGGCGTCGACGTGCAGCGGCTCGGCGCCGTTGCGGATCATGCTGAACCGCTCGGCCGGCAGGCCGGTGGCGGCGCCGAAGTACTCGACCTCGTAGTCGCAGACCGCCACCAGGCGGTCGACGCCGCGCAGCCGCGAGCGGAGCACCCGCCACTGGGCCGCACGCAGCGCCGTGCGGAGCCGGCTGGAGTGGCCGCCGGTGTGGAACGTCAGCACCGTCGGCAACCCGGCGCGGCGCGCGGCGTCGAGGGCCAGCACCGGTAACGCGGTGTGGACACCCTGCACGTGCACCACCTCGAAGTCGCCGGCCTCACGGGTCAGCGCAGCCTTCAGCGCCCAGGAGAACCCACCGGGCACCCGGGCCGGGAACCGCCGGACCAGGACCCCGTCGCGCACCTGACGGCGGGGCTCGCTGCCGGTGGCGATCGTGAAGACGGTGACCTCTACCCCGCGGGCCGCGAGCCGGGTCGACACCTCCATCACGTGGGTCTCCACACCGCCGACCAGCGGGGCGAAACGTGGGGTGACCATGGCGACCCGCAGGGGCGTGGCAGGGGTTGGGGCGGGCATGACGCAAGTCTGGTCAGCACGACCACCGGACCACCTCCGTCAAAACCACTAGAAATCTGGTCCGGCTGCCGGTCGTGACTGCGCACGCCCTCGCGCACGATCGACGTAGGGCCGCACCGGCCCTCCACCGCGGGAACGACAGCTCCACCAGAGTCCGTCGTCCCGACGCCCGCACGACGACCGAACAGACAGCAGGAGACGCGACCATGCCGTCATCGCAGGCCGACCGCCGCGACCGCGACGAAACCGCACCCGTCCACAACCGCCGTGCCACCGACCGTAACCGCCGTGCCACCGACCGGATCCAGACCGTCTCGACGGTGAGCCTGGTGATCCCGGCACGTAACGAGGCACGCAACTTGGCCGTAGTGCTGGAGAACCTGCCCGACTGCGTCAGCGAGGTGATCCTCGTCGACGGCAAGTCCTCCGACGTCACCACCCTGATGGCGCTGAACTGCCGGCCCGACATCCGGATCATCACCGAGCCGGCACCGGGCAAGGGGCACGCCCTGCGGGCGGGCTTCGACGCGGCCAGCGGCGACGTGATCATCGCGATGGACGCCGACGGCAGCATGCTGCCGCAGGAGATCCCGCAGATCCTCTACTTCCTCGACCACGGCTACGACTTCGTCAAGGGCTCGCGGTTCATCGGCGGTGGGAGCTCGCTGGACATCACGCCGTTCCGCAAGCTCGGCAACCGCGGCCTGCTCTTCCTGGCCAACCGGTTCTTCCAGGTGCAGCTCACCGACCTCTGCTATGGCTTCTTCGGCTTCCGGCGCGCCTACCTCGATCACCTGGGGCTGACCTCGAGCGGCTTCGAGATCGAGACCGAGCTGACGGTGCGGGCGATCACCTCCGGGCTGCGGATCGCGGAGGTGCCGAGCATCGAGCTGCCGCGCCGCAGCGGCAGCTCGAACCTCAACTCGATCCGGGACGGCGTGCGGGTGCTGCGAATGCTGCTGCGGGAGCGCTCCGGCTCGATCCAGCGTCCGATCCCACCGCTCCCGACCGGTCAGCCGGCCGCCGCTGCTGCGCCTGCATCAGCCCCTGAATCAGCGCCGGCACCGCACATCGTCGCCGCGGCACCGGTCATCGTGCCAAATCCCCCGACCGAGCTGAGCCGCCCGAGCGAGCTGAGCCGCCCGAGCGAGCTGAGCGGGGCGGACGAGCCGGTCGAGGCGCCTGCTCCCCTGAACCGATTCGAGAGTGCCTGAGCCCGACGTGCCAGAGCTCATCGGATCCCAGACGTCAGCGGTCGGGTGTACTACCCCACGCCCGGCCGCTGACCCACCCGCCCCGCCCGTCTCGGTGTCGGTCGTCATCTGCGCCTACACCGAAGCACGTTGGAGCGACCTCTGCGCGGCGGTCGGTTCGGTACTGACCCAGCGTCCGGCTGCGCTGGAGCTCCTGCTCGTGATCGACCACTGCGCGCCGCTCTTGGAGCGTGCCTGCGCCACGTTCACCGGGGTCAAGGTGCTCGCCAACAGCGATCGTCAGGGTCTCTCCGGCGCTCGCAACGTCGGCCTGCGCGCTGCGTCCGGTGACGTGGTGGCCTTCCTCGACGACGACGCCCGGGCCGAGCCCGGCTGGCTGGCCGCCCTGGTCGGTGGCTACCGGGACGACGCCGTGCAGGGGGTGGGCGGCACGGTCACGCCGCACTGGGTCACCGGGCGGCCGCGCTGGTTCCCCGCCGAGTTCGACTGGGTCGTGGGCTGCAGTCACTCCGGCATGCCGAGCGAGCCCGGCCCGGTACGCAACTTCGTCGGCGCGAACATGTCCCTGCGCCGCAGCACGCTGCTCGAACTCGGTGGCTTCTCCGGTGAGCTCGGCCGCGTCGGCGCCGACGTCGCCGGCTGCGAGGAGACCGAACTCTGCATCAGGGCCGGGTCGATCCGCCCCGGCGCCTCGCTGCGCTACCTCCCGGGCGCCCGCGTCACGCACACCGTGCCGGCCGACCGCGCCACGGTGCGTTACTTCCTGCGCCGCTGTGTCGGGGAGGGCCGCTCCAAGGCCACCGTGGCGCGCCTCGCCGGCGCTACGCAGGGGCTGTCGAGCGAGCGCTCCTACCTCACCGCGACGGTGCCGGCGGGCGTGCTCGCCGGCCTGCGCGGCCCACTGCACGGCCAGTTCGACGGGCCGCTGCGTGCCCTGGCGATCACCGTCGGCGTGCTCGCCACGGTCTACGGCTTCGCCCGAGCCCGACTCGCCCAGCTCGCTGGAGCCGCCCAGCTCGCCGGGGCGCGACGGGGCGGACGGGGCGGACGGTCATGACCAGCCCACTGAGCGCCAGCGACATCCGCACCGCGAAGTTCAGCCACCGCCGTCAGGGGGCCCAGGAGCTCGCGTCGTTCCTCGACCGGGTGGCCCGTCAGGTCGAGTCACTCGACCAGCAGGTGAGCCAGCTGACCGATCAGCTCGCGCTCGCAGAGGCCGACCGGCAGGCCGCGGCCGAGCTGCGCCGCCAGCTGGCGGAGCTGACCCAGCAGCTGGCCGAGAGCCGCGAGGCGGCGCAGATCCTCACCGACCGGCTCACCCTGGCCGAGACGGTCCGCGACGCGGCGACCCGAACCTGTGCGGAGTTGGAGGCGGAGCTGGAGGCGCTGGCCCTCCGCGAGCCGATCGTGGTGCCGGCACCGGCCCTCGAGGCTGCGGCGCTTGCCCCGGTCGCCACCGCCGATGCCGAGCAGATCATCCGCGATGCCGCCGAGTCGGCCGCCCGCACCCGCGCAGACGCGCACAACCAGGCACGGCAGATCCTGGACGAGGCCCAGAAGGCCAGCGACGCGGTGCGGGCCGAGCAGCAGCGCTGGGCAGGCGAGGCCGAGCGTGAGCTCCGCGCCCGCCTCGACGAGCTGGCCGCCGAGGCCGACTCACGCTTCCTCGACGCGCGCGAGGCCTCGGCGCGGATCCTCACCTCGGCCGGCGACGAGGCCGAGCGGATCATCGCGCACGCCTCGACCGAGGCCGAGCGGATGCTTTCGGAGTCCCGCGTCTTCGGTTCGGCGTGGTCCAGCGCCTCATTGGAGCGGGAGAGCCAGGAGTGGCCCAGCGCCGAGAACCCCTCCGGCTCAGAACAGGTCGTGGATGCGATCACCCTGCTGGCGAAGGCTGAGCAGCTCGTCCTGGCGGCCCAGGCGCTGGCCTATGACGACGACGAGGTGGAGCAGGCCGCCGGGCTCTCCGACCGGATCGCCGAGCTGACCTCAGTGGTCGAGCCCGCCGAGTTCGAGGGCGACCACCACGACCACGACCACGAGGGTTAGAGCCGCCCGGAGGGCTGACGGGACCGGCCGGGCATCAGCCACTCGGCAGGTTCCGGCATGCCCAGGTGGAAGCCCTGCGCTAGGTCGATGCCGTGTGCGGCCACCAGCTGCAGGGTGGCCTCGTCCTCGATGCACTCCGCGACGGTGCGCCGGCCCAGGCTCGCAGCGACGTCGACCATCGCCCGGATGATCGCGCGGTCACGCTCGTTCGTGACGCAGTCCCGCACGAACTCACCGTCGATCTTCACGTCGTCGAACGGGACGTGCTTGAGGTAGTAGAAGGACGCGAAGCCAGCACCGAAGTCGTCCATCGCCAGCCGGCAGCCCAGCGCACGCAGCGAGTCGGTGAACCGCATCGCGTTGTCGATGTTGCCGATAGCCACGGTCTCGGTGATCTCGAAGGTGAGCCGCGAGGCCTCCACGCCCGTCTCCTGAAGGCCGGTACGCACCCGCTCCATCCAGGAGGCGCGCCCGATCGACTTGGCCGAGACGTTGACGTTGAAGGACAGGTCCGGGCGGGCGGCGAGTAGGTCGAAGGCCCTGCCGAGTACCCACTCGTCGATGGCCGGGGCCAGGTCGTAGCGCTCGGCGATGTGGAACCAGCGGCCCGCCGGCAGTCGGCCCTCAGGGCCGTCGAGGCGCACCAGCAGCTCGTACTGGGCGATCTGCTGGGTGACCATGTCGACGATCGGCTGGGCGTCGATCTGCAGGCCGCCCTGCTCGATTGCACGCTCGATGCGACCCACCCAGGTGAGGCGCTCGCCGTCGGGCTGCGAGATCGGCAGCCCGCCGCCGTAGAGGGTCACGCGGTCGCGGCCGGCCTCCTTCGAGTCGTACATCGCCAGGTCGGCCAGCGCCATGATCTCGCGCGGCGTCCACGTCGGGTCGGTGATGGCCACCACGCCCGAACTGATCGTCACGCGGCGGTTGTCGTTGAAGCCACGCACCACCACCTCACGGGCCGCCGCGGCGAGCTCCTCGGCGATCATGCGAGCGGTCTCGCCGTCGGCCTGGGGGATCAGGACGGCGAACTCGTCACCACCGAGGCGCGCCATCACGTCGGAGGCACGCAGCCGGCGACGCAGCGACTCGGCGAGTTGGATGATCGCCTGGTCTCCGACCTGATGGCCGCGGGTGTCGTTGATGTACTTCAGATTGTCGACGTCGATCAGGATCAGGGCACCGGGCGGGCCGTAGCGGGCCGCGATCGCCAGGTGCTGTTCGACGGCCAGCTCGAAGGCCCGCCGGTTGAGCAGGCCGGTCAGCGGATCGTGGTCGGCCAGGTGCCGTAGCCGCTCCTCGTGCATGATCCGGGCCGACTCGTCCTCCACCTGCACGATGAAGTGGAGTGGCTGGCCGTTGTGCCCGCGCACCAGGGTGCAGCGCACCGCGACGCGGGTGCAGTCGCCGTCGACGTGCTCGATCCGCCCCGCGAGCGTGATCGGCTCGGACTCACTCGTCAGCAGCGCGTTGAGCGCGCGTTGCAGCGCCGGACGGTCGTCGGTGAGCCAGGAGAGGTCCACGCCGAGCATGTCGTCGGCGCTGCGGCGGGCGATGACGCCCAGGGCGCTGTTGACCTGCTCGGCCCGACCGGCCAGGTCGAGGAGCGCCATGCCGATGGGCGCGTTGTCGAAGGCTCCCCGGAAGCGCGCCTCCGCCTCGCGGATGGCCTCCTGCTCGGCGTACCGGCGGGAGAGATCGACCATGATCACGCAGCGCGGACCGTCGAGGCCGATCGGAGCCGCATCGACAAGCCCCACCGAGAAGGCGACCGGTGTCCGTGCGCCGACCGGATCGACGAGGGTGAGGTCCACCGACGTGGCGTCGTCGGCGACCTCCAGCGCGAGCAGCAGCGTCCCGCGCTGGGACGGTTCGACGCAGTAGGCGAGGTAGGAGCCGACCAGTCCCTCGACGGGCACACCGACCATCTCGGCGCAGCGGGAGTTGGCGTAGAGGATCCGGCCGTCGGCGCGGACGACGGCTGCGCCCTCGGGCATCCGCTCGACCAGCGCCCGGTAGAACGCCTCGGCGCCGTCACGGGTGTAGACCTGCAGGCCGTTCTCGGTGTTGACCACGATCGAGTCGGCATCACCTTGACGGATGGCGGTGAGGTTGGCCTCGACCACCGCCAGCCGGGCGACGAGCTGGTCGTAGGTAGGCTTCAGGCGGGCGGGGCTCATGCGGCGCAGCCCGGTGCGCAATCGACGTGACGCATGGTCCCCCGGTCGTCAACGGACCGGCGACACCGCCCCCGCGGCGCCGGCCCGACACTCAACATGGTCTGGCTCGGTGCCGAAGTCGGCACCCGTTCCCACGAAGCTACCCAAAGTCGGGCGGTTTGTGCGGAACGAGCGCAAATCATCTCAGGAAACGCCCGCTCCCGCATTTGACGTAGGAAGTGGGCAGCTCTGACGGAGGTGGCGGCAGCGGTCGCCGCACAAGACTGCTGGGGTGACCACTGTCAGGCGCCGTCCGCTCGACAGCCCGCTCCCGGAGCTTCCCGTCGACATCGCCGAGGTCCAGTTCTGGTTCGGGCCCGACGAGCACCCCCTCTCGGGGTACTGGCATGTCCCCGACGACGGCCACGCCCAGAGCGTCGTCGTCTGCGTGCCGCCCAGCGGGGCCGAGGCGATGGTGGCCCAGCGCGCGCTGCGCGAGGTTGCCGAGCAGCTGCGCAGGGCGGGGCACCTCGTACTGCGCTTCGACCACGCCGGCACCGGCGACTCCGCCGAGCCCGCGCCGCGTGGAGAGCGCAGCGTCTACAGCGTCTTTCGAAGGGCACCGCGCGAGCAGGACCGGCTGCGCGCCGAGCTCGTGGCGGCCGTCGATCTCGCCCGCGCCACGGGAGCCCCGCGAATCGCGCTGCTCGGCCTGCGGCAGGGGGCGGTCACCGCGGCCAGCGTGGCCGGCGATCCCGAGCTGCCGGGCGTCGATGCCCTGGTCTGCTGGGATCCCCCCGCCGGCCTCACCGCCCGCGGCACACTGACGGGACCGGGCACGCTGACCGGACCGGGCAGGCTGACGGGACCGGGCAGGCCGGGCACACCGGCCGGAGCCACGCTGGTGCTGACCCCCGAGGGCACCACCACCAAGAACCGGAGCGGCTTCGACGCCGACCGCACCCAGTGGAGCACCGCGCGGGGCAGCGCCGAACTCTTCGACGTAGCCCCCGCGGCCGCCGCGGTACCGGAGGCGACGGCCGGCGTCATCAGCTGGTGGCTGCATCGCGAGCTCGCGGGCGCCGCCGCGCCCGTCACCCCGGGCGGGCGCAGCGAGGCCTACCTCCGCCAGCGCGACCTGCCCGTACTGCGCGAATCCGTTGTGCAGCTTCGCCCGGCCGGCGACCCCGCGATCCGCAGCAGCCTGGTGGGGCCGGCGAGCGGGCCGGTCGTCGTCTTCGTCGGCTCCACCGGCTACGACCGGACCGGCCCTGGGCGGGCGTGGACGACGCTGGCGCGGCGGGTGGCGGCGCACGGCCGGCCCGTGCTGCGGCTGCAGCAGGCGCCGGCGACCACCCTCGCCGACGACCTCGCCGCCGTCCTCGACCAGCTCGATCACGACGACGTGGTCGTCTGCCTGGACGCTGACGTGCTGCCGGAGCGGTCCGACGAGCTCTCCCTGGCCCTCGCACCGCGGCGGGTTGCCCTGCATCCCGTGTCGATCAGCGGCCTGATCGGCACCGACGCCGCGTACCAGCTCGACCTCCTCGCGACCGAGCTGCTCGCCTACCGGGCCCCCGTCGTCGACCTCGAGGCCCTGCGTGCGCAGGAGGCCGAGGACGACGACCCGGCGTTCACCCAGAGCACCGAGGTGCTCGTGCCGGTGCCCCCGGTCGAAGGACGGTCCTGGCTGCTCCCCGTCGCCGTCACTGCGCTGGCCGGGGTGGGCGTGCAGACCCTCGGCTACGCGGCTGGGCGCAGCGACCAGGCCGGGCGGGCGCAGCTGCTCTTCTTCCTCGGGCTGAGCATGATCTTCCTGCCGTGCGCGTGGCGGCTGCTCGGCGGGGCCGCGTCCCGGCGAGAGCGGCTCTGGACCACCAGCCTCTTCAGCGTGCTCACCGTGCTGTCGCTGCACCTGTTGAGCCCCGGGATCTTCACCGGCTACGACGAGATGCTGCACGAGGGCACGCTGTGGCGGCTGGCCAGCGAACACACCCTCGTGGTGCACAACGCGCTCTTGCCGGTGAGCGGCAGCTACCCGGGCCTGGAGCTCTTCACCCTCGCCCTGCACTGGCTCACCGGTCTGCCGGTGATGGCCGCGGAGTTCCTCGTGGTGATCGTGGCGCGGGTGATCCTGCTGCTCACGATCTTCCTGTTCACCGAGCGCCTCACCGGTTCGACGCGGGCCGGCTCGGTGTCGGTCGTGGTCTACGCGCTGAGCCCGCAGTTCTACTCGTTCAACGGCGCCTACGCCTACCAGACGCTGGCCCTCGCGCTCGGTGGCGGCGCGCTCTACCTGGTGCTGCGCGCGGTCGACTCGACCGGCCGGCGCCGGCAACGCGACCTCGCCCTGGCCATGCTCGGCATCGTCGGCGTGGTCGTCACCCATCACCTGGTCGGCTGGATCACCGTGCTGGCACTGGTCGTCTGGACGATCGCGCTGCGGCTGAGCGGTCGCCGCAGCGCGGCACGCACGGTGGGCGTCGCCACCGGCTGGGGCCTGCTCTGCGTCGGCGTCTGGACCGCGCTCCATCTCGATGCGCTCTACGACTACCTCACCCCGATCCTGGGCAGCGCCCTCTCCGGCATCCTTGCCCTGCTCGGCCGGGGCCATCAGACCCAGCGCAAGCTCTTCACCGCCGACACCGGCATCACCACCCCCCTCTGGCAGAAGGCGCTGCTGCTCGGCTCGACGGCCATCGTGCTGGTGCTGCTGGCACTCGGCATCGTCGCGGTGCTGCGCAACCGGGCCCTCACCGGACGGCCGCTGCTGCGCGGCGGTGGCCTGCGGCTGCTCGTCGTGGTGGTGGCGGCGAGCTACCTCGTCGTGCTCGGGTCGCGGCTGTCCGGCCCGGCCGCTGAGGTCGGCGGACGGGCCTCGACCTTCGTCTTCTTCGGGATCGCCCCGGTGGTGGCCGCCTGGTTCGTGGCCCACCGGCAGCACGCCCGCACCTGGGTGGCCACGCTCGTAGCCACCGTCGCCTTCATCGGCGGGGTGCTCTTCGGCGCCGCCAGCTGGACCTACGTGCCGGGCCCGTTCATGGCCGCCGCGGACGAGCGTTCGATCGACACCACCTCGATCACCGCGGCGCACTGGGTGGCGGGCCACCTGCCGATCGGCTCGACCATCGCCGCCGACCGCGACAACGGCGCCCTCTTCGGCGACCTGGGCCACGTCAACCCGGTCACCGAAGGGGTGAAGGGCGGGGCGAACGTCGGCCCGCTCTACTTCGACAAGAGCTGGGGCAGCTACGACACGGCGCTGGTGCGTCAGGAGAGGATCCGTTACCTCGTCGTCGACACCCGTCTGGCCGACGGGCCGCCGGCCTATGGCGTCTACTTCGAGGCCGGCGAGACGGCCGGCCCCGAGCAGCTGACCAAGGCCGAGCTGACGAAGTTCAGCGGCGTGGCCGGGATCAAGCGGATCTACACCCACGGGCCGATCACCATCTACGACCTGTCGGGGGTGCTGGGCACGCGCACCGCGGCGCCGAACCACGACGCCGGCGCCTCGCTCTCCGACATCGCGGCGCTGGGGCATCCTGACTGGCTCGTCCTCGGCGTCGCCCTGCTCTCGGCGCTGGCCTGGGCGCTGCGGCTGGCCCGGCGCCGCCCCACCGTCGACCGGGTGCTGGACGTGCTCGTGGTCGGCACCGTGGCCGTGATCGGCGGCGCGGCAGCGCTGATCCCGACCGGCCTCGACCCCCGCTGGTACTCCCTTCCGGCGCTGGCCGGCCTCGCCGTATGGGCGCTGTGTGGTCTGGGGCGTGGCCCTTCATCCATTTGGACTAGGGCGAATCATCGTCACGGTGGGCGTAATCGGCCGCGCGTGACGACACCCTAGAAGAGTGGCTACCGATACCTCCCAGCAGCGCAGCGCGGCACCCGTCCGCGGCCTGAGCCACGCCGCACCCCTCACCGGCCTGCGCGCGGTAGCCATCGTGCTGGTGGTGCTCTTCGTGGCCCTGCGCGGCGCGGG
The DNA here is from genome assembly GCA_025963285.1 of Jatrophihabitans sp. Classification (GTDB taxonomy): domain Bacteria; phylum Actinomycetota; class Actinomycetes; order Mycobacteriales; family Jatrophihabitantaceae; genus JAOPUX01. The sequence goes on from JAOPUX010000168.1 coordinate 20,972, forward strand.
GCTGGGCCGGGGCGGCTGGGTCGGTCTCGACGTCTTCTTCGTCCTCTCCGGATTCTTGATCACCACCACGTTGCTCGACGAGGTCGAGCAGACCGGCTCCTTCTCCCTCGGTGCCTTCTACCTGCGCCGGGTGCTGCGACTATGGCCCGCCTACCTGGTCTTCCTGGCCGGGATGGCCGGCTACGCCCGGCTGGCCCATCGCGCGGAGTTCGGCTCGTGGGCGCACCAGCTCCTCGTCGCGCTCACGTTCCGGAGCAACCTCTACTCAGTCGACCACCCGGCCCACACCGGCCTCGGCCAGCTGTGGACGCTCAGTACCGAAGCGCAGTTCTACCTCCTCTGGCCGCTGGTGCTGCTGGCCTGCCTGCGCCTGAAGTCGCGCCGCGCGATGCTCCTCGTCACCGGTCTCGGGGCGCTGGCCTCGCTCGTCGACAGTGCCGTCCTCACCGGCCGGCATGCCAGCTATCAGCGGCTCTTCTTCGCCCCCGACACCAACGCCGCGGCACTGCTGATCGGCTGCGCCCTCGGCATCGCGTTCACCGCGGGCTACCTCGACCGGCTGGCCCCGACCCGCTTCGCCCGCCTGTTCCCCGTCGCCTTCCTCGCCGTGCTGGCGCTCTGGACGCTGACGGTCAGCGATCACGACGTCTGGCAGTTCGCCGGCGCGGTCCAGGTGCTCTGCCTCGCCACCGGGATAGCGATCGTCTGCCTCGTGCTCGCACCTCAGACGTGGTTGGGACGGCTGCTCGCGATGCCGATCGCGGTGTGGCTGGGGGCGCTGTCGTACTCGCTCTACCTGTGGAGCGTGGTCGCGCTCAACGCCGGCCCGAAGGCAGGTCATGGGCTCGAAGACCACGTCGTCCACTACGGCGTGCAGTTGCTGCTGCTCGTGGAGTTGCCGGTCGTGTCCTACTACCTGATCGAACGGCACGGCCCACCGCTCTGGTCGCGGCTCCGCGCTCGTGGCCGCGCAGCGCCCGCCACCGACGAACCCACGCCCATCGAAAGCACCGGCCTGTTCGACGAACTCGTCGACATGGACGGCGCGGCCTCGCACGGCGCGCAACCCCAGGAGACCTATTCATGACCAGCTCGATCCTCCGCCTCGGAGCCGGGATCGCCGCAACGGCGGCGATCCTGTTCAGCGCGCCGGCGCTCGCCGGCGCCGCGCCGTCGGCGACACCCGCCTCACCCACCACGTCGACCTCGCCCTCGCCCTCGGCGTCGACTGCGGCCACCGCGGGGGTGCGCTCGGTGACCGTCACCCCGGCGAAGCCGGCCGTCACCGCACCGGTGACGATCACCGTGTCGTGGTGCCTGCCGTCGACGAGCACGCCGGGCAGCAAGCTCGCCCTGACCGTGCCGGCCCAGCTTGTTCCGCTGACCCGCGGCTTCACCCTGCACGACGACGCTGGCGACGTGGTGGCCAGCGCGACCGTCACCGGCAACACCGTCACCCTGACGGCCGGCTCGTACGTGGCCGACCATGACGGCGTCTGCGGGAGCGTCTCCTTCCCGGCGGCGATCAACAGCGCGCACGTCACGGTGAACCGTCCCAACACGCTGGTCTTCGGCTCCGGCGCCCGCAGCGTCACCACGTCGTTCACCCCCACCGAGGTGGTCGGGGCGAAGACGGACGAGGCCATCACCTACGGCATCTGGACGAACCCGTACGACCAGGGGCGGACCAGCCCCACGGATGCGCTCACCTGGTACCTGGAGTCGCCCGTCGCGCCTGCCCCCTACGGCAGCGGCACGGTGCGCTTCCTCGACACCGCGGGCCGCGGGCAACACCTCGACTGCACGAAGGTGCACGTGGAGCTCGGCCGGCTGGACCGCTTCCACCACTTCGTCTTCACCGAGACCTACCGGGGAACGACGCAGACGACCTGCAGCGCGACGACGGCATCGGTCCGTATCCCGTCGCTGCGCAGCGGCACCGTGGCCCGGCTCGTGATCGGCAGCTCGATCGAGGCCGGAGCGGCGACACCGTTCACCAACAGCGGACAGGTCAGCCTCGACGGTGGCAGCGCGCCGACGGTGCGCTCGACCGACCTCGTGCACTACCTACCCACCGGCCACGCCTCGGCCGTCCCCGTGGCACCGACTGCGCCGACGTCTGCGACCTCTGCGGCTGCGGCAGCTGCGGCGCACGGCTCCCGTTCGGAGAACGCCAAGGCCGCCTCTGACGACTCCCACAACGGTGGGCTCGCGCTGCTGATCGGCCTCGGAGTGGCTGCCGCGATCATGGTCGGCGTGGCGCTGCGGAGCCGTCGCGGCGGCGCCACGGCGTGAACCGCCCGCCCCTGCCACAATGAGCACGCTCGGCGTGACGGACCTCCGCCGGTGACTCAGCGTCGGATGCGGGGACTGGGCAATGACCGAGGTTGCGCCGCAGGAGTGGACGCTGCAGCGCGTCCTCGACGCCGAGGCGATCGACGTGCTCTTCCAGCCCGTCGTCGAGCTGGCCACCGGCCGCATCGTCGGCTATGAGGCGGTCTCGAGAGGCCCGGTGGGGAGCGCCTTCGAGTCGGCCGATGCCCTCCTCGCCGCAGCCCGCGCAGCCGGGGTCGTCACCGAGCTGGACTGGACCTGCCGGGCGCTGGCGATCCGGGCGATCCGCGCGGCCGATGCCGACCCGCGCCTGACCTGGTTCCTGAACGTCGAGCCGGCCGGCCTGACCGCCCCCTGCCCGCCCCACCTGCTCCCTGACCTGCAGTGGGCACAGCACCGTCTGAAGGTCGTCTTTGAGATCGTCGAACGCGAGCTGGAGTCGCACGTCGCCGCGCTGATCTACGGCGCCGAGCTGGCACGCGAGAGCGGCTGGGCAATCGCGCTGGACGACGTCGGGGCGCGGCGGGCCTCAGTGGCGCTGCTGCCCCTGCTCGAGCCTGACATCGTGAAGCTCGACGGGCCGCTGATCCGCTCCGAGCCCACCGCCGAGTCGGCCGCGATCACCGCCGCGGTGCGCCGCTACGCCGAGGTCCACGGTGCGTGCATCCTCGCCGAGGGAATCGAGACCGAGGAGCACGAGCAGGTCGCCCTGACCTACGGTGCGGTCCTCGGTCAGGGCTGGCGCTACGGCCGGCCCGCTCCCCTCGTGCTGCCGACGGCCGACCAGGTCGCCGAGATCCCGCGCGGCATCGAGCCGACACCGACGAGCAGCGTCTCACCGTTCGAGACGGTGAGCGCCGGCCACAGCACCGGCGTCGCCCCGAAGCGGCTGATCCTGCACATCAGCCGACACCTGGAGGCGGAGTGCGCACGCCTCACCGAGTCGGCGATCGTCCTCGTCTGCTTCGAGCACCTCCGGCACCTCACTGCCGAGAAGATCGCGCTCTACGACCGGCTGGCCGAGCAGAACACGCTGACCGTCGTGGCGGCCGCCGGCCTGCCGGCCCGCGTCACCGACCGGGAGCAGTCCCGGTTCACCCTCATCGGGGTGGCCCCGACGAGCCCGATGGCCGGCGAGTGGGCGGTGATCATCCTGAACACCGAGCACTCGGCAGCCTTCGTCGGCCGCGACTGCGGTGACAGCGGGGCCGACCTCGAGCGGCGGTTCGAGTTCGTCTACACCTACGACCGCACCCGCGTGGTGGCCGCGGCCCGAGCCTTCCTGCGCCAGCAGCTGCACTGATCCGGCCTCCCCGAGGTGGTCGGCCCGCGCACACCCCGAAGATGACGAAGAGCACGCACCGAACGAGGGAGCTTCATGAGCACAGGTCAGTTCGCCGACGTCACCGCCGTGACGGAGGTGTCACCGGGCAACTTCACCGGCGAGATCAGCCCGGAGTGGACGATCGGCGGCAAGCCGAACGGCGGCTACCTGCTGGCGATGATCGGACGGGCCGCGGTGGGCGTGGTGCCGCAGGAGCAGGTGCTGGCGATCAGCGCGCACTACCTTCGCTCCCCCGAGCCCGGCCCGGCCCAGATCGAGACCGAGGTGCTGCGCAGCGGCCGCAGCGCCAGCCAGGTCCGGGCCCGGCTGGTGCAGGAGGGCGCCGCGTGCGTGGAGACGCTCGTGACGATCGGCTCCCTGGAGGCCGAGGCGAAGCCGTACTGGGAGGGCGGCCTTCCGGTCATCGAGCCGGTCGACCGCGCCGACGGTATCCGCATTGAGGGGCCCTCCCCCACCGGCATGCCGCTGGCGATGATGAGCCAGGTCGACCTGCGCATCGACCCGTCCTGCCTGGGCTTCGCCCTCGGTAAGCCCAGCGGACGTGGTGAGCTGCACGGCTGGCTGGCCCTCCCCGACAACGCGGACTTCGATCCGCTCTCGCTCATCTTCGCCGTCGACGCCTTCCCGCCGGCCACGCTCGACGTCGAGATCACCGGTTGGGTGCCCACCCTCGAACTCACGGTCTACGTGCGGGCCCTGCCTGCCCCCGGCCCGGTGCGCGTCCTGCAGAAGGCCCAGCTCGTCGACGCCGGCCGGGTCGACGAGGTCTGCTACGTCTGGGACAGCACGGGCCGGCTGGTGGCCCACGGCACGCAGCTCGCCGGCATCCGTCTGGGGTGAGCCGGTAGGTACGGTCTGTGCATGGCAGAGCGCGTGAACGGACGGCCGCTCCCGGAGACCGTGGAGACGGTCACCGGAGAGGACTGGTACGGCGACGAGCTCTCCGGACGGGTTGCCTCGCAGATCACGTACGTCGATCTGGACCTCTCCGAGTCCCGCTCGGGCGGCGGGCTGGAGTTCACCGAGTGCGTCTTCCGCCGCGCGCAGTTCGACCAGGCGGTGCACACGAGCGCCGCCTTCCTGAACTGCGTCTTCCTCGACTGCACCTTCTTCGGTGCCCAGCTCCTCGACTGCAAGTTCCTCGGCAGCATGTTCAGCCGATGCACCTTCGAGCGGATGACGGTGCGCGGGGGCGACTGGTCCTTCGTCGGGCTGCCAGGGGCCAACCTGGGCACGGCCACCTTCGAGGACCTCAGGATGCGTGAGGCCGACCTCACCGGCGCGCGCTTCACCGGCGGCGTGCTCCGCCGCGCCGATCTGGCCAATGCCTCCCTCGGCAAGGCCGAGCTGGCCCGCTGCGACCTGCGCGGCTCGAACCTGCACTCCGTGGATCCCTGGTCGGTGAACCTCACCGGGGCGGTGGTCGACTGGGAGCAGGCCCTCGTGATCGCGAGTTCGCTCGGCCTCGACGTCCGGCCCGACTGAGCAACCGCTCGCTCGCGTAGTCAGCCACCGACCTGCCTGCCGATCCCGCCGGCGACGGCGATGATCACCGGGACGATGCCGAGGCAGACGAAGGCCGGCAGGAAGCAGAGCCCGAGCGGCCCGACCGCGAGCACTCCCGCCCGCCGGGCCCGGGCCGCGGCCCGCGCACGCAGCTGCTGCTGGAGCTGGGCAGCCAGCCGTTCGAAGGCCTCGGCAAGCCGGATGCCGCTCTCCCCGCTGCGCTGGGCCACCGCGGCAACCGTGCGCCACTGCAGATCGTCGGCCTGCCCTGCCCAGGCCTGCCGCGACGACGCGCCGAGCCGCAGCAGCCCGACCACCCGCAGCAGGTGCGGCCTGGTCTGCTCGTCGGCGGCGGGGACGGCGAGCTCCAGCGCGGTACCCGGCGGCGCGCCGGCCCGCAGCGAGGCAGCCACCAGCACCAGCACCACCGGCAGCGACCTGCTCGCCTCCTGCGGTTGTGCGCGCAGCCGCAGGCGGCGGACCCCGATCACGACAGCCGGAGCGACGACCCCGGCCGCCACGAGTCCTACCCGCAGGCCAGCGACGGCGAGGCAGCCGAGCGTCGCCGCGACAGCCGCGGTGGCGTCCAGGAGCCGGGGGGAGAGGGCAGCGCCCGGCGCCGTGCGGCCAGCCGCGGGCGGCGACGGCGAGGCACGGGGAGCCACCACCAGGGCGGCCGTCAGCAAGAGCCAGCTGACCGCACTCATCGCGGCTCCACCGCCGCGGCGAGACGGGCCGTCCAGAGCAGGCCCGCCGACTCCAGCGCCACACCGACGAGCACGAGCAGCTGGCCGGCCGGGGCGCGCAGCACCCGCACGGGGTCGACGCCCAGCCCGAGGCCCATGGCGAGCCCGACGGCCGGCAGCACCGCCAGCAGGGCCGCGGACGAGCACACCCCCGCCAGTTCGGCGTCGACGGCCGCAGCACGTTCCAGGTCGGCGTCGAGCTGCGCGGCCACCGCGGCGAGCACCGGGGCCAGCGCCGCCCCGCTGCCGAGCGACACCCGGCAGGCGTGCAGCAGCGGCTGCAGCCGCGGCGAGACCTGCAGGGCCGTCGGGTCCCGGCCACCACGCAGCTCGTCGGCCAGCCGCGTCAGGTCCTCCTCGAGGCTGCCCGATGCCGCCGCCACCACCGCCTCGGCCAAAGGAGCGCCCGCCTCGACCTCGGCGAGCACGAGCCGGATCACGTCCCGGGCGGCCCCATCGGCTGCCCGGGCGCGGCGACGGGTGCGCAGGCCGCTGAGCTGCCGGATCGCCGTGCCGAGCGCGCAGGCGGCCGACAGCCCGAGCACCGGCCCGGCGAGCAGCGCCAAGGCCAGGGTCAAGCCCACGCCGCCGATCGGAGCCCACGAGCGGGCGATCGCCACCGGCGCGTCCGTCCGCTCGGCGACCCGCCCGGCGCGGGAGAGTGCGGCGAGCCGCGGAACGCCCGGCCGGCCCAGCGGAACCAGCAGTGCGGCTGCGGCGGTGAACAGCCAGGCCAGGGTCATCGCAGCACCTCGGGTACCGCGACGCCACGCGCCTGGATCAGCTCGGCCAGCAGCCCGGCACTCGGATGCCGGTGGCCACTCGGCTGCTGCAGGCCGGCTGACCAGACGAGCTGTGTGACGAGCCTGTCGCCCTCCCTCAGCAGGAGCCCGAGGGCGGCCACCCGCCGCGCCCCACCAGCGCGGTCGAGGTGGATCACCACCTGCAGCGCGCTGGCCACCAAACCGGTGACCGTGGCCTCCGCGAGCCCTGCCAAGCCGCCCAGCGCGGTGAGACGAGCCGGTACCGCCGCGGCGGAGTTCGCGTGCAGGGTGGCCGCCCCGCCGTCGTGCCCGGTGTTGAGGGCAACCAGCAGCTCGGCCATCTCCGCACCGCGGAACTCACCAACCACGAGCCGATCTGGGCGCATCCGCAGCGCCTGCCGCACCAGCTCGCGCAATCCGACCGCGCCGGCCCCCTCGACGTTGGCCGCACGAGTCACGAGCCGCACCACATGGTCGTGCTGCACCGCCAGCTCAGGGGCGTCCTCCACCAGCACGATCCGCTCGCCAGCCGGCACCAGCGCCAGCAGGCAGCCGAGCAGCGTGGTCTTCCCCGTGCCGGTGCCGCCACTGATCGCGAAGGCGAGCCGGGCTGCCACCACAGCGCGCAGCACCTCGGCCACCGGCGCCGGCACCCCGCCCAGCCGGACGAGGTCGGCCAGCGTCAGCCGCCGCCGGCTGAACAGTCGCAGCGAGATCGTGGTGCTCGCGCAGATGGGCGGCAGCACCGCATGCAGCCGGGTGCCATCGGCGAGCACCGCGTCGGCATAGGGCATCGCGTCGTCCAGCCGTCGGCCGGTGCCCGCGACGAGCCGCTGGGCCAGCGCCCGCACCGCGCCCTCGTCGGCGAACGCGGCCTCGGCCCGTTCGAGACCGCTACCGCGATCGAACCAGACCGAGGCCGGCCCGTTGACGAGCACGTCGGTGACATCGTCGAGGGCCAGCAGCGGCTCGAGCGGCCCGGCGCCGATCAGCTGCGCCGCCACCTCACGCTGCAGCCGGGACAGCACCGCGTCGTCGAGGATGCCGCCCGCCTCGGCCCGGACCGCAGCGGCCAGCTCACCCGGTTCGGCGACGAGCCGCTGCCGGACCCTGTGCACCAGCTCCGGGCGAGCGGGGCCGGTCATACGGCCCCCGAGAGCAGCCCGTCGAAGACGGCCCGGCCGGTACGGATCCAGGCCGCCGGCACCCCGCGACCACGGAGCGGCTCGGCGAGCGAGGCGAGCACCGGCACGTCGAGCAGCTCCGCCGCGTCCAGCGGGCCTACCGACCCGCGACGCAGCACCACGCCCACCGGGACGTCCGGCAGCGAGGCGATGACCCGCCGCGCCGCGGCGATGCCGGCCACCGAGCCGTAGGCAACCACCGCCACCAGGTGGCAGCAGCGCAGCGCCGCATCCCGCAGCTCACCCGGCGCGCGGGGCACGTCGAGCACCACCGGCCCGAGCTCGACAGCGGCCTCCAGCACCTGCGGCACCGCCTCCGGTGCGGGAGCGGTGTCGGCGGCGAGCACCCGCACCTCGCCCCAGCGCGGCAGCCCGGCATCGAGCACGGCGGGATCGAGGCGGCCACCACCGAGGTGCAGCTCGGACCACCTGGCGCCCGACGACCCCTCGATGCCGAGCAGCACGTCGATCCCGCCGCCCACGGGATCGACGTCGACCAGGACCGAGGGGCCGCCGAGACAGGTGGCGAGCGCAGCGGCAAAGGTCGACGCGCCCGAGCCACCGCTGCCGCCGACCACCCCCACCACTGCGCCCGCCATGGGAGAGAGCCAACACCGAACGCGGGCCGCGGGAGGCCGAACCGGAGCACCTGTGGAGGACACGTGACCCTGTGGACAGCCGACTTGACGCCTCGGCCACACGGACAGTCCGTACTCTGATTCACCGTGGCGCACCCAGCCGGACGAAGCGCGGCCTTCTTCGACCTCGACAAGACGATCATCGCCAAGTCGAGCGTCCTGGCATTCGGCCGTCCCTTCTACCAGAACGGCCTGCTCAACCGGCGGGCCGTGCTGCGCAGTGCCTACGCCCAGTTCGTCTTCGCCCTCGCCGGGGCCGACGAGGACCAGATCGAGCGGATGCGCGCCTACCTCACCGCCATGTGCGCCGGGTGGGACGTCAACCAGGTCCGCGAGATCGTCTCCGAGACGCTGCACGAGATCATCGACCCGATCGTCTACGACGAGGCCGTCGACCTGATCGGTATGCACAAGGCCGCGGGGCGCGACGTCGTCATCGTCAGCTCCTCCGGTGAGGAGGTCGTGGCTCCGATCGGCGCGATGCTCGGAGCCGACCACGTGGTGGCCACCCGCATGGTCGTCGGCGAGGACGGCACCTACACCGGTGAGATCGAGCTCTATGCCTACGGTCCGGAGAAGGCCGTCGCCATCCAGGCGCTGGCCGCCGAGCGCAACTACGACCTGGGCAGCAGCTACGCCTACTCCGACTCGGCCACCGACGTGCCGATGCTCGAGGCCGTCGGGCATCCCTTCGCGGTGAACCCGGATCGCGCGCTGCGCAAGACGGCCACCGAGCGGGAGTGGCCAATCCTCACCTTCTCCAACGCCGTCCCGCTACGCGCACGCATCTCCGGCCTCAAACCCGAGCACCCCACCCTGACGGCCACCGCGGTCGGTGCAGGCATCGCCGTGGGCGGACTGGTCTGGTACGCCAACCGCAAGCGCCTCCCCCGCGCCTGACACCCGCGACGCGCCGACTGCCTCTTGCGTTCCTGCCCGGACCGGCGTCCACTACGTCTACGGACGGGGGCGGCGTCCATGGCGGTCCAGCCCCCAGCGACACCCCCGCCCCCACGGAACAACTGGGCACCCACGCGACGAACCCACCACGCACAGGTGAGTCGACGAGGCCGGCACAACACCGGTTCTATCGACGAATGCAGGGCACGCTTGGTAACCCGGCCTCCGTGCCGACGGCGCCTCGGGCTCCCAGCCTGAAGGCGCCGTCGCCCTGCCGTCCCGGCGATCGCGCAACTTTGGCCGTCCTCACGGCGGCAGAAGTTGCCCAATCGTGAGGCCGCCGGCCCTCAGCCGCGCAGGATCGCCTCGCAGATGGCCGTCGACTCACGCGCGCCGGCCACGACGGCCTCGCAGCAGTGCCGGAGCCACTGCGCCACACCGTCGGCGGTGCCACCCCGGTACGCCGACAGCGCCTCGCCGTAGGCGGAGCCGAGGTCGCGATGCCCGGCCTCGATCACCACGAGCGACTTGGGGTCGAGGCCGCGCTCGATCAGCGTGAGGCGCACCGCCACCCGCGCGACGACCCCCGAGGACGGCGCGAACGCGTCCAGCGACAGCAGCTCACCGTGGACGATCGCGGCCACCACCACGGCGGGGGCCGACGTCGCGGTCAACACCGCAGCCAGGGCGTCGAGGCGCTCGGCCGCACCGGGCGCCGGCTTGCCGAGCAGCGCGGAGTCGGTCACCAGGTCGGCGCTGGCCAGCGCGTGCAGCCGGGCCAGGGCCTGCCGCGGGGCGCGCGTCCAGGTGTCGGCGAGCGCCGGGATGGCCGACTGGGCCCGCAGCGCACCCTGCACCACCGGGTCGGCGGCAGCGGCGCCGGTGCGGACCTCGTCCAAGGTGGCCGGCGAGCCGGCGAGCACCGCGGAGATCCAGGCCCCGCGCACCGACGACTCGGCCGAGACGTCCGCCGAGCGGCGGTTCAGGGCCCGGTTGCCGATGAGGGCATCGACTGCCGACCGCGCTGAGGTGACACCGTCGCGCACTCCGGGTAGGTCGACTAGGGGCGCCAACGGGTCAGCTGTCACAACGTCCAAGGCTATCGGCTGCCCACTAGGATCGATCCAGCCCCCGCTCACCACAGCCGACGAGGAGCCACCACCGTGACCGCGAACCCTGATCTGAAGAAGGCCGAGGAGTCACTCGGCCAGCTGGTCGCGAACGCGTCGGAGTCGATCTCGACCATCGTCCGAGGCGAGATCGAGCTGGCCAAGATCGAACTGCGCTCCAGCGTCAAGAACGTCGGCGTCGGGGTCGGCTTCTTCGTCACTGCCGTGGTGCTGCTCTTCTTCTCCTTCACCTTCGGCCTCATCGCGCTGGCCGAGGGGCTCATCGCGGCCGGGCTGTCGCGCTGGCTCGGCTATCTCGTGGTCTTCGGCGCGCTACTGGTGCTGATCGGGCTGCTCGTCCTCCTGGGCATCAAGAAGGTCAAGCGGGTCAAGGCCCCGGAGCGGACCATCGCCACCAGCAAAGAGACGATCGCCTACTTGAAGGCCAACACGGGCGGCGAGCGATAATTCAGCCATGAGTCCTAGGCCGCTATGAGCCAGGGGACGCCGGACAGCGCGGTCGTCCTCGTCGAGGGTCCGTGGACGCATCGCATCGTCCGGGCCAACGGCATCGCCGTCCACATCGCCGAGGCGGGCACCGGGCCGCTGGTACTGCTCCTGCACGGATTCCCGCAGTTCTGGTGGGCCTGGCGACAGCAGCTCGTCGATCTCGCCGACGCAGGCTTCCACGCCGTCGCCGTCGACCTGCGCGGCTACGGCGGCAGCGACAAGCCGCCCCGCGGCTACGACGCCCCCACCCTCGCCGCCGACATGGCCGCGCTCGTCGCCTCCCTCGGGGAGGACGACGCGATGGTGGTCGGCAGCGACCTCGGCGGCCTGCTCGCCTGGACGATGGCTGCCACGCATCCGCAGGTGGTGCGCAGCGTCGCCCTGCTCGGCGCGGCGCATCCGCTGCGGCTGCGCTCGGCCATCCGGCGCGACCCGCGTCAGCGCCGCGCCTCCACCTATGCCCTGCGCACCTTCCAGATGCCGCGCCGGCCGGAGTCGCTACTCACCCGTGACTCGGTGTGGGTTCGGCACCTCTTCGACACCTGGACGGGGCCGCGCTGGCGTGGCACGCCCGCCTACGTCGCCGACGTCGAACGCTACGCCGAGGCACTGCGCATTCATCCGGTGGCCTTCTGCGCCTCGGAGTACTTCCGCTGGCTGGTGCGCTCCCTGGTCCGGGGCGACGGCCGACGCTTCGCCGAGTCGCTTCGCGCCCCGATCCACGCTCCGGTGCTGCACCTGCACGGCGACTTCGACACCTGCGTGCTCCCCTCCACCGCCCAGGGCGCCGGGCAGTACGTCACCGGCGAGTACGAGTGGCGCATCCTCGACGGTGTGGGCCACTTCCCGCACAACGAGGTGCCGGAGCTGGTCAGCGGCGAGCTGATCCGCTGGGCCAAGCTGCACTAGTCAGGAGTGCAGCTCGACGTCTTGACCTGCTTGGTGGCCGTGCGCCCCGCCGAGACGTCCGAGGCCACCTCGTGCGCGCTCAGCACGTAGCCGGTCTGGGGCGAGCGCAGATCGGTGGCGAAGACGATGCCGAGCACGTGACCCGCGTCGTCGATCAGGGGGCCGCCGGAGTTGCCGCTGCGCACGATCGCCCGGATCGAGTAGACCTCGCGCTGGATGTTGCCGTGCCCGTAGATGTTGGAGCCGGAGACGGTGCGCAGCGCACGCACCCGTGCCGAGCGGCTGGTGAACGGGCCGTCCTCCGGATAGCCCAGCACCACCGCCGACTCACCCGTCTTGGCGGTGCCCGCCGCGAACTTCATCACCGGCGCCTTCAGCCCGGGGACGTCGAGCACGGCGACGTCACGCTGCGGGTCGTAGAGGACGACGTGCGCGGTGACGAGCTTGTGCCCGCTCACCGCGACGCTGACCTGGGTGGCGCCGGCCACCACGTGGGCGTTGGTGACGATGTGCTGCGGGGCGTAGACGAAGCCCGACCCCTCGATGCCCCGACCGCACGACGGCGCCTCGCTGTAGATCTTGAAGATCGACTTGCTGGCGTTGCTGACGACTGCCTTCACCGCGGGGCTGAGCGTGCTGTCCGGCGGGGCGACGTTCGTGATCGATGTGTTGGGCAGGTCGCCGAAGACGGGCGGGAAGCCACTCTGGTCGAGGAAGGTGCGCAGCCGGGAGTAGAGACTGCGGACCCCGTTGGGCATCACGTCGTCGACGGCCCGCACGATCGACGAGTGCGTGGCTGCCGAGGCCAGCGTCGGGTACGGCGACGAGGCGAGCGGCACCGCCACCATCCAGGACACGAGCAGTACCGAGATCACGCCGAGCAGCGACCCCACGCCCGCGTCGAGGGTGCGTCCCCGCTCGTGGACGAAGCGCCGCCGCAGGTACCCGCCGCCCCAGGCGCCGAGCAGCTGCCCCAGCATCGCCAGGACCAGCACGCAGACGATCGCGACCGGCACCTGCGAGCGGCCGTTGGCCAGATGCGAGCCGATAGGGCCCGCGATCTGCGCACCCAGCGCGGCACCGGCGAAGAAGCCGGTCATCGAGAGGGCGCCGACCACTGCACCGCTGCGATAGCCGCTATAGCCGTAGCCGGCAGCGGCTATCACGATGAAGAGGTCGACGAGGTTCATGGGCTCAACGGGGTCAGTTCGGCAGAACGACCATCGTGCCCGTCTGACCCTGCCGGACGTGCAGCGTGCAGACGAACTGGTACTTGCCCGGGCTCGGGGCGGTAAACGTGGCCTCGGCCTTCTGCCCCTGACCCGAGACCAGTGGCACGAAGTCGGCCGGGAAGGAGGTCAGCGACCAGTTGTGCGGCGCTCCGGTGCCCGTGTGCACCAGGACGATCCGCACCTTGCCGGGGTGGACGTAGATCGTCGACGGGATGAAGCGGAAGTCGTCGGTGGCCTCGATTGTCACGGTCTGCACGCCCGCCACTGCCGAGGCCGTCGCGCTGCCGGTGTGCGGGCGGCGGTTCACCGGGCTGCTGCGCGAGCAGGCGACGAGCGTGACCAGTAGCAGCACCGCTGCACCGAGAAGAGCGAGGCGACGGGGCATAGGAGGACGGTACCCGGCGCCAGTCAGCGCCCCGCCCGACCGCTCAGCTCTCGACGGGCCGCGGCAGGGCGGCCCGTCAACTGCTCAACGGCGGCGGCCGATGAGGTGTGGCGGCAGCGGCCGCTGGCGGTCGGTGTCCCAGGGCAGCGCCCAGCCGCCGAGCGTGAGCAGCCGGTCGAGCAGCCCAGCGGTGAATCCCCAGATGAAGAGGCCGTCGACCTCGAAGCCTGGCCCGAGCCAGCCGGAGGGGTGCAGCACCCGGAACCTGTTGGCCGGATCGACGAGCCGGGCGATCGGCACGACGACGGCCTGCGCCACCTCGGCCGGATCGACGGGCGCCACCGGATGGGGCTCGCGCCACCAGGCCAGCACCGGCGCGACCACGAAGCCGGTGACGGGGATGAAGATCGACGGCAGCTCGGCGACGACCAGGACCGAGGCCGGGTCCAGGCCGACCTCCTCCTGCGCCTCACGCAGTGCCGCTGCCACGTGGCTGGCGTCGGTCGGGTCGACCGCACCGCCCGGGAAGGCGGCCTGCGAGGCGTGGTTGCGCATGTCCTCCGCGCGCTGGATCACCAGCAGCGCCGGGCCGTCGCCGGAGTCGCCCACCACTATCAGCACCGCCGACTCGCGGCCGCTGCCGTCCTCCGGAGGGAGGAACATCGAGAGCTCCTCGGCCTCCAGGGTGCGGGCAGCCAGGGCCAGCGGACGCAGCCACTCCGGCAGGTCGGCCTCGTCGGCCCAGAGCTCGCTCACGAGAGCGGGCCGGCGAAGTCGGCGTCGGTCTTGACCAGCTTCTGCGCCAGGACCGGGTCGGTGGGGCCCTCACCGTAGGCGGGGCAGAGCGAGGCCAAGGGGCAGACGCCGCAGGCTGGCTTGCGGGCATGGCACATCCGCCGGCCGTGCCAGATGATGCGCTGGCTCATGATCGTCCACTCCGACTTCGGGACGAGCGCGGCGATGGCGTGCTCGACCTTGACCGGATCCGTCTCCTCGGTCCACTGCCAGCGGCGCACCAGGCGCCCGACATGGGTGTCGACCGTGATCCCCGGGATCCCGAAGGCCTCACCGAGGATCACGTTGGCCGTCTTGCGACCGAAGCCGGGCAGCGTGACCAGCTCGTCGAGCGTGCGGGGCACCTCGCCGTCGAAACGATCGACGAGCTGCTGGCCGAGGTTGATCAGCGAGCTGGTCTTGTTGCGGAAGAAGCCGGTGGGGCGCACCTGCTCCTCCAGCACCGCGCGATCGGCCTGGGCGTAGTCGGCTGCAGTCCGGTACTGCCGGAAGAGCACGGGGGTGACTTCGTTGACCCGCTTGTCGGTGCACTGGGCCGACAGGATCGTGGCCACCGACAGCTCCAGCGGGGTGGTGAAGTCGAGCTCGCAGTGCGCCTGCGGGTAGAGCAGCCCGAGCTCGCGGACGATCCGCCGCGCCCGACGGGTGCGGGCCAGTGGGGTCTCGGCGAGGACGCGTGCGGGCATGTGCCCAGCCTACGAGGCTCGTCCGACAGGCTCCGGCCGGTCGACGGCCCCCCGACCGCCCGATGGGGCACAATCGGAAGGCGATGATCGGACTCCTGGTACTGGCCTTCCCGTTCGTGCTGCTCGCCTTCATGCTCCTGATGGGCAAGGTCGAGGAGCCGTTGAGCCGCGTGGCCGTCGAGCGCGAGATCGAGCAGTTCCTAGACGACGCCAACCCCGACGAGATCGACACCTTCATCCGGGAGGGCACCGACAGCGGCCTCTCCCGGTTCCGTCAGCGCCTCGGTCGGGGGCTTCGTCGACGCTCTCGGGGCCAGTGACCTCAACGCTCGATCGGCCAGTGCCCTAGACTCGCCACCAGGTGTGATCCGGCTCGCAGGTGCGAGCTGTGTGAAGGAGCAGACGTGGACGAGATTCTGCGCAGGGCTGGCTTATTCCAGGGCGTGGACCCGGAGTCGGTCGAGGCGCTCGCTGACGAGTTCGAAATCATCGACGCGCCGCGAGGCACGACCCTCTTCACCGAAGGTGAGCCCGGCGAGAGCCTTTACATCGTGCTGTCGGGCAAGGTGAAGCTCGGTCGTCGTTCGTCGGACGGTCGGGAGAACCTCGTGGCGGTCATGGGCCCGTCGGACCAGTTCGGTGAGCTCTCGCTCTTCGACCCCGGCCCCCGCACCGCCACGGCCACCGTGGTCACCGACGCCCGCGTCGCTCGGCTGCCGAAGCAGGCGCTGCAGAAGTGGGTGCAGGACCGCCCGCAGATTGCGATGCAGCTGCTGCGCGTCGTGGCGCGCCGGCTGCGTCGCACGAACACGATGCTCGCCGACCTGATCTTCGTCGATGTCCCCGGCCGCGTCGCCAAGCAGCTGCTCCAGCTGGCGCAGCGCTTCGGCTCGGTCGACGGCGGCCAGCTGCGCGTCACCCACGACCTCACCCAGGAGGAGCTGGCCCAGCTCGTCGGGGCCTCCCGCGAGACCGTGAACAAGGCGCTGGCCGACTTCGCCTCACGCGGCTGGCTGCGCCTGGAGGGCAAGAGCGTCGTGATCCTCGACCGCGAGCGTCTGGCCCGCCGCGCCCGCTAGTTCCTCCGATTGTGCAACTCTCACCGCCCTGACAGCGGCAGGAGTTGCACGATCGCGTCAGTGAGCGCGCAGGTAAGCCAGCTGGGCCTCGACAGAGACCTCCGCCGCATCCCAGAGCGCCTCGTCCACGTCCACGTAGACGCGCTCCACGACGGCCCGCGCTGAGGCCTCCGGTCCCAGGGCGGCCACAGCGGCCCGCACCTGGTCGAGGCGCTGCTCGCGATGGTCCAGGTAGAACTGCGCCACCTCGCCGGCGTGCTCGAGCACCGGGCCGTGGCCGGGCAGCACCGTCAGGTCGCCCAGCTCCCGCAGCCGCCGCAGCGAGGCCAGGTAGCTGCCGAGGTCGCCGTCCGGGAAGGCCACCACGGTGGTGCCGCGGCCCAGGATCGTGTCCCCGGTGAGCACGGCCCCGGCGGTGCCGTCGGAGTCGGCGATCACGAACGACGCGGAGTCGGCCGAGTGGCCGGGCGTGGCCCAGATCTGGATCCGCAGCCCGGCAGCCTCGACGACCTCGCCGTCGGCAAAGGCCGCGCCGCCGATGCAGAGCTTCGGATCGACGCCACGCACGGGCGCACCGGTCAGCTCGTGGACGCGGGCGGCCACCTGGCAGTGGTCGTAGTGACCGTGGGTGAGCAGCACTGCCTCGACCGACCCTGCCGCCGCCAGGACCGTCTCCAGATGGGTCTGGTCCTCCTGGCCCGGGTCGACGAGCACGGTGCGGTCGGTGCCGGGCGCACGCAGCAGCCAGGTGTTCGTGCCGTCGAGCGTCATGAGTCCGGGGTTGCTCTGCAGCACCAGCGACGCGTACGGCGTGACCGTGACCAGCTGCTCGTAGACCGGTGCCGTCATCGCCCGCCGCCGGTCGCGCGCGGGAGCAGGAACGACGAGCCGTCGGGCAGGTCGGCGCGGTAGCCGCCGTCGGGCCCCGCCGTGATCTTCGGCTGCACCGCCTCGAGCGAGCGGCCCTCCGACGCGGCCAGCGCCTCGGCCACCGTCTCGAACGGCACCAGGGAGGCGAGGGTGGCCAGGGTGGGCGGCAGCATGATCCGCTCCCCGCGCTGCGCCGCCTCCAGGGCCGCGCCCACCCCGACCCACGACGCCGACGAGGACTCACTCGTGACGTCCTGGGCCTCGGCCCCGTCGGGCAGCGCACCGACGAAGAAGTGCGTGTCGTAGCGGCGCACCTCCCCCACCGGGGTGATCCACCGCGACCACGGCCGAAGCCCCTCGGCATCGAGCACCAGGTCGTTACTTCGCAGCAGCTGGCCGAAGCCGATCCGCCCGGCCTCGACGTCGGTGCGGGCGCCGGAGAGGTCGGCCACCGGGATCGACAGCAGCACTCCCGTCTCCTCGAAGGTCTCCCGCACCGCTGCGCCTAGCAGCACCCTGGCCCGGGCCTCGTCGCAGCCGAACCGGCTCGCGGTCAGCGCCACACCGCCCGGCGCGAAGGGCAGCTCGGCGTCGGCCTCGTCGACCCGGCCGCCGGGGAAGACGGAGGCACCCGCAGCGAAGGCCATCCCGCGGACCCGGGTCAGCAGCCACGTCTCCAGCCCCTGGTCACTGTCCCGCAGCAGCACCACAGTCGAGGCGTCGCGCACCGGGACGTCGGCGTTGGCGACGGCGTCGAAGGCACTCATCGGTCTCCGCCCGCGCTCATGCGACCTCGACGATCAGTTCGACCTCGACCGGCACGTCCAGCGGCAGCGCCGCGACACCAACGGCCGAGCGGGCGTGCCTGCCAGTGTCGCCGAAGATCTCGCCGAGCAGTTCGCTGGCGCCGTTGACCACCGCGGGCTGGCCGGTGAAGGACGGGTCCGAGGCCACGAAGCCCACCACCTTCACCACCCGGACCACCGAGTCGAGCCCCACGAGCGCATCGACGGCGGCCAGCGCGTTGAGCGCGCACTGGCGGGCGTCGAGGTAGGCGTCCTCCGGGCTCACCCCGGCCCCCACCTTGCCGGTGCGAGGGATGGCACCGTCGACCGCAGGCAGCTGCCCGGAGGTGAAGACGAGCGAACCGGAGCGCACCGCCGGGACGTACGCGGCGAGCGGCGGGACGACGGAGGGCAGGGTGATGCCGAGCTCAGCGAGCCGGGCGAGCGGGGTAGCCACCCGATCACCGTAGCGGCGCAACTAGGCTGACGGGATGCCCACTCGGACCGCGGCACTGGATGCCGGCGCGCAGCTGGCCCCCGCGATCTCGCGAAAGGCCCGGCTGCACGTCGTCAGCGGCAAGGGTGGCACCGGCAAGACCACGGTCGCGGCGGCACTCGCCCTGGCCCTGACCGCGGGCGGGCACAAGGTGCTGCTCATCGAGGTCGAGGGGCGGCAGGCCATCGCGCAGCTCTTCGACCAGCCCGCGCTGCCCTACGAGGAGCGACGGCTGGCCACGACCCCCGGCGGCGGATCGCTGTGGGGGCTGGCCATCGACGCCGAGCAGGCGATGATCGAGTACCTCGACATGTTCTACGGACTGAAACGATCGGCGCGAGGCCTGAAGAAGATGGGCGCGGTCGACTTCGTCACCACGCTCGCCCCCGGCCTGCGCGACGTGCTGCTCACCGGCAAGGTGAAGGAGTCGGTGACGCGCACCGAGTCCGACGGTCACCACGCCTACGACGCCGTGGTGCTCGACGCCCCGCCCACCGGCCGCATCACCAAGTTCCTGGACGCGACGAAAGAGGTCGCCAGCCTCACCAAGATCGGCCCGATCAACCGCCAGAGCGATGGTGTGATCAAGCTGCTGCACGGTTCGCAGACCGCCGTCCACCTCGTGACGCTGCTGGAGGAGATGCCGGTGCAGGAGACCATCGACGCGGTCGGCGACCTCACCGCCAATGGCTTCACCGTGGGCAGCATCGTCGTCAACCGGGCCCGTCCGGCCCTGATCGAGGCGAGCATGCTCGGCCCGGACAACGCCGTGGACCCCAAGGCCATCGCCGCCGGGCTCCGCAAGGCCAACCTGCCGCCGGCGCTGGCGCCCTCGCTCGCCGAGGAGATGACGGCCTACGCGGACCGGCTCGAGCTGCAGGCGGAGAACGCGGCCCGGCTCGACGCCGTCGACATCCCCCGGATCACGCTGCCGGACCTCAACCCGCCCGTCGAGCTCGGCGAGCTGAACGAGCTGGCGGCCTGCTTCCTGAGCACGCCGGCGCCCGCTGGAATCGACGCATGACCGCCGCCAGGAACAAGCCGCTCGACCTGGCCGCGCTCGTCCGCGATCCGAGCACCCGCGTGGTGGTCACCTGCGGCAGCGGCGGCGTGGGCAAGACCACCACGGCCGCGGCCATGGCCATGCTGGGCGCGGAGTCCGGCCGCCGCACCGTCGTGCTCACCATCGACCCGGCCCGCCGGCTGGCGCAGTCGATGGGACTCACCGAACTCGACAACACCCCACGCGAGGTCGTCGGCGTCGGGGGTGGCCAGCTCTTCGCGATGATGCTCGACATGAAGCGCACGTTCGACGACGTGGTGCTGGAGCACTCGACGCCCGAGCGCGCCGAGGCGATCTTCGCCAACCCGTTCTACCAGTCGCTCTCGTCCTCCTTCGCCGGTACGCAGGAGTACATGGCGATGGAGAAGCTGGGCCAGCTCGTCGCCGCCGACGAGTGGGACCTGATCGTCGTCGACACCCCGCCGTCGCGCTCGGCACTGGACTTCCTCGACGCACCGAACCGGCTCGGCCGCTTCCTCGACGGCCGGATGATCCGCGTGCTCACCGCCCCGGCACGTGCCGGTGGCCGTACCGGCCTGAAAGTGATGACGGCCGGCATCGGCGTCTTCGCCAAGGTCTTCAGCCGGGTGCTGGGCGGTGACCTGATCCGCGACCTCTCCGCCTTCGTCTCCGCGCTCGAGTCGATGTTCGGCGGGTTCCGCGAGCGTGCCCAGCAGACCTACGAGCTGCTCAAGGCGCCCGGCACGTCGTTCGTCGTGGTGGCCGCCCCGGAGCCGGACGCGCTGCGCGAGGCCTCCTACTTCGTCGAGCGGCTCTCGGCCGAGCACATGCCGCTGGCCGGCCTCGTGGTCAACCGGATGCACTACACGGTGGGTGAGGAGCCCTTCGCCGCGGCGCGGGCCGAGGCCGCCGCCGAGACGCTCGCGGCCAAGAACGACCCCACCCTGGCCCTGACGATCGCGGCGCTGCGGGTGCACGCGGAGGTGGCGGGGGCGGCGGAGCACGACGCCCGGATGGCCAAGCGGTTCAGCGCTGCCCATCCCGGGGTGCCCACCGTGGCCGTGCCAGCGCTGCCCGCCGACGTCCACGATCTGGACGGGCTGCGCCGGATCGGCGAGCTGCTCAGCCCGGCCTGACCCAGCGCACAGGCTGAGGCGCAGCCACGGGCGCCGGTCGGGGGACCTCATTTCGCCCCGTATCGTGGTATCCCGTGGCAGGCAAACCAACGACCTCGAACCCGTGGCTCATCCTGGCCAAGCTGGTCGGGACGATCGTCGTGGCAGGCGTACTCGCCGCCGGCGTGGCGCTCCCGCTGGTCGGAGGGGTCGGGCTCGCGGCCCGTCACGAGGCTGACAAGTTCCTCAACACCGCGTGCAACCTGCAGGAGACGCAGCCGCCGGAGCCGTCCACGATCTACGCGCGTGACGGCCAGACCGTGATCGCCCGGCTCTTCACCCAGGACCGCCAGCCCGTGGCGCTGTCGAAGATCCCCATCTACCTGCAGCAGGCTCTCATCGCCACCGAGGACCGCCGCTTCTACTCCCACCATGGCGTGGACATGCGCGGCCTGATCCGCTCGGCGGTGAGCACCTCCGGCGGTGACACCCAGGGTGGCTCGACGCTGACGATGCAGTACGTCAAACAGGTCCGGTACTACCAGGACATCGGCAACCAGAAGGCCCAGCTGGCCGACATCGAGCAGAACCTCAACCGCAAGATCGAGGACGCCCAGTGCGCACTCGCGATCGAGAAGCGCGAGAGCAAGGCGACGATTCTCGACAACTACCTCAACATCGCCTTTTTCGGTGAGAACGCCTACAGCATCGAGAGCGCGGCGCAGACGTACTTCGGCGTAGACGTCGACAAGCTGACGCTGCCCCAGTCGGCGCTGCTCGTCGGCCTGCTGCAGGCCCCCACCGAGTACGACCCGTTCCAGAACCCGCAGGCAGCCAAGGACCGGCGCAACCAGGTGATCCAGAACCTGGTGGCGGTCGGCAACCTCAGCCAGGCGCAGGCCACCAAGGACGAGGCGACGCCGGTGGCGCTGGCCACCACGAAGCCGCCGGTGGTGAAGCGCGGCTGCGCCAATGCCCCGAACAACGTCACCAACGTGGGGTTCTTCTGCGACTACGCGGTGAACTGGCTGCTGGAGAACAAGGTGGCCACCGAGTCGCAGCTCGAGACGGGTGGCCTGAAGATCGTCACCACCCTGTCGGCCTCGCTGCAGAACAGCATGCAGACCAACATCGACAAGACGATCCCGTCCACCTCGGCGATGACCGCGATCATGCCGGTGGTCGATCCGCACACCGGTGATGTCCTCGCCATGGCCACCAGCAAGAAGTACGGGCAGCCGACCTCGACGAAGGACAACACCCACACGTCGCTACCGATCTTCACCTCCTACACAGCGCAGGGCGCGTCGACGTACAAGCTCTTCCCGCTGCTGACCGCGCTCTCCACGGGCGTCCCGTCCGGCTGGTCGCTGGAGACACCGACCGACGGCTACAAGTGGACGTCCTGCGCGCTCGACGACACCAAGAACAAGGTCACGAACTCCGACTCGACCTCCTTCTTCAACCGGAACGAGACGCTGGCCAGCGCCACCGCGAAGTCTTCGAACACCTACTTCGTCGGGATCGCCGACCAGCTGCTCGGCTGCGACCTGCAGCCGATCATCGACATGGCCACCAGCCTGGGCGTCCGCTCGCTCACCCAGCCGGTGCCGGGCAGCCGCCTCAACGTCGCACAGGAGATCGTCGCCAACAGCAATGCCACCGAGCTGGTGCTCGGCGACATCGGCACCGCCCCGCTCGAGATGGCCGGCGCGTACGCGGCCATCGCCAACCAGGGCAAGTTCAACGCGCCGGCGCCGATCATCTCGGTGACCGACGCCTCCGGCCACGCCCGGCAGATCCCGCGGAGCCCGGGCGTGCAGGTCGTCACCCCGCAGGTGGCGCTGCAGGCCGTCCAGATCCTGCAGGGCGACACGCACTACCCGGGCACGTCCTACACGCCGTTCTCCTCGCTCTGGTACGACAAGAACGGTAGCGAGGTGGCCGGCAAGACCGGCACCAGCGTCGCGGTGAACAGCAAGGGCGAGGCCACCAACGACAACTCCGCGATCTGGTTCGTGGGCGTCACCCCGAACCTGGTCGCCGCCACCGCGATCATCAACCTCGACCACCCCAACTACGCCGCAAGCGGGCTGCCTGGGCTCAAGGATCCGGGGAAGGACGCCTACGGTGCCTACGCCTCGCAGGTCTGGCTCAAGACGCTGGCCCCGACCCTGCTGAAGTCGCACTGGACGTGGACCCCACCGGAAGAGGTAGTCGGCGACGAGGTGCCGGATGTCACCGGCCTCGATGCCACGGCCGCGAAGGCCAGGCTCGCCGACGCCGGCTTCAAGATGACCGAGCTCGGCGGCTCGCAGTCACTGCGCTGCCCGAGCAGCGAGGCCACCAGCACGGTGGCCTACTACGGCCCGCAGCGCGCGGTGAAGGGCACGACGGTCACCGTCTGCCTCTCCAGCGGCATCCCCCAGGAGACCTACCACAAGCCGACGCCGCCCCCGAAGCCGACGTCGTCGGCGAACTCGGGGACGCCCACCTCGGGCACCTCAGGGTCCACCCCAGGGGGCGGCGGCGGCATCGTGCGGACAAACACCCCGTCGAGCACGCCGACGACCGGCGCGGCACCGACCACCCATCACCACGGAGGCGGCCCGCCGGGCAGCGGCGCCGGGGGCTGACGTTCTCCGGGCCGGGCTCACGCCCGGCCCGGGTTCCAGCCCTGCTCAGCCGAGCTGTCGGCGGACCTCGTCGCTGATCCGCTTGCCGTCTGCCCGGCCAGCGACCTTGGGTTGGACGAGCTTCATCACCGCGCCCATCTGCTGCATACCCGTGGCACCGGCTTCGGCCACTGCGGCGGCAACGAGGGTGGCCAGCTCGGCATCGTCGAGCTGGCTGGGCAGGTAGGCGTCCAGGATCGTGCCCTCGGCACGCTCGCGCGCGGCCAGCTCGGCACGGTTCGCCGCGTCGAAGGCCTCAGCCGACTCGCGGCGCTTCTTGGCCTCGCGGGCGATCACCTTCAGCACCTCGTCGTCGCTGAGCTCACGCGCCTGCTTGCCCGCTACCTCTTCGGTGGTGATCGCGGTGAGCGTCATCCGCAGGGTTGCGGTGGCGAGCTCGTCACGCGCCTTCATCGCGGTGTTGAGATCGGTACGCAGACGGGACTTCAGCTCGGCCATGACGTCCACGGTACCGAGGTGGAACACGGCCTTTAGCCGGCGCCGTACTCTGGACGGATGGCTCGAGTCGTCGGTGCGCTGGCCGCCACAGGTGCAGCAGCGCTCTTCTACGGCACCGTCGTCGAACGGCACGCCTTCACGCTGCGCCGCTTCGACGTGCCCGTCCTCGACCCCGGCTCCGAGCCCATCCGGCTGCTGCACGTCTCGGACCTGCACATCGTGCCGCGCCAGCTGCGCAAGATCGCCTACATCCAGGCGCTCGCGGACATCAAGCCCGACCTCGTCATCAACACCGGTGACACGATCTCCGCACTAGACGGGATCCCGGCGGTGCTGGGTGCGCTCGGCCCGCTGATGCAGTTCCCCGGCGGCTTCGTGCCCGGCAACAACGACTACTACGCCCCGACGCCGAAGAACCCGATGCGGTACTTCAAGCCGCACCACCTCCCCGGCTCGGGCGGCACGATGCCGTGGCCGGAGCTCGCCAGCGCGATGGCCGGCTCAGGCTGGCTCGACCTCACCCACGTGCGGACGGCCGTCACCATCCGCGGGCAGCGCATCGCCCTGGCCGGTACCGACGATCCGCACCTGCGCAGGGCGCGCTACGAGAAGATCGCCGGGCCGGCCGACGACTCTGCCGTGGTGCGGATCGGCGTCATCCACTCCCCCGAACCGCCGCTGCTCGAGCGCTTCGCCGACGACGGCTACGACCTCGTCCTGGCCGGGCACACGCACGGCGGGCAGGTGCGCATCCCGTTCGGGCCGGCGATCGTCACCAACTGCGGCATCGACCGCCGACGGGCCCGCTGGCTGCACCAGTGGGACTCGCACATGTACTTCCATGTCTGCGCAGGGCTGGGCAGCAGCCCGTACACGCCGGTCCGCTTCGGCTGCCGCCCCGAGGCCTCGCTGCTGACGCTGGTGCCGCGCTCAGCCTGACCCCCTGCCGTGATCAACTCGCCCGCGCGCACGCCCTGGCGTGCTTCCCGGCGTGTTGATCACCGGTGGCGGCCCCGGAGACGAGTGCTGGTG
>JAOPUX010000205.1 GCA_025963285.1 Jatrophihabitans sp.
GGTTGGGGTAGTCCTCGCGGAAATGCGCGCCCCGCGATTCGTTGCGGGCTTTCGCTCCGACGACCATGACCTCGGCCAACTCGAGCAGGAAGCCGAGCTCGACCGCCTCGAGCAGATCGGAGTTGTAGCGCTTGCCCTTGTCGCCGACCGAGATGTTCGCGTAGCGCAGCTTCAGCCCGGCTATGTCCTCCTCGGCCTGCTTCAACGACTCCTCGGTGCGGTAGACCTGCGCGTTCAGGTCCATCGTGTTCTGCAGCGCGGTGCGGATGTCGGCCACCCGCTCCGTGCCGGTGGACTCCAGCAGCGTGGTGACCATCGAGTTGACGAGCTTCTCCGGCTCGACAGGCAGCCCGGCGTGCGAGATGTGCGCGGCGTGCTCGGCGGCCGCGATGCCCGCGCGCCGGCCGAAGACGTTGATGTCGAGCAGCGAGTTGGTGCCCAGCCGGTTCGAGCCGTGCACGGAGACGCAGGCCACCTCGCCCGCGGCGTACAGACCGGGCACGACGTCGGTGTTGTTGCGCAGCACCTCGGCCTTGATGTTGGTCGGCACGCCACCCATCGCGTAGTGCGCGGTGGGGTAGACGGGCACCGGCTCGGTGTAGGGCTCGACGCCGAGGTAGGTGCGGGCGAACTCGGTGATGTCGGGCAGCTTGGCGTCGATCTGCTCGCGCGGCAGGTGGGTGAGGTCGAGGAGCACGTAGTCCTTGTGCGGGCCGGCACCGCGTCCCTCGCGTACCTCGTTGGCCATCGAACGGGCCACGATGTCGCGCGGGGCGAGGTCCTTGATCGTCGGGGCGTACTTCTCCATGAAGCGCTCGCCGAGGGAGTTGCGCAGGATGCCGCCCTCGCCGCGGGCCGCCTCGGAGAGCAGGATGCCGAGCCCGGCCAGGCCCGTCGGGTGGAACTGGAAGAACTCCATGTCCTCCAGCGGCAGTCCCTTGCGCCAGACGATGCCCATGCCGTCGCCGGTGAGGGTGTGGGCGTTGGACGTCGTCTTGAAGACCTTGCCGAAGCCGCCGGTGGCCAGCACCACCGACTTCGCGGCGAAGACGTGGATGTCGCCGGTGGCCAGCTCGTAGGCCACCGCGCCCGCTGCCCGTCCGTCGGTCATCAGCAGGTCGAGGACGTAGAACTCGTTGTAGAACTCCACGCCCTGCTTCACGCAGTTCTGGTACAGCGTCTGCAGGATCATGTGGCCGGTGCGGTCGGCGGCAAAGCAGGACCGCCGCACTGCTGCTTCGCCGTGGTTGCGGGTGTGCCCACCGAAGCGGCGCTGATCGATCCGGCCCTCGGGCGTGCGGTTGAACGGCAGCCCCATCTTCTCCAGGTCCAGGACCGCGTCGATGGCCTCCTTGCACATCACCTCGGCTGCGTCCTGGTCGACGAGGTAGTCGCCGCCCTTGACGGTGTCGAAGGTGTGCCACTCCCAGTTGTCCTCCTCGACATTGGCCAGGGCGGCACACATGCCGCCCTGAGCCGCGCCGGTGTGCGAGCGCGTCGGGTAGAGCTTGGTGAGGACGGCGGTGCGCACGCGCGAGGAGGATTCGAGCGCGGCACGCATGCCCGCGCCGCCCGCGCCGACGATGACGACGTCATAGCTGTGCTGATGAACGGTAGGCATGCAGGCGTCCTAGTTGAGCGTCGGGTCGAAGGTGAAGATCACCAGCGTGCCGAGCGCAATCGTGATCGTGGTGGCCGTGTAGAGCAGGCCCTTGAGCGCAACGCGGGTGCCGTCCTTGCGTGTGTAGTCGTTGATGATCGTCCGCAGCCCGTTGGTGCCGTGGATCATCGCCAGCCAGAGCATCAGCAGGTCCCAGACCTGCCAGAACGGCGAGGCCCAGCGGCCGGCGACGAAGGCCCAGTTGATGCGCTGCACGCCGCCGTCGAGGATGTTCATGATGAAGAGGTGGCCCAGCACCAGGACCACGAGGATGACGCCCGAGATCCGCATGAAGAGCCACGCGTAGAGCTCGGTGTTGGTGCGGGATCGGCGGGGACGCCCCGGGGCCGAGCGCGGAGCCTCGATGACCGGCGGGATCGGCGAGTGCATAGACATGGCTACTTGCTCCCGAAGATCAGTTCGAAGCTGTGCTTGAACATGAAGAACGCGCCGGGCACCATCACGACCACCCAGACGGTGACGATCGTCCAGAGCATCTGCCGCTGCAGGCGCGGGCCCTTGCTCCAGAAGTCGATGGCGATGATCCGCAGGCCGTTGAGGGCGTGGAAGAGCACCGCCCCGACGAGGCCGATCTCCATCAGGTTCACGAACGGGTTCTTGTAGGTGTCGATGACCTTGTCGTAGGACTCCGGCGACACCCGGACCAACGCGGTGTCGAGCACGTGGGCGAAGAGGAAGAAGAACGTCAGCACGCCGGTGATCCGGTGGGCCACCCAGGACCACATGCCCTCGCGCCCGCGGTAGAGCGTGCCTGCCGGTTTACGCGACTTCTTCGCTACCGGCGGGGGGGTGGTCTGTGCCGGGGCGGCAGGCGCGTCGGTAGACACCTCTTCGACTCCTCCAGTGACTCGGCCCGGATCTCGGCGGGCGATCAGGTGCCTGAGAGTCAGGCGACCGGCGGACGCGGTCACGTTGTGACAAAGGCTCGCGCGCCTAGTGGATGTTAGTCCCAGGGCCACAGCGCAGGCACCGATTGGGCGGCGTCGTGTGACCTACTGGACACCCAGGGACCTAGCCCGTCCGAGGGCGGTACGTCGGTATGTTGCCGTCGGCAACAATCCGATGACAAGTCGGTGTACGACTCTCCGCTGAAACCTGGCTCGGTCTACGGTTACGCCCATAATTGCCTCTTGCGGAGACGGAGCCGATGGCTAACGGTATCCGGATACTTGCTTGACGGCAGAGTCCGAATCGAAGGGAATGATCATTTTGCGCGCTGTGCGTACAAGTGCGGCGATCGCGGGAGTGGCCGCGATTGCTATGGTTCTGGCTGCCTGCGGCAGTAAGTCGAGCGGCGGAGGCGGTTCGAGCTCTACCCCGCCGACGACCGCGTCATCGACCACCTCGACGACCTCCGCGGCGAGCTCGACGCCGGCCACGAACTCCAGCTACCTCGCGTGCATGGTCACCGACACCGGTGGCATCAACGACAAGTCCTTCAACCAGTCCGCCTGGCAGGGCATGCAGGAGGCGCAGAGCGACGGCAAGGCCACGGTCAGCTACCTCCCGTCCACGACTGCCAGCGATTACGCCAAGAACATCTCGGCCCTCGAGGCCAAGAAGTGCAGCCTCATCGTCACGGTCGGATTCCTGATGGCCGACGCCACCACGGCCGCGGCCAAGGCGGCGCCCACCCAGCACTTCGCCATCGTCGACAACAACGGCAACAAGTCCAACGTCCAGGGCCTGCTCTTCAACACCGCCCAGGCTGGCTTCGAGGCGGGTTATCTGGCCGCCGGCTACTCCAAGTCCGGCAAGGTCGCCACCTACGGCGGCGAGAACTTCGCCACCGTCACCGTCTACATGGACGGCTTCTGGGAGGGCGTGCAGTACTACAACGCCCAGAACAAGAAGAGCGTCCAGGTGCTCGGCTGGAACGAGACCACGCAGAAGGGCACCTTCGCCGGTTCCTTCACCGACCAGACGAAGGGCTCGCAGCTCGCGAAGAACTTCATGCAGGCCGGCGCCGACGTCATCTATCCGGTGGCTGGTGGCACGGGCCTCGGCTCGGCCGCGGCGGTCAAGGCAGCCAACAACGGCACGTCGGTCATCTGGGTCGACACCGACGGCTGCATCGCCGCCGCGCAGTACTGCAGCGTCTTCCTGAACACCACGTTCAAGGGAATCGCGACGGCGGTCAAGACCGCGGTCGAGGGCGGGTCGAGTGGTACGTACGGCACCACCGACTACGTCGGCACGCTGTCCAACGGCGGCACCGGCCTCTCCGGCTACCACGACTTCGCGACCAAGGTGTCCTCGACCCTGCAGGCCCAGGTCGCGCAGGTCGGCAAGGACATCGAGTCGGGGAAGATCGTGATCAAGTCCAAGTCCCAGCCGTAAGCTAGCTGGTAGCGCGTTACCACGACGACGCTGCGCCGGTGTTCCTACCGGCGCAGCGTCGTCGTAGTTTCTGAGACGGAAGAGTCTGCACTTCCCGGGCACGAACGAAGGGGACGGCATGCGGCTGGAGCTTCGCGGCATCACGAAGCGGTTCGGTGCCCTGACCGCGAACGACTCGATCGACCTGACCGTCGAGCCGGGCGAGGTACACGCACTGCTGGGCGAGAACGGCGCGGGCAAGTCGACGCTCATGAACGTCCTCTACGGCCTCTACCAGCCCGACGAGGGCGAGATCGTCATCGACGGGAGCCCGCGCAGGTTCAGCGGACCCGGTGCGGCGATCGAGGCTGGCATCGGAATGGTGCACCAGCACTTCATGCTCATCCCGGTGTTCACCGTCGCCGAGAACGTCATGCTGGGGCACGAAGAGGTCAGCGGTCCCTTCGGTCGGCTCTCCCGCAAGTCCGCCGCTGCGAAGGTTCGTGAGCTCTCCGAGCGCTTCGGCCTCGACGTCGATCCCAACGCCCTCGTCGAGGACCTCCCGGTCGGAGTCCAGCAGCGGGTCGAGATCCTCAAGGCCCTCACTCGCAACGCCGGTGTCCTCATCCTCGACGAGCCGACTGCTGTGCTCACCCCGAACGAGATCGACGACCTGATCCGGGTTATGGGCGAGCTGCGCGCGGCCGGTACTGCCATCGTCTTCATCACCCACAAACTTCGCGAGGTGAAGACGATCGCCGACCGGATCACCGTGATCCGCCGGGGCAAGGTCGTCGGCGAGGCCACCAGCGACATGAGCGAGCAGCAGCTGGCCGCCATGATGGTCGGCCGTGACGTCCAGCTCGTGGTCGACAAGGCACCCAGCACGCCCGGCCCAGTGGTGCTGGACATCGCGGGTCTCACCGTAAGGGACGACCGTGGCCAGACCTCGGTTGACGCCATCGATCTGCAGGTGCGGTCCTCGGAGATCCTCGCGGTCGCAGGCGTGCAGGGCAACGGCCAGGAGGAACTCGTCGAGGCGCTGCTGGGGCTGCGACACGTCGAGTCCGGCACGGTTCACCTCGATGGGCGCGATCTGACCGGGGCAAGTCCGCACGACATCCTCGAAGCGGGTGTCGGCTTCGTGCCGGAGGACCGCCAGCAGGACGGGCTGGTGGCAGGCTTCACGGTTGCAGAGAACCTGGTGCTCGACCGGATCGACAGCGGCGACTTCTCTCAGGGGCCGTTGCTCAGACTCGCCGCCATCCGCCGTAACGCCGAGGAGCGGGTGCTGGAGTTCGACATCCGGCCGCCGGACGGTTCGCTGTCGGCAGGCAGCCTGTCTGGCGGCAACCAGCAGAAGGTCGTACTCGCCCGGGAGATGTCACGCCCGCTGCGGCTGTTGGTCGCCTCGCAGCCCACGCGTGGCGTGGACGTGGGTGCGCAGGAGTTCATCCACCGGCGAATTGTCGCCGAGCGCGACAACGGGACACCGGTGGTGATCGTCTCCAGCGAGCTCGAGGAGATTCTCGGCCTGGCTGACCGGATCGCAGTGATGTACCGCGGGAAGATCATTGGCGAACTCCCGGCCGGGGCTTCGCGTGATGAGGTCGGGCTCATGATGGCCGGCGTGCCGGCCGAGCAGGCGGTGGTACAGGCGGCGATCCACCCGAGTGCGCTGGCCGCCACGGACCTCGAGGTAGACCAGGAACAGGCCACCGACGAAGGAGAGGTCTCCGAGTGACGACCGAGGTCGCGCCGGCGCCGTCGCCGGTCTCCCCACCTGTTCGCGAGGAGCGGGCGGCCCGCAGCGACACCTGGCTGGTGACGCTGCTGGCGATCGTGCTCGCACTGGTGGTCGGCGGCATCCTGATGGCAGTTTCGGATCCGATCGTCCGCACCGACTTCGGGTATTTCCTCCAGCATCCCAGCGACGGCTTCCGCGACTCGTGGTTCGACATCCGTGATGCCTACAAGGCGCTCTTCGAGGGCGCCATCTTCAACCCCGGCAACAACGGGACGGCCGACAGCATCTTCGGCCCGATCAGCGGCACCATCTACACCGCGGCGCCACTGATCTGCGGCGGCCTCGGCATCGCGCTGGCCTTCCGGTCGGGGCTCTTCAACATCGGTGGCACAGGCCAGGTGATCGCCGGGGCGATGGCGTCCGGCTACGTCGGCTTTGCCTGGAGCCTGCCGCCCTTCGTCCACCTCGTGCTCGCGATCATTGCGGGGATCCTCGGTGGTGCGGTCTGGGGCTTCATCGTCGGCTACCTCAAGGCGCGTACCGGCGCCCACGAGGTCATCACGACGATCATGCTCAACTATGTCGCGCTCTACGGGCTGGCCTTCCTGATCCAGACCCACGGCATTCAGGACCCGCACAACCCGCAGATCAGCAAGGCCATCCACGGGACGGCGCGGCTGCCTCACCTCTTCGGCTCCGGGCTGCCGATTGACCTCGGCATCGTGCTGGCGCTGCTCGCCGCCGTCACCGTGTGGGGATTGCTGACCCGTAGTCAGCTCGGCTTCCGCCTTCGTGCCGTCGGCGCCAACCCCGCGGCCGCGCGTGCGGCGGGGATGAACGTCTCGCGCCTGACGATGACGGCCATGGCACTGGCGGGGTCTCTCACCGGCCTGGCCGGGGCGATCCTGGCGCTCGGCGGAGCAACGCAGTACACGGTGACACCGCAGATCGACAACAACGTCGGCTTCGACGCGATCACCGTCGCACTGCTCGGTCGTAACTCGCCGGGCGGGGCGGTGGCTGCCGGTCTGCTCTTCGGTGCGCTGCGCCAGGGCGCCCCGACCATGCAGACGCAGGCCGGCATCTCCGGCGACATCGTCACCGTGATCCAGGCGCTCATCGTGATCTTCGTGGCGGCCCCGCGGCTGACCCGCGCGATCTTCCGGCTCAAGGGCCGTGGCCGCAGTGCCCTGGCCGGAGTGTCGACGAGCCTGGTCGTGACGGTGACGTCGGTGCGCGCCGCCCGCTATCCGCGCCAGGTCGTCGCCGGCGTCACCACGATCGCCCTCGGCGCGCTCTCCCTGCTCGTCTTCGGCATCGGCTCGCGATCCCGACATCGGGCGATCCTGACGTTCTCGCTGCCGGGCGACCGCTTCGACCTCGGCAGCTGGCACGTCGAGGCGCGTTGGCTCGCGATCCCGCTGTCGCTGCTCGTGATCGTGGTCGGCGTGCTGCGCCTGACCGAGCGGCTCTCGGGGCGGTGGTGTGCCGCGATCACCATCTTCGGACTGCTCGTCTCGTTCATGACGTGGTCCATTGCCAGTGATCCGACCGGCATGAACGTGGTGTCGCTGCTGCAGGGGTCGCTCTTCCCCTCCGCGATCCCACTGATCCTCGGCGCCCTCGCGGGCGTGATCGGCGAGCGCTCCGGTGTGGTCAACGTGGCGCTGGAGGGGCAGCTGCTCTTCGGCGCCTTCGCCGCGGCGTTCATCGGCTCGGTGACCCACAGTGTCTGGGCCGGCGTCATCGGCGGCATGGTCGCGGGGCTCCTCATCGCCCTGCTGCTCTCAGTGCTTGCGATCAAGTATCTGGTCGACCAGGTGATCGTCGGCGTGGTGCTGAACCTCTTCGTACTCGGCATCACCAACTACCTGTTCAACCAGATCGTCGTGGTGCACTCCGACACCTACAACAACCCCGGCTTCCTGCGCGTCTGGAAGGTGCCACTGCTCGACGACATCCCGATCGTCGGGCCGGTGCTCTTCGAGGGCACGCTCTTCCTCTACTTTGCCTACGTCGCGGTGGCGGTCGTTCACTTCGCGCTCTTCCACACCCGGTGGGGCCTGCGGGTGCGCAGCGTCGGTGAGCATCCCCGAGCCGCGGACACGGTCGGTATCAAGGTCAACCGCACGCGCTACCGAGCGATGATGATCGCGGGGCTGATCGCTGGCCTGGCCGGGGCGATGCTCGTCATCGGCGAGGGTCAGGGCGGCACGTTCTCGCCGAACATGTCGGCCGGCAACGGCTACATCGCGCTCGCTGCGGTGATCTTCGGGCGCTGGTCGCCCAAGGGCAGTGTGCTTGCAGCTCTGCTCTTCGGTTTCGCCAACGAGCTGCAGGAGCTGCTCTCCCAGGCCAGCCCGCCGATCAACTCCGACCTGCTGCTCATGGCGCCCTACCTGGCCACGATCGTCGCCGTCACCGGCTTCGTCGGCAGGTCCCGGGCGCCCGCCGCGGACGGCCAGCCGTATACGGTCGGCTGATGACGCTCGACATCGACTGGCCCCTGCTTCGCCGTGCTGCGCTGGAGGCGATGGGGCACGCGTACGCGCCCTACTCGCAGTTCCCGGTGGGTGCCGCGGCCTTGGTCGACGATGGGCGGATCGTCTCCGGCTGCAACGTCGAGAATGCCTCCTACGGGCTCGGGCTCTGCGCCGAGTGCGGCCTGGTCTCGAACCTGCACGCCACCGGCGGGGGGCGCCTGGTGGCCTTCGCCTGCGTCGACTTCCACGGTGCGGTCCTCATGCCGTGCGGGCGCTGCCGCCAGCTGCTCTGGGAGCACGGCGGCCCCGACCTGCTCGTCGACACGGCAGTCGGCGTGAAGCCGATGATCGAGGTGCTGCCGCTCGCGTTCGGGCGCGAGGATCTCGGGTCCGTCCGTGGCTGAGAGCTTCGACGTCGTCGACGTCATCCGCACCAAGCGCGATCGCGGCACCCTCTCCGACGGTGAGATTGACTGGGTGATCGACGCGTACACCCGCGGCGTGGTGGCCGAGGAGCAGATGGCCGCGCTGGCCATGGCGGTGCTACTGAACGGTTTGAGTGGCAGCGAGCTCGCCCGCTGGACCGAAGCCATGATCAACTCCGGTGAACGCCTCGACCTCTCGGCGGTGACGAGGCCTACCGCGGACAAGCACTCCACCGGCGGCGTCGGCGACAAGATCACCCTGCCGCTCGCGCCGCTGGTGGCCGCCTGCGGGGTCGCGGTGCCGCAGCTGTCCGGGCGGGGCCTGGGCCACACCGGCGGGACGCTGGACAAGCTCGAGTCCATCCAGGGCTGGCGGGCCCGGCTGTCGAACGCCGAGTTCCTCAGCCAGCTATCGAGCGTCGGCGCAGTGGTGTGCGCGGCCGGCGACGGGCTGGCCCCGGCCGACCGGAAGCTGTAC
>JAOPUX010000235.1 GCA_025963285.1 Jatrophihabitans sp.
ACATCGATGACAGCGCCGAGGGCGAGGGCGGAGAGGGTGGCGAGACGACCACCGCGCGCCGTCGCCGCCGCCGTCGCCGCTCCGGGGGCGGCAGCGGGGCTGCCAGCTCCGACGGCGGAGACGACGACCCGCCCAACACCGTGGTCCACGTCCGTGACGGCGGTCGGTCCGGGGGCGGCGGTGGCGACGCCGACGACGACGGTGTCCGCGGCGTCAAGGGCTCGACGCGCCTCGCGGCCCGCAGCCAGCGCCGCCGCGACGGCCGCGACACCAACCGCCGCCGCCCGTCGATCCTCACCGAGGCCGAGTTCCTGGCCCGCCGCGAGTCCGTCGACCGGGTGATGGCCGTGCGCCAGAACGGCGACCGCACCCAGATCGCCGTGCTCGAGGACAAGGTGCTCGTCGAGCACTACGTCACGCGGGCCTCGGCCACCTCCTACGTCGGCAACGTCTACCTGGGCCGGGTGCAGAACGTGCTCCCGTCGATGGAGGCCGCCTTCGTCGATATCGGCCGGGGCCGCAACGGCGTGCTCTACGCCGGCGAGGTCAACTGGGACGCCGCCGGCCTGGAGGGCAAGTCCCGCGCCATCGAGAACGCCATGAAGTCCGGCGACGTCGTCCTGGTGCAGGTCACCAAGGACCCGGTCGGCCACAAGGGCGCCCGCCTTACCTCGCAGATCTCGCTGCCCGGGCGCTTCCTCGTCTACGTCCCCGGTGGCGGCATGACGGGCATCAGCCGGCGCCTGCCCGACACCGAGCGGCACCGCCTCAAGGCCATCCTGAAGAAGATCGTCCCCGATGAGGCCGGCGTCATCGTGCGTACCGCGGCGGAGGGCGCCTCCGAGGAGGACCTCACGCGAGACGTCGAGCGGCTGCAGGCCGAGTGGGCCGCCATGTCGGCCAAGGCGGAGCGGACGAGCAACGCGCCCTCCCTGGTCCACGGCGAGCCGGATCTCGCGATCCGGGTCGTCCGCGACGTCTTCAACGAGGACTTCAAGAAGATGATCGTCCAGGGCACCGAGGTCTGGACGGAGATCGAGGACTACGTCACCGGCGTCGCCCCGGATCTGGCTGAGCGGGTCTCCAAGCACGTCGGCAACGTCGACATCTTCCACGAGCTGCGGGTCGACGAGCAGCTGCAGAAGGCTCTCGACCGCAAGGTCTACCTGCCCTCCGGCGGCTCACTGGTCATCGACCGCACCGAGGCTATGACGGTCATCGACGTCAACACCGGAAAGTTCGTCGGCTCCGGGGGAAACCTCGAGCAGACGGTCACCCGGAACAACCTCGAGGCTGCCGAGGAGGTCGTGCGCCAGCTGCGGCTGCGCGACGTCGGCGGCATCGTGGTGATCGACTTCATCGACATGGTGCTCGAGTCCAACCGTGACCTCGTGCTGCGCCGCCTGACCGAGTGCCTCGGCCGCGACCGCACGAAGCACCAGGTCGCCGAGGTCACCTCGCTCGGCCTGGTGCAGATGACCCGCAAGCGTCTCGGCGAGGGCCTCCTGGAAGCTTTCAGTGAGACGTGCGAACACTGCCACGGACGCGGCGTGCTGATCCACAACGAGCCGGTCGACCGCCCCAACGGCGGCGGCAACGGCGGTGACGAGGAGCGGGCCCCGAAGCAGGGTGGTGGCCGGCGCAAGCGTGGCAGTGGCGCAGCAAAGGCGGCCGCGGAGCTGGTCGAGGTCGTGCCCGCAGTCAGCCCCGAGCAGCGGGCCCAGACGCTGGCCGCCATGGCCCGCATCCACCGGGCCGCCAACCCTGACGAGGACTTCGACGCCGAGGCCGCCGCCGAGGCTGAACTGCAGGCCGTCGAGGCAGCTGCGGCCGCCGAGGCGCTCGACGCTGCGCGGGAGAGCGCAGAGCACGCGATTGACCAGCTGGAAGCGGTTGACGAGTCGGCGCTCGCCGAGCTGGTCGAGGCGGAGGTCAGTGCCGACGAGGCGCCCGGGTCGTCGGACACCGCGCCGGACGAGGCCGAGGAGCAGGCCGTCGCGGCAGCCGAAGGGCCCAACTACGCCGAGTTCGGCGAGCCGGAGCCTGCCCCTGAGATCGCGGCTGAGACGCCCGCTGAGGCTGAGTCGCCAGTCTTGCGCGAGCCGGTCGCCGAGACGCCCGCCGAGACGCCCGCGGAGACGCCCGCCGAGACGCCCGCTGAGACGCCCGCTGAGGCTGAGGCGGTTAGTGCGGCGCCAGCGGGACGGCGTCCGCGCCGCCGGGCAGCGACCCGCCCAGCCGGCCCACCAGTCGCCGAGCACTGACCTGATTGCCTACGTTCTTGCCGGTTGGCCAGCGCCAGACCGGCAAGACCGTAGGCAAACACGTCAGAGCGAGCGGGCGAAACAGAGCGACGCGGCTGAATCGGCGTAGCTGCCGAAGTTGGGGATCCGCTCGTAGCCGCGACGCCGGTAGAACGCCACCGCGTCGGGCTGGCGGTCACCGGTCTCCAGGAGCAGGTGCGTCCAGCCCTGGGCGGCCGCGTACGCCTCCAGCGCATCGAGGACGGCATCGGCTGCCCCCGTGCCGCGCGAGGTCGGCGTGACGTACATCCGCTTCACCTCCGCGCTCGTCGCGTCCAGCTGGCGCAGCCCCCCACAGCCGACCGCAGTGCCGTCGGCAAGGCGGGCCAGCACGAAGACGGCGATGTCGGCCGCGGTCGGTGCCACGCCCGGCTCGCTGTCCGGCGTGCCGTACCGCTCGGCGATCTCGACGCGCTGAGCCGCGCGCAGCGCCTCGGCTTCGGGGGCATGCCACGGCACCAGCTCGGTGTACATTCGAACAGGTTATCGGCCCGGCCGAGCGTAGCGGGCAGTCGTTTTGCCCTGAGGCCGGTGCCTGCCGTAACCTAGACAACGGCCCATTTTCCAGGTGGGCCACTCGTTCGTGCGGCGCGCAGTCTGTCGCAGCCGAGAACGTCGCTGTACTTCCTAGCATCACCGTGTTCGAGGAGTGGATTCACGATGTACGCCATCGTCAAGACCGGCGGCAAGCAGTACAGGGTCGCTGAGGGCGATGTGATCGAGATCGAGAAGCTCGACGCCGCTCCGGGTGCCGCTGTCGCTCTGCCCGCGATCCTGCTGGTCGACGGCACTGCCGTCACCACCGACGCCGCAGCACTGTCCAAGGTCAGCGTCGCCGCCGAGGTCGTCGCCCAGACCAAGGGCCCGAAGATCCGGATCCACAAGTACAAGAACAAGACTGGCTACCACAAGCGCCAGGGCCACCGTCAGAAGCTGACGCAGGTCAAGGTCACCGCCATCACCGCGGGCAAGTAGAGGATTTCGACATGGCACACAAAAAGGGCGCATCCAGCTCACGTAACGGTCGCGACTCGAACCCGCAGTACCTCGGGGTGAAGCGCTTCGGCGGCCAGGTCGTTAAGGCCGGCGAGATCCTGATCCGCCAGCGTGGCACCAAGTTCCACCCCGGCGTCAACGTCGGTCGCGGCAAGGACGACACCCTCTTCGCGCTCGAGCCGGGGGCGGTCAAGTTCGGCCTCTCGCGCGGGCGCAAGACCGTCAACATCGTCCCGGTCGAGGCCTGAGCCGCCTCGCTCCACACAGTTCTTCGGCAGGGCGGCCCCGGGCGACCGGGACCGCCCTGTTTCTTTGTTTCGAGCTAGTACGTAGAAGGGAAGTGCAGCATGGCCTCGTTCATCGACCGTGTCGTGCTGCACGTCTCCGGAGGCAACGGCGCCCACGGCGTCTCCTCGATCCACCGCGAGAAGTTCAAGCCGATGGGTGGCCCGGACGGCGGCAACGGCGGTAGCGGCGGCGACGTCATCCTGATCGTGGACAGCAACGTCCACACGTTGCTGGACTTCCACCACCACCCGCACCAGCACGCCGGTAACGGCAAGCAGGGTGCCGGGCACCACAAGAACGGCGGCAAGGGCGCCGACCTGGAGCTGCGGGTGCCGGACGGCACGGTGGTGCTGGACGAGCAGGGTGACGTGCTGGTCGACATGATCGGCACCGGCACACGCTTCGTCGTCGCGCAGGGCGGCTTCGGTGGTCTCGGCAACGCCGCGCTGGCCTCGACGCGTCGCAAGGCCCCGGGCTTCGCGCTCAAGGGCGAGCCCGGCGAGGTCCACGATGTCGTCCTCGAGCTCAAGAGCGTGGCCGACGTGGGGCTGGTGGGCTTTCCTAGCGCGGGGAAGTCGTCGCTGATCGCCGCGATGTCCGCCGCGCGGCCGAAGATCGCCGACTACCCGTTCACCACGCTCGCGCCGAACCTCGGCGTCGTCATGACCCCTGACACCACGTACACGATCGCCGACGTGCCGGGTCTGATCCCGGGTGCGGCGGCCGGCAAGGGCCTCGGCCTGGACTTCCTGCGCCACATCGAGCGCTGCTCGGTGCTGCTGCACGTGCTCGACTGCGCCACGCTCGACCCCGGCCGCGACCCGCTCAGCGACCTCGACGCGCTGGAGGCCGAGCTGGCCAAGTACCTCTCCACCTCCACGGCCTCCTTCGGCGAGATGCTCGACAAGCCGCGCCTCGTGGTGCTGAACAAGGTCGACGTGCCCGAGGCCCGCGATCTGGCCGCGCTGGTGCGTCCGGACCTCGAGGCCCGCGGCCTGCGCGTCTTCGAGATCTCCGCCGCCACCCACGAGGGGCTGCGTGAGCTGAACTTCGCGCTGGCCCAGGCCGTGATCGACGACCGCGCCTCGCGTCCGGCGCCGGCGCCTGCTCGCATCGTCATCAACCCCAAGGCCGTCGACGACTCCGGCTTCACCGTGGCCCGTGACCCGGAGGACGACGAGGCCTTTATCGTGCGCGGCATCAAGCCCGAGCGCTGGATCCG
>JAOPUX010000248.1 GCA_025963285.1 Jatrophihabitans sp.
AGGGGCAACTCCGGCCGGGGCCGCTCTAGTTGATCTTGCAGATACCGCAGGGATACCGCAGGAGCGTTAGCGGAGGCCCCCGCGCCCCATCGTCGTCAACTGTCGAAGGGCAGCAAATCCGGGGCTCGTCAACGTCGTCACCGGTTGTCACCGGTCGCTGGGTAGTTCGACCTGTACTACAACATCTGATCGACCGCTCCCACGTAGCCCCCGGAAATCCGGGGGCTACGTGCGTTTCCGGCCCGGCCGCACCGGGCACGTGGAGCTGCCGATGTGCGTCGACAGTGAAGCGCCTGCGGCACGACACGCCGCGACACGGCCGCACGCGGTTCAGCGACGTCTAGCAATCGTCCGAAATAGCGGACTTGCGAATGGGTGACCCCGCTGTGGCGGGGACGGAGCCAGCGACGAGCGAGGTTGCCCGAGCAGGGCATCGGTCCGTGATGCGCAGCTGAACCCACCCGGCTGGGCGGGCTGTCATGCCGCGGAGGCTCGACCTCGTGTCGGGGCGCTTCCGGACGAGGTCGACGGGAGGCCGGGGCGCGCTGCCCCGACCTCCCGTCACTGGCGTCCGTCACCTGCAATAACCGTCACCTGCGTAACGAGACGCCGCTCGAGTCATGTCCGGCCTACCGCCGGGTGAGCCCGGGAAGCACCCGCGTGTGCTCGAGCCGGACCGCGGTTAGTTTGGCGGGGTTCAGTCCGAGAACCGAGAGGATCGTCGGCGCGACCTGGGTGGTCTCGACCGGAGTCCTCTCGACCTGCGAACGGATGCCCCGGCCGTCGACGATCATGAGGACGTGGCGGTCATCGGGGTTCATGCCGCCGTGTTCGGCGAGCTTGGTCGGGCCGGAGTAGACGACACCGACCTGGACCTTGCCGAAGACATCGGGGTAGTGGCCGTTGTTGACGGAGACGCCGAAGAAGTGTGCTGCTTGGCCGCCAGCCCAGATTTCGGCGAGTCCCGAGTGCTGAACGGTGACCGGCTTCTTGTTGACGTTTTCGCCCTGCGCAGTGTGGCTCCAGAGGTAGTCCTTGACGAAGTCGGATGCGGCCTGCGAGTTGTCCGACAGGTAGGACTGCCATACGTCATCGTCGGTCCCGGCGACGATCAGGCTCGTGTTGCTCGGGTGCTTCTTGGCCCACGCGGCGTTGATCGCGCTGATGATCGGGCCGTCGGGGACGGTGACGAGCTTGTTCGGGTTCTGCGGCGACTGGCCGTGTTTGGCTGTGATGATGATGGTCGTCGAGCCCGAGAGTCCCTTCTTGTGCAGTTGGGCGACCATGCGGGCGAGCTGAGTGTTCACGTAGCTGAGGGCGCTGGAGAGGACCGGTCCGGGAACGAGCTTGCCGTTGACGAACTGGTAGCCGCCCGGCTGCGGAGCGCTGGTGGTGTAGTTGCCGTGCGCATCGGGGCCGATCAACGTCGTCGGGGTCGAGGTGATCTTCTGCGCGACCGACACGGCCTGGAAGTTCATGCCGAAGATCGCAGGAGTCCCGACCTTGGTCTTCCCCGAGTGGTCGCGTCCGTCGATCTCATTGAGGACGGCCTGGACCTTGTAGCTGTCGTACTGCTTGGTCGCCGCATCGATATGTGCCCAGTCGTCGTCCTGCGGGTAGGGGACGCCGTTGGGCATGACCGCCTGGGAGTCGATCTCGGGGGAGAACAGGTCGTCGATGCTCGTGCCGTTCGAGCCCGGACCGTTGAACGATGAATACACCTCGTGCTTGTCGGACCAGGCCGTGCGCAGGCCGGCGTTGTGGTGGACCTGGTAGATCGTGTTGTCGCCGAGGTAGTCCCACGGGGTGATCGGCTTGCACGTCTTCGGGTCCACCGGGAACGTGGCCGGGTTCAGTGAGGTCTTCGGGTTGAACTTCAAATTCATGATGGCCGCCGGGTCGGTGTCGACACCCTTCGGGTAGATCGAACCGTTCTCGTCGAAGGACGGGAAGGTGCCGTTCGCCGGGTCGATGAAGTCCGGGACGCTGGCCAGCGCGTCGTCGGGCGAGTCATAGATGACGTTCCCGCCGGTAGCCGGCTTCCCTGGAGTGCACGCAGCTCCCGGCGCGTCGACCGTGTGGCTGTACTCGACGTCGTAGTAGACGCCGGTGGTCTTGGGGTTGCCGCCAGTCATCAGCGCGGTACCGCCCGGGTCGGAGTCCGACGGGTTGGAGGTCTCAGCGTTGGTGTACTCGCTGCCCGCGTGAGTCAGCCTGGCAAGCGTTGAGTGCGGATACTTGGCGATGTACCAGTCCAGGTCGCTCTGGTGCATGCCGTCGACCGACAACAGCAGGACGTGCTTGGCGTGGGTTGGCGCGGCGGAGGCAGTGGTTGCCACCGACACGGCGCACAGCCCCAGCGCGCTCACGCCGATCCCGGCCGTGGCGACGATGGTTCGAAAGCGCATGTCTTCTCCTTCGGTAGGCAGATCAAGAAGACATGTACTGAGCCGACCGTGCGTTTTGCACTGTTTAAGATGAACTGCTAGTGAATGTGCCCGCTGCGCGGTCCCCTGGTCAGGGTGCGTACAGGTATGGCCACCCGATCGTCCGCGATTTGCGGCCGAGCCAAGGCTGGCGCAGGCTAACGCTCAACGGTTGTTCACGCCCCCGCAACGAAGGCAAGGGACCATCGAGAACATGGCTAGGCGGAAGCTTCGCTCGCGCCAGGTGCGTCGATGCGACGTCTACTGGGGTATGGACTTCTGCGCGCTGCAACACGGCCACGAAGGCCCGCACATCGGCATCGGCTCGAACGCCGAGCCGCCGCACGGGATGACACTGAGCGGCTCAGATGCGCCGACGTACGCCGTGGCGAGTACGCCTCGTCGACGCGGCCTGTTCCGCTGACTCCGCGCCAAGCCGCGGACGGGGCGCTCGGCCGGAGGGCCCTTGCCCTCGCAGGATCCCGGGTTGTGGAAAAGTCGAATCGCCCCCGTTACGCCGATTCATCCCGATGCAACGGCGCAGGTCGACGCTTAACCCATGCCTCACGGTCGCGCACGTGCCAGGTACCCCATCCGACGTGTACGCCGCTGGATGAGGCACAGCACGAACGCCGAGATCGCGATGTCGCTCGTGGGCGTCGGGTGCCTGCTGCTCGCTGTCGCCGGAGCCCTCTGGTACCTCGCCTGACCACCCCGCTGGTCAGCCGCCCCGTACCATCCTGGCGCCCTGGGACGTCTCGCCCGCTGCAGTCGCCATCGTTGTCGGCAGCGCGACCGATACTGGTTCCGTGGCCTACGACGAAGTGCTCGCCGAGCACATCCGCGAAGTCATCTCCGGCGAGCACGGAGTGAGCGAGCGACGGATGTTCGGCGGCCAAGCATTCTCGATCCACGGCAACCTCGCCGTCAGCGCCAGCGGGCAGGGAGGGCTCCTGCTCCGGGTGGACCCTGCCGAGACCGACTCGTTGATCGCCGACCCGCGCGCCTCACGGGCCGTCATGGGTGGCCGCGAGTTGAACGGCTGGCTGCGGGTACAGACCGACACGCTCTCCGATGCCGAGCTCGCACAGTGGATCGGCCGAGGGGTCGCGTACGCCCGTTCGCTGCCACCGAAGTCGGTACCCGGCGCGCGTGCTTAGGCATGCCTAACTAGACTGGAGCCATGACCGCCCCGACACGTACACCCCGTCCCCCGCGCCCGCTGGCCGTCCTCGCGGTCCAGAGCAGCGAGTGGCTAACCGAGCACATCGTGCGGCTGACGGTCGGTGGCGAGGGCTTCGCGGCTTTCCAGACCAACGACTACACCGACAAATACGTCAAGATCCGCTTCGTCGACGCCGAGGGGCATGCGGTGACCCGGACGTACACGGTCCGCCGGGTCGACACGGCTGCGCGGACCCTCACCATCGACTTCGTCGTCCACGGCGGCGAGGGGTTGGCCGGTCCGTGGGCCGCTGCCGCGGAGCCTGGCGACGTCGTCTCTCTCAGCGGTGCGGGCGGCGGCTACGCACCCGACCCGCGCCACGACTGGCACCTCTTCGTGGGCGACGAGTCGGCGCTGCCGGCGATCGGCGCGGCGCTGGACGCCCTCCCGCGCGACTCCCGCGGCATCGCCTACCTGGAGGTGCCGGCCGAAGCCCATCGCGTCGAGCTGAACGCACCCGAGGGGGTCGAACTCGTCTGGCTGCACGGCCACGAGCCGGGCGCTGCGCCCCAGGCCCTGGCCGACGCGATCAGTGCCGGCAGCTGGCTGCCCGGTTCCGTCGGCGTCTTCGCCCACGGCGAGCGGGAGTCGATGAAGGCAGTCCGCGCCGCCCTGCGTGCCCGCGAGGTGGGCAGCCTCTCGCTGTCGGGCTACTGGGCCTATGGACGCACCGAGGACCGCTTCCAGGCCGAGAAGCGCGAGCCGATCGGCCAGATCGAGCCCTAGGAGTTCGAGTCCTAGGTATCAGACCAGCCCGCGGATCGTGCGCGCTGGCTGCCGGGTGCCCTGGATCGCCGCGACCATGTCGAGCACCTGACGGGTCTCGACCACGTTGTGCGCGCGGAACACCCGTGCCCCCTGCCACGCCGAGATCGCCGTGGCGGCCAGCGTCCCGGTGAGACGCTCACCGACCGGCAGGCCCCCGAGCGTCTCCCCCACGAAGTCCTTGTTCGACAACGACACCAGCACCGGCCAGCCGGTGGCCACCATCTGGTCCAGCTCACGGGTCAGCTGCAGCGAGTGCCGGGTGTTCTTCCCGAAGTCGTGCGCCGGGTCGATGAGCAGCGAGTCGGGGTGCACCCCGAGCGAGACCGCGCGCTCGGCCAGCCCCACCGTGGTGACGATGGCGTCGGCGGTGACGTCGTCGTAGGCAACCCGATGGGGACGGGTGCGCGGCGCCGCCTGGCCGACGTGGGTGCAGACGAGCCCGGCCCCATGCTCGGCAGCCACCTCGGCCAGCAGGGGGTCGGCGCCGCCCCAGGCGTCATTGAGCAGGTCGGCGCCGGCCCGGCAGACCGCGTCGCCGACCTCGTGCCGCCAGGTGTCCACGCTGATGATCAGGTCCGGATGCGCGGCCCGAACAGCGGCCACGAACTCCACCGTGCGCTCGAGTTCGTCGGCCACCGTCACCTCGTCACCGGGGGCGGCCTTCACCCCGCCGATGTCGACGATCTCTGCGCCCTGCGCAGCGACCTCGGCCACCCGCTCGAGCGCAGCGGTGAAGGCGAAGGTGGCGCCGCGGTCGTAGAACGAGTCGGGCGTGCGATTGACGATCGCCATGATCGCGAAGCTGCCGGGGGCGAAGCTGCGGCCACCCAGCAGCAGCGATCCGC
Organism: Jatrophihabitans sp.; assembly: GCA_025963285.1. Lineage (GTDB taxonomy): Bacteria > Actinomycetota > Actinomycetes > Mycobacteriales > Jatrophihabitantaceae > JAOPUX01. Next base: position 5,265 of record JAOPUX010000248.1, read on the forward strand.
TGGGCCCGGTCACTCGGCACCCACAGACAGGGCCGCCCCGGCGAAGCCATGCTGGCGCCATGCCTCGTAGCAGGCGATCGAGGCCGAGTTCGCCAGGTTCAGCGAACGGCGGCCGGCGAGCATGGGGATGCGCAGCTGGTCGGTGACGTGTGGGTCGGCGAGCACCTCCTCGCTCAGGCCGGTGGGCTCGGGGCCGAACATCAGCACGTCTCCGGGGACGTAAGCGATGTCGGTGAAGATCGTGCGCGCGTGCGAGCTGAAGGCGAAGACGCGAGCCGGCAGAACCGTGTCCCATAGGTGTTCCAGGTTCGGATGCACGGTGACGGTGGCCATGTCGTGGTAGTCGAGGCCGGCACGGCGGACCTGGGCGTCGGTCATCGTGAAGCCGAGCGGCTCGACGAGATGCAGGTGGCAGCCGGTGATTGCGGCGAGCCTGATGGCATTGCCGGTATTGGGCGGGATGCAGGGCTCGACGAAGACGATGTTGAACACACGTCAGCCTAAGCCGCCTCCGCTGCGGCGCGCACAGGGGCTGCACTAGGTTTCAGACGTGACCGAACCCGTACTGCTCGACCTCGCCGACGGCATCGCGACGCTGACGCTCAACCGCCCGAGCGCCGGCAACGCGCTCAACATGGAGCTGGCCACGTTGCTGCACCGGCACGCGGAGTCGCTCGCCTCGAACGCGGACGTCCGGGTGGTGGTCATCCGCGCTACCGGCAAGCTCTTCTGCGCCGGCGGCGACGTGCGGGACATGGCCGGCGCGACGGATCGGTCGGGCTTCCTCCGCGAGCTCGCCGACGGCATGCACCGCGCCCTGCTGGCGCTGCGCGAGCTCACCGTGCCGCTGATCGTGGCCGTGCAGGGCCCGGCGGCCGGGGGTGGTCTCGGGCTGGTACTCGCTGCCGACATCGCCGTGGCGGCCGACACGGCGACCTTCGTGGCCGCCTACTCGGCCATCGGCCTCTCGCCGGACTGCGGCGTGACAGCGCTGCTGCCGAATGCGGTCGGCGCCCGGCGGGCCGCCCTCTTCGCGCTGACGAACAGCCGGCTGACCGCGGCTCAGGCCGAGGAATGGGGGCTGATCAGCGAGGCCGTCTCCGCCGACGCGCTGGAGGCACGGGTGGCCGAGCTGGCCCGGCTCGTCGCCGACCGCCCCGGCGAGTCGGCCGGGCAGGCCGCCCGGTTGCTCCGGAACTCACCGGAGCGCAGTTACGCCGAGCAGCTCGACGACGAGGCCACGACCATCGCCCGGCTCAGCGACACCGCGGCGGCGAGCGCGCTCATCGAGGCCTTCGCAAAGCGGTAGCCGGCCTGCCTCAGGAGGCCTCGACGGCTGCCTTGATCCGCTGAGCCATCGCGCCGACGTCCTTGGCGGCGGCACTGCGGGCGAAGCCGACGATCACCTTGCCGAAGCCGTGCCCGGCGAAGCTGTTGAAGATTGTCACCTTCGTCTGGCCGTTGCCGAGGTCCTCGAGGTCGTAGCCACCCTCGGTGACGGTGACAAGGTTGCTCGAGCGCTCCTGCCAGCGCAGCGTGGTAGGCGCGGTGAAGCCGGTGAGCTCGAAGCGCCGGTCGGTCTTCATGCCGGCGTCCTTGACCTTGCTGACGAAGACGGTGCCGAGCGCGGAGGGGCCGTCCGGCTCCTTGCGGATCTCCTGCACCCGCGGGCTGAACTTCGGGTCGTTCGTGCCCTCGGCGAGGAAGGCGAAGACCTCGGCGATGGGCCGGTCGATGACGGCGGAGCCACTGAACTGACCAGGCATGAGCACTCCTCAGCGCGATGTTCGGAGCGCCAGCCTAGCTCCGAACGGCCCTCGCCGACCGGGGTTCAGGCAGCCGATGCCGTGAGCGGCTCGGCGGCGACGTGGCGGTTGGCGCGGCCGGCGCGGTCGGTGCGAGCGAGCCAGAACGTCAGCAGCAGCCCGAGGGTGACGAGCCCGGCGGCAACGACGTTCGGCGATGCATAGCCGTAGCCGGCGTCGATGGCCACCCCACCGAGGTAGGCGCCGAGGGAGTTGGCGACGTTGAAGGCGCCCTGGATCGAGGCTGCGGCCAGGTTGGGCGCGCCACCGGCGAGCGCGATCACCCGCGACTGCAGGGCCGGCAGCGCAGCAAGCGCTGTGGCCGGGAGCAGGAAGATCAGCACGGCGGAGGCGAATTCGTTGTGCGTGCTCATCGCGAAGACCAGCGCCAGGACGATCTCGGTGCTGAGCGTGATGCTCAGCGTGCGCAGCGGAAACCTGTCGGCCAACGGCGCGCCGACGAGGTTGCCCGCGGTCATGCCGAGGCCGAAGAGTACGAGCAGCCACGTCATCGACGAGTCGGCGTAGCCGGCCTGCTTGGTCATCATCGGCGTGATGTAGGTGAAGGTGGCGAAGAGGCCGCCACCGCCGAGGGTGGCGATTCCGAGGACGAGCCATACCTTGGGGTTGGCGAAGGTCCGCAGCTCGGCGGCCAGCGCACCGGCCGGGGAGCGCTCCCCCACGGTCGGCACGAAAAGCGCCACCGAGATCGCCGCAAGCGCGGCGATGCCACCGACGAGGGCGTAGACGAGCCGCCACGACGTGCTCTGGCCGAGCAGCGTGCTGACCGGAACGCCGACGATGTTGGCGACGGTGAGGCCGGCGAACATCACCGACATGGCCGTGGTGCTCTTCGAGCGGTGCACCAGCCCGCCGGCCACCACCGAGCCGACGCCGAAGAAGGCGCCGTGCGGCAGGCCGGTGGCGAAGCGCGCCACCAGGGCGAACGGGAAGTTCGGCGAAGTAGCAGTGACGAGATTGGCCACCGCGTACCAGGACATCAGCCCGATGAGGACGCGGCGGCGATCCATCCGCACCGTCACCGCGGTGAGCAGCGGGGCGCCGACGACCACACCGAGGGCGTAGACGCTGATCAGCTGGCCGGCCTGGGGAATCGACACCGAGAGGTCGTCGGCCACCTGCGGCAACAGCCCCAGCATCAGGAACTCACTGGTGCCGATCGCGAAGCCGCCGACGGCCAACGCTAGGAGGGCACGCCGCACAGGCCCGACCGAGGCGGGGCCGAAGGGCATGTGAACTCCGAGCTGAGCGAGGGGCCGGACGACTTAACCGTAATCGCTTACAGGAGCCGGTTATTCCGCGGCGCCGGGCGCCGGGCACCGTGGCGATGTTCGTCCTGACGGCAGCCGAATGGGATGATGGTCCGATGGCGGCGACACAGATGCAGTGGGGCACCGACTCCGCCGCCGAACTGGGTGGCCGTCGCCGCTTCACCGGCCTACTGCCGAACCGGTTGCTGCGCTGGCGGCGCCCGGTGTGGTGGCAGGAACTCTTCATCATCGCCCTCGGCTACTGGCTCTACAGCCTGAGCCGCAACGCGATCAAGTCGCAGCGGCAGGTCGCCACGGCACACGGGCACAGCGTGGAGAAACTGCAGAACTGGCTGCACCTGAACTTCGAGCAGTCGGTGAACCAGTGGGTCGGCCACCACGAGTGGGTGGCCCAGACCATGGACTACTACTACGCCACCCTGCACTTCATCGTGACGATCGGCGTCATGCTCTGGCTGTTCATCAAGCGGCCGCACCTCTACCGCGGCGCCCGCACGGCGCTCTTCGTCACCACGCTGATCGCGCTGGCCGGCTTCGAGTTCTACCCGCTCTCGCCGCCCCGGCTGCTGGCTCCGCACCGCTACGTCGACACGCTGCTGAAGTTCCACACGTGGGGCTCGCTGGCTGACCCCAAGGTGGCCGAACACTCCAACCAGTACGCCGCCATGCCCAGCCTGCACATCGGGTGGGCGCTGTGGTGCGCCATCACCGTGTTCATGTGCGCGCGGCGGCTGTGGGTCCGCCTGCTCGGTCTGCTCTATCCCGTCGGCACGTTGATCGTCATCATCGGCACGGCCAACCACTACCTGCTCGATGCCGTCGCCGGCGCGATGGTGTTCGGCGCCGCGGTTGGCTTGGAGTACGGGTTGCGCTGGACGCAGGCGACGTGGCGCGCGGGCCGGGCCAGCCGCCGCGAAGCGCCCGTCCCGGCCTGATCAGCCGTAGAACAGCCGCTCCACCACATTGCGGGAACGGCGCGCCGCGCGGCGGTAGTCGTCATCGAGCTGGCCCGGATCGAACCCGGCCGGGTACCCGAGC
>JAOPUX010000006.1 GCA_025963285.1 Jatrophihabitans sp.
CGTCCGAACTAGCCACTCGGCGTATGGGTCAGGTCTTACGGGGTCAGTTCGTATGGGTCAGGTCGTACGGGGTCATTTTGTATGGGTCAGGTCGTACGAGGTCAGTTGAAGAAGCTGCCGATCCCGCCGCCACCGCCGAGGCCGCCGAGCCCCTCGCGCGGGGTCTCGCTGGGCACCGACTGTGCCACCCAGTGCGCGAACGCCTCCGGGTTGCGCGACTGCAGCAGCACCCGCCCGGGGCCGGTGAAGTCGAAGACCCAGCCCTCGCCGGACTTCATGGACTGGATCGACCGGCCCTGCACCGCACGTCGCATCTGGAACCTGACGTTGAGGGCGTAGGCCACCACGTGCCCGGTGTCGATCGTGACGACCTCACCCGGCTCCAGGTCGATGATGTCGACCGCGCCGTAGATGCTGACGAGGGCCTGACCGGTGCCCGACGCCCGGAAGCCGAAGCCGCCCTCGCCGCCGAAGAGGTTCGCCATGCCACCCCACTGCGTGTCGATCTCGACGCCGGTGGAGTTGGCGATCCAGCTGCCCTGGCGAAGGAAGAACGGCAGCTCGGGGGTCACGTCGATCGAGACGAGGTCGCCGGGCAGCACGCCCGCGACGTCGACCCAGCCACCCTGCGGCGGGGCGGTGTAGGTGGTGACGAAGAACGACCCGCCGCCGAGCACGCTGCGCTTGAGGCCGGCCAGGATGCCCCCCTGCGCCTTCGCCTCGAGGACGACGCCGGCGCTGTGGGCGATCATCGCGCCACCCTCGACACGCAGCGGCTCACCCCCGCCCAGCATGCAGCGCGCGACGGTGAAGGCCGGGTTGTGACGAAGCTGTACCTGCATGCGCCAGATCGTGCCAGTCAGCGGTGCCGCAGCGCGAGGCGACTCACAGGGTCGCCGACAGAATTGTTCGCCCCTGGTAGGTGACGTCGACGTGGCTGATCTCGTCCTCGCGCAGCGCCGTACTGGCTGGGAAGTCCGCTGACTGGCCGGGATCGAGCTTCCACGAGCTCAGCGGGTAAGGCTTGCCGCTGCGGTCGTACACCACCAGCCCGTACTTCTCGGGGTTCTCGGAGCCGGTGGCGGCGTAGTGGCAGTGCAGGGCGATCTCGGTGCCGCTCGGGCGGTCGATGAGCGTCGCCGTTGCGCTGATCGGGCTCTGCACCCGCGGCACCAGGGCCACCGAGCGGCTGTGGCTACCCGACGTCGAGGCCGGCCAGAGCAGCACGACGAGCGTGACGACGCAGGCCGCGGCGACGGCAGCCAGGGCGGCGACGAGCCCGCGCTGGCGACGACGCTCGGAGGCGGCCTTGCGCAGCAGCCCGGGCAGCAGGGTGTCCGGGACCTCGGCCACGACCTCGGCAGCCGTGACGTCGGCCAGCAGCCCGGCAAGCGCACGGGTCTCGGCGACCTGGGCGGCACAGGCGGCGCAGGTGGCCAGGTGCGTCTCGAAGCGGGCGGCCTCGTCGGGGTCTAGGGCGCCGAAGACGTAGGCCGCATCGAGGTGCCCGAATGAGTCAGGTGCGGTGGGTTCGGGCGCGGTCACGGTGTCCCTCCCATCTCGTCCATGGCCAGGCGCAGTGCCCGGAGAGCGTAGTGGGCACGGGACTTCACCGTGCCGGGTGGAATGCCGAGGGTCTCGGCAGCCTGGGCCACCGATGATCCTCGGAAGTAGCACTCGAGCACCACGTCGCGGTGCTCGGGAGTCAGGGTGCGCAGGGCGGCGACGACGACGTGCCGGTCGACCGTCCGCTGGGCCACGGCGTCGGCGTCTGCCTCGCTGGGTCGCTCGGGCAGCTGCTCGGCCACCATCTCGTGCCGGCTGCGGGCCGAGCGCCACTCGTCGATCGCGATGCGCTTGGCCACGGTGAAGAGCCAGCCACGGGCCGACCCCTGGGACTGGTCGAGCACGGCCGGGTTCCGCCACGCGCGCAGCAGCGTCTCCTGCACGACGTCCTGCGCCCGGGCGTGGTCACCACGCGTCAGGCTGACTGCGTAGGACCAGAGGGCATGGGCGTGCTCGTCGTGCAGTGTGCGCAGCAGTGCTTCGTCGCTCGTGGGCACCAGTGTGGCACTCATGACGGGTTGCAGTGGGGCATACCGACTACACGCAGCTCGTCCGATTCCGGTTCACGCGATCGAGAAACTGGTTGAACACTCCACAGTTTGAACCTACCTGGCCTGGCTATCGTGCTCAGATCATGACGCCTGATTCCGCCATCACCCGCCGTACCGCCCTCATCGTCGGCGCAGCCGGCGCCAGCGCCGTCGCCCTCGCAGCCTGCAGCAGTGGCAGCGGCGGCTCATCCTCCACCAAAGCCAAACCCACCGCCGCCGCGGACTCCACCGTCGTGGCGCTGGACAAGATCACCGTGGGCGGCTCGGTGTCGGCCAAGCTCCCCAGCGGGGCCAAGGTGCTCGTGGCGAGGCCCACCGAGAGCACGGCGGTCTGCTTCAGCGCGATCTGCACGCACCAGGGCTGCACCGTGGCACCGGCCGGCAAGGAGCTGAAGTGCCCGTGCCACGGCTCGATCTACGACGCGTTCACCGGCGCGGTGATCCAGGGCCCGGCGCCATCGCCGTTGCCCAAGGTGGAGGTACACGTGGCCGGTGGCAACGTGGTCACCGGCGCCTGATCGCTACTCCTCGTCGTGCGGCGGGGTGTCCGTCGGGGCGGGTTCCCCAGCGCCGTTGGACGGCGCGGGCGGCAGCAGCTCGGTGAGGGCAGCCCCGGTGATCCGCCGGAACTTCCGCTTGCCGCGGTTGCGGTCGAGCACCGCCACCTCGAGCTGCTCGGCCGGCAACGCCCGAGTGCCGCCGTCAACCCCGCCGACTGAGCCGAGCGCCTGCACCGCCACCTTGAGCGCATCGGCCAGCGCCGCGCCGGCGTGATACTCGCGCTTGACCTCGGCGGTGAGCGTCTCGGCCTGGCCGCCCATCACCAGGTAACCGGGCTCGTCGACGATCGTGCCGTCGTAGGAGAGCCGGTAGAGCTGATCCTCGGCCGCCACCTCGCCGACCTCGGCCACGCAGATCTCGACCTCGTACGGCTTCTGCTGTTCGGTGAAGATCGTGCCGAGGGTCTGCGCGTACGCGTTCGCCAGGGCCCGGGCGGTGACGTCACGACGGTCGTAGGAGTAGCCCCGCAGGTCGGCGAGCCGGATACCAGCCACCCGCAGGTTCTCGTACTCGTTGTACTTGCCGACGCCGGCGAAGCCGATCCGGTCGTAGATCTCGCTGACCTTGTGCAGCGCGGAGCTGGCGTTCTCGGCCACGAAGAGCACACCGTCGGCGTAGGTCAGCACCACCACGCCGCGACCGCGGGCAATGCCCTTGCGCGCGAACTCCGAGCGGTCGCGCATGATCTGCTCGGCCGAGGCGTAGAACGGCATCGACATGCTGGTGATCTCCCGGGGTCTTGGTGTGGCAGGGCTCGTGGGTGGGGCGCTACGCGCCGGGGCGGCCGGTGCGATCGGCGAGGATCGTGCGGACGACGCCGCCGAGCTCGTCGTCGGACACTCGCTCGGTGCCCGCCTCCGTGGCGACCATGACCACCGGGTAGATGCCACGGGTGAGGTCGGGGCCGCCGGTGGCCGAGTCGTCGTCGGCTGCGTCGTAGAGCGCCTCGATGACGACGCGCACGATGCCGTCGCGGTCGAGGCCGGGGCGCCAGAGCTTCTTCAGCGCGCCACGGGCGAAGAGCGACCCCGACCCGACCGAAGAGTAGTTCTGCTCGGGATAGCGGCCACCGGTGACGTCGAAGCTGTAGATGCGGCCGGCGCGGTCCGGGCTGCCGTCGGCTGCGTCGATGTCGTAGCCGGCGAAGAGCGGCACCACGGCCAGGCCCTGCATCGCCTGCGGCAGGTTGCCCCGGATCATCGTGGCGAGCCGGTTGGCCTTGCCGTCGAGGGTCAGCTGGGTCCCCTCGATCTTCTCGTAGTGCTCCAGCTCTACCTGGTAGAGCCGCACGATCTCGATGGCCAGTCCGGCGGCACCCGCGATGCCGACCAGCGAGTAGTCGTCGGAGGCGAAGACCTTCTCGATGTCCCGGCTAGCGATGAGGTTGCCAGCCGTGGCACGGCGGTCACCGGCCATCACGACCCCGCCGTCGAAGAGGGCCGCCACGATCGTGGTGCCGTGCGGGATCGGCTCAGAGCTGAGCTGCTGGCTGGGCAGCAGGCTCGGCGCCGCGGCACTCAGGAACTCCGCGAACGACGACGAGCCGGGCGAGGTTGCGTACCGCAGGATCCCCAGCGGGGCGTCGTTGCTCACATGTCCTCCATGCCTTGGCCCTGGCGGGCCGGGTGTCGTCTCTATGACCCTATCCAGGGCGCGCGTCAGCCCCTATTCAGGGCGCGCGTCGACCGTGGACGGCCCGGCGCGATGGGCGCTACTGGCCGCCCTTTTGCACGAACGCCCGCACGAAGTCCTCGGCGTTGGACTCGAGCACCTCGTCGATCTCGTCGAGGATCGCGTCGACGTCCTCGGTCAGCTTCTCGTGTCGCTCGGCGACGTCCGTGCTGGCCTCGGTGGTCGTGGTCTCCTCGACCTCGTCCTCGTGCGTGCGCTGGGGCCTGGTCTGGCCACTGTCGTGAGTAGGCATCGGCAACTCCTCTTGGCTCGAAACCTCACAGTAGCCGCCGAGGGCACGAGTTTCCCGATGGCGTGCGTTGTCACACCGTTCGTCTAGCGTCGGTGGGCATGACAGTTCCCCCAGTGATCAGTCTCGTCACCCTGGGCGTCGCGGATGTGCCCGCCTCGACCGCCTTCTACTCCGCACTCGGCTTCCCGCTCTCGCCCGCCTCGGTGGCCGGTGAGGTCAGTTTCTTCCGCACCGGCGGGGGGCTGCTGGGGCTCTACGGAGCCCAGGAGCTCGCCGATGACGCGTGCGTGTCGCTGCCGGCCCAGCCGGGCTTCTCCGGGGTGAGTCTGGCCATCAACGTCGCCGACCGAGCGGGGGTGGATGCCGCGCTCGACGCGGCTGAGGTAGCAGGCGCGGTGATCCTCAAGCCGGCGCAGGCCACCCCGTGGGGCGGCTACCACGGCTACTTCGCCGATCCTGATGGCCACGCCTGGGAGGTCGCGCACAACCCTGGCTGGCCGCTGGACGGGAACGGACTCCCCCAGCTGCCCTGACCGGCCCGATTGTGCAACTTCCACCGCCGTGGCGGCGGTCGAAGTTGCACAATCGCAGGCGGCTGGTTGATCAGGCGGCTACTGGAGTAGGGCGTGCGTGGCGGTCGAGCCCCCGTCTGCCGCGATCTCCGCACCCGTCACATACGACGCGCGATCGCTGGCCAGGAACGACACCACCTCGGCGATCTCACTCGACTCACCGGCGCGGCGCAGCGCCAGGCGTTTGGCAGCCGGGGTCATGTCGACCTCGTGGCCTCCCATCGCGTCGCGCACCATGTCGGTGTTGATCATGCCGGGGTGCACTGAGTTCACCCTGATGCCTCGGGGGCCGAGTTCGAGTGCAGCCACCTTCGTCATGCCCCGGATCGCGAACTTGGTGGCGGTGTAGGCCACCAGGTAGGGCATCCCGGCCAGTCCCTCGACCGAGGAGATGTTCACGATCGATCCGGCGCCGTTGGCCAGCATCGGCTTGGTGACGGCCCGCATCCCGAGGAACGTCCCGACCTGGTTGATGTTGATCACGCGCAGGTAGTCGGCGAGCGGGGTGTCCTCCAGTGCCGAAAAGTGCAGCACGCCGGCGTTGTTGACCAGCACGTCGACCTTGCCGAGCAGCTCAACCGCCTCGGCCACGACCGCGGCCCAGTCGTCCTCCGAGGTCACGTCGAGGTGGCGGTAGTAGGCCCCCTCCCCGATCTCGGCGGCGAGCGCCTCGCCCACCTCGTCGAGGACGTCACCGATCACGACGCGGGCGCCGTTCTTCACGAACAGGCGTGCCGCGGCGGCACCCTGACCCCGAGCCGCCCCGGTGATGATGGCGACCTTGCCGTCCAGTTCACCCATGTCGTGTCTCTCTCTTCGCGCAGGTCGGGCCGCAATGCGGCCGCGGGTTGGGGCCCCGTCGCGCGGGCGCGCGGCGGGGCGAGGACGTGCTGCGGTGAGGTGGTGCTGCTCAGACCTCGGGCTTGCAGACGCGGCACCTGGTGACGGGCTCGCCGTCAGGCACGTAGGCGTGCAGGTCGGGGCGGGCGCTGATCAGGGCGCACGAGCGGAGGTGCACCGTGAGGTTGCTGCCCGCTCGGACGAGTTCTGAGGTGGGCGCCGTCTCGTAGCCGCCCAGCGGCTCGATGACGCTGGTGAACGCGTCGGGCTGGTTGCTGCGCTGGCGGACGGCCACGACATCGGCCAGGGCCAGCATGGCGTCGGTGAGCTGGGCCGAGGAGTTGCGCTGATCGGTGGACATCCGGGACAGCCACGCCCCGAAGTACAGGAAGCCGCCGAGGAAGGTGAGGCCGAGGCCGAGGATGCCGCCGGAGATCAGGTAGGTGTTCTGGTCGTACTCGTAGTGCGCGTGAGCACTGCCGTACCAGCCGAGGCAGATCGCGAGGATCCCGAAGGGCATCAGCACGCCACCCAGCGTGAACATCACCAGCTGGATGCGGCGCGTGCGCTCGTCCCGCAGGGCCGCGGCGCCACCCGGTGCCGCAGCGGGCCGGGGACGGCGAGCTGGCGCGGTGGCAGTTGACGCTGCCGGTGCCGACGTAATCGTGGTCATCGCGTCATTCCTTCCGAAGATCCGGTACGCCGGTGCGCAGGCCGAGGGCGCAGGTTCTGGTTCCGCCGAGCAGGACGCCACCGGCCACCTGCATCAGCCAGCCGATGGCGGCAGCGAGCAGCAGGGCACCGAGGATCAGGAAACGTGGCATCGAGCCGAGCCCAGGCAGGATGGCCGCCGTCTGCTGTAGCTGCGGGGTCACGGCGGTCTGCTGCGGGGTGGTCGTGGTCGGCATGGGCGTCGTCGGTGTGGTGACGAGGCCGCCACCGCCGCCGATGGTGCCGCCGCCCCCGCCCGTGGTCGTGGTGGTCGTGACTCCCCCGCCACCACCGGTGGTCGTGCTGGGGGGTGTGGTGGTGCCGCCACCGTTACCACCGACGTAGGCCGGCGAGGCAGACAGCGAGCCGGAGGCCTCACCGAGCTTGAGCACCACGCGTGGGGCCAGTTCGATGAGCGGTGCCAGCGACGTGGCTGCCTGGCTGCCGAGCAGGTTCACCAGGAGGCTGAGCGGCCCGTTGAGGGCGTCCTTGAGCGGATGCGTGTCGATCGAGATCGTCAGCGCCTGCCCGTTGAAGGTGCTGGTGGCCCCGGTGACCTTCTTGGTGATCGGGGCGACCTGGATCTCGACACCCAGCGTCTTGAGCAGCGAGGTGAGCGTGGCCGGGATGGCGGGCAGCTTGATCGCGGTCTTGCCGATCACGATGCCCTTGTCGCCCAGCGAGATCGGCACACCGGCAATCGTGAGGCCACCGATCGTGGCGCTACCGGCGACGGTGGCCTTCGTGCCGTTGGAGGTCTCGGTGTTGGTGACCTTGATGGCGCTGAGCCCGATGACCCCGCCGAGGATGTTGATGTCGGCAGCCGCCGCGGTGGAGGTGGAGGTGACCTTGCTGTCAGAGACCTTCACCGTGGAGGTGCTCGTGACGCCCTTGGCCGAGACGAGGGCGGCCAGGGTGTTCGAAACCGGGACCGGGGCACTCAGGGTCTTGTCCCCCGGTTTCGGCGCCTTACCGGCGATCTGCCCGAGCCCCGCGCCCAGCCCGCCCAGGAGGTCTACACCCTTGCCCGCGATGCCGAGGCCGGTGACCGTTGCCGTGGTGGTGTTGCCGTCGGTGGCGGTCGTCATGCCGTTGCCGTCGGTGATCTGCACCTTGTTCTTGGCCGGTGCCGACGCGGTGGCCGGATAGCGCGAGTTGGCCTGGATCGGGTAGCTGGTGCCGGGCTTCCCGGTGAGCTGGTCGAAGCCGTCGCCGATGACGGTGCCGGGCCAGAGGTAGCTGGAGAGCGCGCGAGCCGTGGGGCCGGAGTCGGCGGTGGAGGAGGTGTAGCCGATGCTGAAGTCGCCCTGCGGGCTCGACGGGAGGGGCAATACGGGCTCATAGACCTCGATGTGGATCACCGAGGCGCTGGAGTCGGCCGTGTAGCCACCGAGGCTGGAGTCGGCGGTGGCCGCCGAGGGCCACGAGAGCGTCAGAAGTCCGGCTGCACCGAGCCCGGCAATCCACTTCGTACGTCTGTTCACGCCGCTCCTCCAAAGTAGAGCTCGCTCAGCCGGTGCTTGATCTCGGCCGGCTCGCCGGAGGCCACTACACGGCCACCCTGCATCACCGCCGCGTAGTCGGCAACGCGGAGTGCGCTACTGGCGAATTGTTCCACCACGAGAATCGAGACGCCGGATTCAGCGATCTCGGCGACCGTGTCGTAGAGCCCCTCGACGATCAGGGGCGCCAACCCCATCGACAGCTCGTCGAGGAGCAGCAGCGCGGGGTTGGAGGCCAGGGCACGGGCCAGTGAGAGCATCTGCTGCTCGCCGCCGGACATGCTGCCGGCCAGCTGGCGGCGCCGCTCCTTCAGCCGCGGGAAGCGCGCGTAGGCCTCGGCGAGGATCTTCTCGACCGGGACACCGGAGTAGGAGGCCAGCCAGAGGTTCTCCTCCACCGTCAGGTTCGGGAAGACGCCGCGGCCCTCGGGAACCATGCAGAGCCCGGCGCGGGTGAGCTCCTCGGGCGAGGCGCCGGAGATGTGCACTCCGCCGAGGTGGATGTCGCCGTCGCTGGCGGGCATGAGGCCACTGATCACCCGCAGCAGCGTGGTCTTGCCGGCACCGTTGGCGCCGAGCAGCGCCACCACGGCGCCGCGTGGCACGGTGAGGTCGACGCCACGCAGCACTTCGATGCGGCCGTAGGCGGCGCGCACCCCGATGAGTTCGAGGATCGGGACGTCGCTCATGAGGCGCTCTCCACTGCCGGCAGCTCGATCGTGGTCGCGTTGATCTCGGACTCGCTGGGCAGGTGCGCGGCCGGGATCGGCGGCACGACGGGCTCCTCATCGGAGAAGCCGAGGTAGGCGGCCTGCACCTTGCGGTCGGCGCGGATCTCAGCCGGCGTGCCCGAGGCGATGACCTTGCCGAACTCGAGCACGTGGATGACGTCGCAGACGCCCATGACGAGGTCCATGTCGTGCTCGACCATAAGGATCGCGGTGCCGTCGAGTGCGAGGGCCCGCAGCAGCTGGCCGAAGTGCTCCGTCTCGGCCTCGTCGAGCCCCGAGGAGGGCTCGTCCAGGAGTAGCAGCTTGGGCTCGATCGCGAGCGCGCGCGCCATCTCGACCAGGCGAGCCGTGCCGGTGGGCACCGAGTCGGCGCGCTGCTGGGCGTAGCGGGCGACGCCGACGCGCTCGAGCAGCTCGTCGACCATGGTGTCCTGCTTGCGGCCGATCAGCTTCACGCCGAGGTGGATCTCGCGGGCCACCAGCACGTTCTCGCGGACGCTCAGCGACCCGAAGGCCTCCAGACGCTGGAAGGTACGCCCCATCCCGGCCCGGGCACGCGAGTTCGGCGAACCCTTGGTGATGTCCGAGCCGCGGAAGCGAACCTTGCCGCGGGTGGGCGGCTGCAGCCCGGTGATGACGTTGAACAGCGTCGTCTTACCCGCGCCGTTCGGACCGATGAGACCGGTGATCGTGCCGGCCTCGGCGCTGATGCTGGCGTCGTCGACCGCGGTGATCCCGCCGAAGCGGACGGTGATGCCCGAGGCTTCAAGCAGCGCCATGGCTCACCACCTGCTCGGACTCCTGCCGGAGGACCACGCGCTCGGGACGGTGCGTGATGCGCTCCAGCACCGGGAGCCGGCCCAGCAGCCAGCGGACGCCGCTGAACATGTAGTTGGTCAGTCCGTTGGGGTCGCGGCCCAGCAGGACGGCACCGCCACCGATCACCAGGAACGTCACCCCGCCGAGTGACGGGTGCTGCGAGGTGAAGATCGGCAGGTACATGTAGGCCATGCCGGCCAGGACGGCGCCCGTCATCGAGGTGACACCGAAGATCACCGCGAGCAGCAGCACCTCCAAGCCGTACAGCGACTGGAACTCGGTGGCCGAGGCGTTGCCGGCGAGTTCGGCGAAGAGCGCACCGCCAAGGCCGGCGATCGCCGCGGCCAGGCTGAACAGCCCGACGCGGAACCAGCGCTGGTTCAGCCCGAGGGTGCTCGTGGCGATCTGGCTGTCCCGCATCGCGATGAGGATGCGGCCGACGGCGCCGCGGCGCAGTGCGAGCAGGCCCGCGGCCACGAGGACAAGGATCACCGCCATGAGGGTGACGAACGGCCCGTACGACTCGAACTTGTAGCCGAAGACGTGCGGCCGCTTCGCATTGAGCACGCTGCCATAGCCGAAGAGTGCATTCGTCTGGAAGACGAGCTTGTCCATCAGCTCGGCGAAGGCGAACGTCGCCAGGGCCAGATAGAGCCCGGTGAGCCGCAGCACCGGCAGCGCCACCAGCGCGCCGGCTGCGGCGCAGACGACGACGGCGAGCACGATGATGAGCGGGTCGTGCGTGGCGAACTTGCAGACCACCGCCGCACCGATGCCCATGAAGGCGAGCGAGGCCATCGAGACGAAGCCGCCGTAGCCACTCACCAGGACGAGCGAGAGCATCACCAGGCCGTACCCGAGGCCTTGGCCCAGCTCCAGTTGATGGGTGGGGCTGAACTGGCCGGCCAGCAGTGCCACGAGCACCACCGCGGCGATACCGACCTGCGCGGTGCGGAACCGGGTCGGCACCGGCGCGGAGCGGATGCCCTTGATCTGGCCGACCCGCAGCCGGACGGGTGGCAGGAAGATCAGGGCGATGAAGAGGACGATCGTCGGCAGCGCGTCCCGGAAGCCCGAGAGCACCTGCCACTGCGGGAGGTAGCCGGCGTACCCCTGGCCCAGCCCGACGACGATCGCACCCACGAAGGTCATCGGCAGGCTCTGCAGCCGGCCGATGACGGCCGCGGCGAAGGCGTCGATCACGAGGAAGGTGAGCTGGTAGTAGTCCAGCCCGACCTGCGAGACGAGCAGGATGCCGGCCAGCGCCGACAGCGACGAGCCCAGCGCCCAGCTCAGGGTCGAGACCCGGCCGGGGGCCCCGCCGAAGAGGCTGAGCAGTTCCCGGTTGTCGACGGCGGCCCGCATGGACGTGCCGGTGCGGGTGCGGTTGAGCAGCACGTAGAGGCCCGCTGCGATCACCGCGGCGAGCACGATCGTCAACGCGTTGTGGTAGCTGAGCCGGAACGTACCGATGGTGAAGGCGTCGGAGCCGAAGAACTGCGGCACCGAGCGGCCGACGTCAGCCGGCCAGATCTGCTGGGCGATGCCGATGAGCAACACGAAGAGGCCGATCGTCACCACCAGGCTCACGCTCACCGGCGCGTCGCCCAGGTTCCGCGCGGCGACCCGCCCGATCAGCACGCCGAGCAGCGGCGCGATGATCAGCAGGATCAGGGCTATTGCCAGCCAGGTCGGCAGGTGATCGGCAACCCGCAGCTGCCAGTAGGTGTAGGCCATCACCATGCTGATGGCGCCCTGGCCCAGGTTGAAGACACGGGTGGTGGTGTAGGTCAGCACGAGCCCCGAGGCCGCGATGGAGTACGCCGAGCCGTAGAGCAGGCCGACGAACGTGTAGGCGAGGAATTCATTCACGAGGCATCAGGACCCCACATGGACGAGCCCCTGGCAGCTGAACGGCTTCGGACCTTCGCGGGTCCACTTGCCGTTGACCAGCGTGATGAACCCGTAGCAGCCACCGGTGAGTTTCTGACCGACGTGCTGCGGGCCGAAGAGGCCGTTTCCGGTGTAGTTGTTGACGGTCTTGAGCGAGGCGATCAGCGAGGCTCTGGTGAGCTTGCCACCGAGCTTGAGCGCCTCCTGGACGAAGAGCTCGCCGGCGGCCCACGCGTAGAGGCCGAAGTAGTTCGGCGACTTGCCGGGCGAGGTGATGCTGAGCCACTTCTCGTAGAGCTGCATCTCCGGGTTGGAGGACGCCTCTTCGAAGATCGCGCTGTTGATCCAGACGTGGGCGCCGTTCACAGCCGAGCCGCCAGAGCTGATGAAGCCGGGGTCGTAGACCTCGGGGTCGAAGACGAGCTTGGCCTTGAAGTTCTGCTGCGCCATCGCCTTGGCCAGCGTGACCGCCTCCTGGTACGCGCCGACGTACTGCACGTACTTGACGCTCTTGGACTGCATCGCGCTGACGTAGGTGGCGTAGTTGAACTCCGTCACCGGGATGCCCGCGCTGTAGACGAACTTGAACCCGCGGGCCGTCCAGGACTTCATCTCCTGCTTGGCGTTGTACGAGGAGGCGCCAGCGTCGAGGTAGACGAAGGCTGCGTGCTGCGCGACGTCCTTGCCGAAGGCCGACAGGTAGTAGTCCGGCGGAGCCTCCGGCTCGTAGTTCGCGTTCAACGACTGGGTGGCGAAGACGTCGGGTGAGGTGAGGCGGACGCTCTCGGTGACGGCCGCCCGCAGGTCGGGGATGCCGCAGTGCGTGACCTCGGACGTGCCGCCGCCGTCGAAGGCGCCCATCGAGCCCACCATGGCGAAGGCGCTGCCGCAGGCCGTGGTGGTGGCCTGCTGGTCGCCCGTCTCGCTGGTCTGGCTGTCGAGGTAGGTGGCCGAGAGCTTGCGGCCGCAGATCGAGGAGGTGGAGTTGAAGTAGGCGACGAAGGCCTTCATGGCCTGCTGCGCGCCCGCGAAGAGGCCGGAGACCGGGCCGCTGACGTCGGCGACGTTGGCCAGGTTGATCGTGGAGTTGCTGATGCCGGTGGTGTTCTTGAAGCCGGCACAGCTGGCAACCTGCACCTGCACCCCGGTGCCGATCTTGCCGCCGCCCGAGCTACCCCCGCCGCCCCCGGTGCTGGTGGTCTTCGTGGTCGTGGTGCCGCCACCACCACCGCCGGTGCCGCCGCCACCACCACCGCCGCCGGTGTTGGTGGCCGTGCCGGTGGTGCCCGTGATGGGCGTGCCGCCGCCGTTGGCGCCGGCCGACTCGGTGGCTCCCGTGGTCGGGTTGACGACCGCGCCGCTGCTGTTGGCGCCGTAGAGGTTGCCCTGAGCGCCGACGTAGTCCTTCGGCGGAACCTGCGAGCCACAGGCCAGCAGGGCGACACAGGTGCCGGCGATGAGCACCGTCCACCCGGAGCGCTTTCGAATCACGGCCATCCCCTTCGTAGTAGCGGCGGCGCTGTTCACGCGAGCGACAGGATGTCGGTGCTGGCGAACGTGCGGCCTGGTTCCCGATCGGAGAAGTACCCGCCGAGACTGTCACTCAGCGAGTCGACGGTCCACAGTGGCCGTTGCCCGCCCTCGGCGGGTCCGGAGTCGAAGCGCGCCTCGACGGCCGGAGCCGACATCAGCACGACCATGCCGCCATAGACGACGAAGACCTGCCCGCTGATGTTGTCGGCGCCCGGCGAGGCCAGGTAGGCCACCAGCGGCGCGACGTGCTCGACCGACAGCGGGTCGATGCCCTGCTCGGGTGCGACCTCGCCGAAGACACCGGCCGTCATGGCGGTGCGGGCTCGGGGGCAGATGGCGTTGGCGCGCACCCCGAAGCGTGCACAGCCGCGGGCGGTGGCCAGTGTCAGTGCCGAGATGCCGGCCTTGGCCGCGGAGTAGTTCGCCTGCCCCTCGGAGCCGGTGAGCCCTGCCTCGGAGGAGGTGTTGATGATGCGCGCGTAGACGGGTGCACCCGCAGCCTTGGACTGCTCGCGCCAGTACGAGGCGGCGTTGCGGGAGAGCAGGAAGTGCCCGCGCAGGTGAACGCGGATCACGGCGTCCCACTCGTCGTCGGACATGTTGAACAGCATTCGGTCCCGGGTGAGTCCGGCGTTGTTCACGACGATGTGCAGGCCACCCAGGTGCTCGGTTGCCGCAGCGACGATCGCGTCGGCCGTGGCCCGCTCGGCGATGTCGCCGGCCACGAAGAGCGCCTTGCTGCCCAGCGCCTCGATCTCGTCGATTACGTCACTGGGCGCCAGGTCGTTGACGACGATGTCCGCGCCCTGCTTCGCCAGGGCGACCGCCTCGGCCCGGCCCAGCCCCGCCCCGGCTCCGGTGACTACCGCGACCCTGCCTGCGAGCACGCCGTCACTCACTCGACGCCACGATCTGCAGGGCGTTCTTGGGGCAGCGAGCCGCAGCGAGCTGGGCGCGCTCGACGAGGTCGTCGGAGATCGAGGCGACCTTGACGACGAGGTACTCGTCCTCGTCGAGCTCGAAGATGTCGGGTGCGATGCCGCAGCACACTGCGTTCGCCTCGCACAGGTCGAAATCGACCTTGACCTCCATGCGTTCGTCCTCCTGCTGCTCGACTGACGTGGAACCTACTGCCGGGCCCGAACTGTTCCGGGCCTCGGAAAACCTAACGACCGACTGAGACGCCGGTCACTAACTGGTCCCTCCGTGCGGCTGATGATAGAACGCGTTCTAGCTGATGGCAACGCTCGACCCGCCGCACATTTCCGGCCGATTTGGCGGGTCCACTCGACGCATTGGGGATTTCGACGCTAACCTACCTAGAACGCGTTCCACTTTTGTTCATCTCCAGATTTCTCCCTCGCGGGCCCGCCAGCAGGAGCAGCAATGTTCATCAGCTACACCCCCGAGCAGGAGGCGCTGCGGCGCGAACTGCGCGAGTACTTCGCGACCCTCATGACGCCCGAGCGGCGCGCCTCCTTGCAGAGCGGCGGCGACTACGGCGACGGCGCCACCTACAAGGAGGTCGTCAAGCAGATGGGTACCGACGGCTGGCTCACCCTGGGCTGGCCGGTCGAATACGGCGGCAAGGGCGGCTCCGCGCTCGACCAGCTGATCTTCACCGACGAGGCCGCAGTGGCTGGCGCGCCGGTGCCGTTCCTGACCATCAACACCGTCGGGCCGACCATCATGCGTTACGGCAGCGAGGAGCAGAAGGCGTTCTTCCTGCCTCGGATCGCGGCCGGCGACCTGCACTTCGCCATCGGCTACTCCGAGCCGGGCGCGGGCACCGACCTGGCCTCGCTGCGCACGCGCGCGGTGCACGACGGCGACGACTACGTGATCAACGGCCAGAAGATGTGGACGTCGCTGATCCAGTACGCCGACTACGTCTGGCTGGCCTGCCGCACCGACCCCGAGGCCAACCGGCACAAGGGCCTGTCGATGATCATCGTCCCCACCGACTCCCCCGGCTTCTCCTGGACGCCCGTGCACACGATGTCCGGTCCCACCACGAGCGCCACCTACTACGAGGACGTGCGCGTCCCGCGCAGCAACGTGGTGGGCGAGGAGAACAAGGGCTGGGCACTCATCACCAACCAGCTCAACCACGAGCGCGTGGCGCTGACCTCGGCCGCACCCGTCATGACGGCGCTGCGCGAGGTGCGCGAGTGGGCGCAGAACACCAAGCTGCCCGACGGCCGGCGAGTCATCGACCAGGAGTGGGTGCAGGTGCACCTGGCCCGCGTCCATGCCCGGCTCCAGTTCCTGAGGCTGATGAACTGGCGGATCGCCTCCGGCGGATCGGTGAGCCCTGCCGACGCGTCGGCCACCAAGGTCTTCGGCACGGAGTTCGCCACCGAGGCCTACCGGCTGCTCACCGAGGTGATCGGGGCCAACGGCACCGTCCGCCTCGGTTCCCCCGCCGCCGTGGTCGCGGGCCGGGTCGAGCGGATGGCCCGGGCGTCGCTGATCCTCACCTTCGGCGGTGGCACCAACGAGATCCAGCGCGACATCATCGCGATGGTCGGCCTCGGTCTCCCGACGAGTGGACGGTAAGCAGATGGACTTCTCCCTGACCGAGGCACAGCAGCAGCTGGTCGGCCTCGTCCGCCAGATCACCGATGCCCAGCTCACCCAGCAGCGGCACAAGGAGATCGAGGGCGGCGCCGAGCACGTCGACCGTGCCCTCTGGAGCGCCCTGGCCGACGCCGGCGTGCTCTCGGCCGGCATCCCCGAGGCGGCAGGCGGCAGTGGGCTGGACGTCTCCGAGCAGTGCAGCGTCCTCATCGAGCTCGGCCGTGCGGTGGCGCCGGTGCCCTACGTCGCCGGGATCTTCACCGCGGCGGCGGCACTGGCTGAGTTCGGCACCGAGGCTCAGCGGTCCACCTGGCTCACCGGGGCGCTCGACGGTTCGACCATCGTCACGACCGCGCTGACCGAAGACCTCTCCGACACCCCGGAGCGGCCCTTCACCCGGGCCGATGCGTCCAGTGCCGGCTGGGTACTGACCGGCACCAAAGCAGTGGTGCCCCACGGCACGATCGCCGACGCCATCCTCGTGCCGGCCACCACCCCGGACGGCCCGCGCGTCTTCATCGTCACCCCGGGTGATGCCGGGGTGCGGCTCACCGCCCAGGTCGTGGTGGACGGCGACACCGAGGCCACCCTCGAGCTCGAGGGCGTGCAGCTCGGCGCCGACCGGCTGCTGGGTGCGGCGGAGGTATTGCCGTTCCTACTCGCCCGGCAGACGATCGGGGTCGCGGCGTTCCAGCTGGGCGTCGTCGAACGGGCACTGGAGCTCACCGCCGAGTACGCGCGGAGCCGCGAGCAGTTCGGCCGTCCGATCGGCAGCTTCCAGGCCGTGGCCCAGCGGCTGGCCGATGCCTACATCGACGTCGAGGGGCTGCGGCTCACCGTGTGGGAGGCCGTCTGGCGGGTGAGCGAGGGGCTGCCCGCCTCGACCGAACTCGCCACCGCGAAGTTCTGGGCCGCCGACGCCGGGCACCGGGTGGCGCATACGGCCGTCCACGTGCACGGTGGCACGGGCATCGACACCGACGGCCCCCTGCACCGGTACTTCGTCGCCGCCAAGCGCAACGAGTTCGCCCTGGGCAGCGCCACCGCTCAGCTCCGCCGGCTGGGCGCGGAGCTGGCAATCACCCCCGCCTGACGCTCGTCGTCGAGGCTCATCGCCGAGTGGCTAGTTCGGACGCGAGTGGCTGGACGACACGCCGCCACTCGGTGCCGAACTAGCCACTCGACGGGGGCCGGCGCGGGATGAGCCGAGTCAGACCCGCTCGACGCAGGTGGTGCGGGTGTAGATCGTCGGCATACAGCGGTTGCAGTGGCTGCACAGTGACCGCGTCGAGGCGTCGGCGGCCATGCGGTTGATCAGGTCCGGCTCGCGCAGCAGCGCCCGGCCCAGCGCCACGAAGTCGAAGCCCGCCGCCAGCGCCTGGTCGATGACCGCGCGGTTGGTGACACCACCGAGCAGGATCAGTGGCAGCCCGACCGCCGCGCGCACCTTCGACGACTTCTCGAGTAGGTAGCCGTCCTGGTAGGGGTACTCCTTGATGAATCCCCTGCCGACGAGCTTCATCCCGGTGCGCACCGGCTGCGGCATCACCGCGGCGAACTCCTTGCGCGGGGCCCCGCCCCGGAACAGGTACATCGGGTTGAGCAGCGAGCTGCCGACGGTGAGCTCGATGGCGTCGACGCTGGCGTCTGCCTCGAGCCACTGAGCCACCTGGATCGCCTCGTCGACGTGCAGGCCGCTCTTGGCCCCGTCGTCCATGTTCAGCTTCGCGGTGATCGCGATCCGGCCGCCCACCGCAGCACGCACGGCCTGCGCCGTCTCCCGAGCCAACCGGGCACGGTTGGCCAGCGACCCGCCGTACTCGTCGTTGCGCCGGTTGAGCCCAGGACTCAGGAACGAGCTGAGCAGGTAGTTGTGCCCCATGTGGATCTCGACGGCGTCGAAGCCGACCTCGGCAGCCATGGTGGCTGCCTCGGCGTGCTGTCGCACAACGGTGGCCAGCCGCTCACGGTCGGGCACCTGGCAGAACTGCATGCCGAGCGGCTGGAACATCCGGCTCGGTGAGAGGGTGCGGGCTCCGGTAGACCGCGGGTTCGCCACCGGCCCGGCGTGTCCGATCTGGGCCGAGATCGCCGCGCCCTCGGTGTGCACGGCCTGGGTGAGCCGCGCGAGCCCAGGCAGCGCCTCGGGCCGCCAGTAGAGCTGGAAGCCGTCGGTGCGTCCCTCAGGCGCCACCGCGCAGTAGGCCACCGTCGTCATGCCGACGCCACCGGCTGCGATCTCGCGATGGAAGTCGATCAGATCGTCGGTGACGAGCGCGCCGGGCGTACGCCCCTCGAAGGTCGCCGCCTTGACGAACCGGTTCCGCAGCGTGAGCGGACCAAGTGGAGCAGGGGCGAAGGGATCGATCACCGGAGCTTTTCGAGGCGCCGGAGGGCGGTGTCGAAGTCGGTGACGAGTTCGTCGATCAACTCGGCCACCGGACGTGAGCTGTTCATCCGCCCGACGATCTGGCCCACCGGCATCGCCACCACCTCAGGGTTGTCCGACGCGGCGATGCGCTGGTGCGCATCGTTGACGAGCAGGTTCTGCAGCGGCATCGGCAACGGCGAGGGCGCGCCCTCGGCCTCCCACGCTTCGGTCCACTTCGTCCTGAGCAGCCGGGCCGGCTTGCCGCTGTAGACCCGCGAACGCACAGTCTGGTCGGAGCCGGCCGCGATCAGCGCGCGCTTGATCGCGTCGTTGGTGCCGAGGTTGTACTCGGCTGCGGTCAGCCAGTACGACCCCATCCAGACGCCGTGTGCACCGAGGGCCAGGGCCGCCGCGATCTGCCGCCCCGAGCCGATGCCACCAGCGGCGAGCACATGGCCGCGATCGCCCACGGCGTCGACGATCTCCGGCACGAGCACCATGGTGGCGATCTCACCGGTGTGGCCGCCTGCCTCGGTGCCCTGGGCGATGATGATGTCGACGCCGTTGTCGAGGTGGCTCAGCGCGTGCTTGGCCTTGCCGGCCAGCGCCGCCACCGGAATCCCGTGTTCATGGGCCTGGTCGATGACGTCCTTCGGCGGGGAGCCCAGCGCGTTGGCGATCAGTGCCGGACGGTGCCGCAGCGCCACCTCCACGTGCGCACGCGCCACCGAGTGCAGCCAGCCGAGCACCCCCTCACGGCCCGGGTCGTCGTCGGCGGGCAGAGGTGGCACTCCGAGCTGGCGAAGCGTCTCCTGCACGAAGTCCCGGTGCGTCTGCGGGATGTACTGCGACAGATCGGTGGCCGTGCCCTCACTCGGGATCTTGGCCGGCATGACGATGTCGACACCGTAGGGCTTGCCGTCGGTGTTCTCGTCCATCCAGGTGAGGACCTTGTCGAGCTCCTCGGCGTCGTTGAAGCGCACGCAGCCGAGCACGCCCAGCCCACCGGCGCGGGAGACTGCGGCGGCAACCTGCTCGGAGGGGGTGAAGGCGAAGATCGGATGGGTGATGCCGAGCTGGTCGCTCAGTTCGGTGCGCACAGGACGTCCTCCGGGTGTTCGGTGGCGTAGTCGTTGGCCCACCGGTAGTCCGCCTTGCCGGTGGCAAGACGGTGAACCTTGTCGACCAGCCAGATGCTCTTGGGCACCTTGTAGCCGGCGATCTCCTTGCGCACGTGTGCGCTCAGCTCGTCGAAGCTCGGGTTTGCCCCCGGGCGGGGCTCCACGACCGCGGCCACGGCCTGACCCAGGCGCTGATCGGGAACGCCGACCACGAGCACGTCGAAGACGTCCGGGTGCGACATGAGCGCCGACTCGACCTCCTCGGGAAAGACCTTCTCCCCACCGGTGTTGACGCAGGTGTTGCCGCGGCCGAGCAGGGTGATCGTGCCGTCCGCCTCGTGCCGGGCGAAGTCGCCGGGCACCGTGTACCGCTTGCCCTCGACCTCGACGAAGAGACGGGCCGTCTTCTCCGGGTCCTTGTAGTAGCCCAGCGGGATGTAGCCGCCGCGACCCAGTCGGCCGATCTGCTCGGAGCCGGCAGGGATGGGGTTGTTCTCCTCGTCGATGACGATGGTGTCCTTGCCGGCGCTGACCCGCGGGCCACCCTGCCCCTGCTCGCTGTCCTTCGTGATCATGCCGATGCCCATGAAGCCCGTCTCCGACGAGCCGATCGCATCGGTGATGATCACGTTCGGCATCGCCTCGAGGTACTCGTTCTTCACGCTCTGGGAGAAGAGTGCCGCGCTGCTGGAGATCGCGAGCAGCGAGGAGGTGTCGTAGCTGCCCGCCTTGTAGGCGTCGATCATCGGCCGGGCCATCGCGTCGCCGATCAGGACGATCAGGTTCACCTTGTGCCGCTCCAGCGTGGCCCAGACCTCGGCCGGGTCGAACTGGGTGAGCAGCACGACGGTGTCGCCGCCGAAGAGCGCCATCAGCCCGGCCCACTGCGCGTTGCCGTGGATCAGCGGAGCCAGACAGAGCCGGCTCAGCCCGCCGCCCTTGCCCGCCTCGGCCTGGTCGTACTCGCTCGTGAGCGGCTCGCCGGTCATGAAGTTGATGCCGCCGCCGAGGGTGCGCCAGACATCCTCGTGGCGCCAGATGACGCCCTTGGGCATGCCGGTCGTGCCGCCGGTGTAGAGCAGGTAGAGGTCGTCGCCGCTGCGCTCCTCGAAGTCCCGCTCCGGGCGGCTGGTGGCCAGTGCCTCCCGGTAGGCGGTGCCGATGAAGGGCAGGTCGGTCTCGTCCTCGATCACGACGCAGTGCTTCACCGAGGGTGCGCCCGGCAGCGCCTCGGCCACCCGCTCGCTGTAGACCCTCTCGTGCACCAGCGCCACGACGTCGGCGTTGTCCAGGACGTACTGGATCTCCTTGGCGGTGTAGCGGTAGTTGACGTTGATCAGTGCGGCGCGGAGCTTGTAGACGGCCAGCATGGTGACGAAGGACTGCAGCCGGTTGCGCGTACACATGCCGACGTGCGACCCCGCGCCGACACCGTGCGCCGCGAGATGGTGGGCGAGGCGGTTCGCCTGCTCCTCGAGCTCGGCGTAGGTCACCTGGTCGTCGGCGCAGATGACCGCCGTGCGCTCGGGGAAGTAGTCGACCGCGTGCTCGAACAGGTCCGCGATGTTGTAGGCCACTATGTTCTCCAGCTCTCAGCGCGAGCGCTCATCGCGGATTCGCTCCGCTCCTCGGCGCTGGCGCGCCTTAAGATGCTCACTCGGCAAAACTAGAACGTGTTATCGTTCGCCGCAACCCCGGAAATCATTGCTGAGGATGACGCCAGATGACCGAGCAGACGCGGACCGTGACCCCGGACGACGAGCACTGCCTCGTCGAAAAACGGGGACACGTTCTCATCGTCACGATGAACCGTCCTGAGGCCAAGAACGCCCTCTCCGGTCCGATGCTCGCAGGCATGACCGCAGCATGGGACCGGGTCGACTCCGACCCCGACATCCGGGTCGCGATCCTCACCGGTGCGGGCGGCGCGTTCTGCGCTGGCGCCGACCTCAAGGCCATGACGAGCAACCACCCCGGTGACAATGCCGGGGGGATGGACCTGTCCCGCATCGACTCGCTGCTCAAGGGCCGGCGCCTCACCAAGCCTCTGATCGCGGCCGTCGAGGGTGCCGCCATCGCCGGGGGCACCGAGATCCTGCAAGCCACCGACATTCGCGTCGCCGGCGAGAGTGCGCGGTTCGGGGTCAGCGAGCCGAAGTGGGGCCTCTACCCGCTCGGCGGCTCGGCCGTGCGGCTCGTGCGTCAGATCCCGTACACGGTGGCCGCCGACCTGCTCCTGACCGGCCGGCACATCAAGGCTCCCGAGGCGCTCTCGCTTGGCCTCGTCGGGCATGTCGTCCCCGACGGCACCGCGCTGGAGAAGGCCCTCGAACTTGCCGGCCTCATCGCCGCCAACGGCCCGCTGGCCGTGCAGGCAGTGCTCAAGACCATCCGCGACAGCGAGGGCCTGCACGAGAACGACGCCTTCAAGGCCGACGCCGAGATTGGGCTCACGGTCTTCCGCAGCAACGACGCCAAGGAGGGCCCGCGGGCCTTCCTCGAGAAGCGGCCGCCTCAGTTCACCGGGAGCTGACCCGATTGCGGCGCCTCCGACCGTGGTGAGCGGTTTCGGGCACCGCGATCGCACCGCTGCCGGCCCCGCTCAGCGCTGGACCGACTCCTCTTTGGCTGCCTTCGCCCGGCCGTCGGCGGCGAACTGCGCGACGAGGGCGTCCATCGTCTCCGGCTTGCGTAGCGAGGCGAGGCGCAGCTCCTCCGGATGCTGCTCGTAGTAGTTGCCGTAGCCGTTGCTCAGCAGCAGGCCGTGCTGGCGAAGCTCTTCGAGGTAGTCGGGCTGGATCGTCCTGAAGCCGAGTTCGCGACGCGCGTAGCGGAAGTAGGAGTAGAAGCGCTCCGAGTGCATGTTGTCGATGCCGAAGACGAGCGAGAGGGTGAACTTCGCGGCGTCGCGGTCCTTGGTCACCTTGCCGTCATCGACACGGCGGCCCGCGTGGTACATCCGCTGGTCGAAGACGAGGACGTCCCCGGGCATGGCGCGCCAGGCCAGCGGGATCCGCTGCTGCTCGGCCGACAGCCTGCGATTCGGCTCGTCGTCCACGTCGATGACGAGGTGCCCGCCACGCCGTTCGACGGCACGAACCCGGTCGGCATCGATCTCGATGGGCGAGAGGTGCGATCCGGCCATGATGCCCATCGCCGCGTTGTCGCTCTCCAGGTAGAGGATCGCCTTGACGATGCCGTAGCGACCGTCTCGATCGGACCAGTCCGCCGAGGTCGAGTTGTCGTGGGCGCGGTGCACGCTGTCGCGGTGCCAGCCCGCCGTGTCATGCAGGTAGTGCAGGTCCGACGTCTGCAGGAAGCAGACGTCGTCACCCATCGCCTCGTGCACCGCGGCGAGGATGCGCTTGTCGAAGAGGATCTCCCGGGTGACGGGGATCTTGTTCGTGGCGTCGGTGCGGGTGAAGTGTTCGCCCTCGACGATCCCGGCTGCAGCCTTGAATCTCGCGGCGACCTCGGCGCACTCGGCCTCGGGGATGACACCGCGGAAGACCGTGAAGCCGTTCTGCGCCAGCGCGTCGGCGTGCGAGAGCGGGACGATCGGGCCGGAGCGCGACGCACCGATCGATCGGGCCCGGACTGCGCCCTGGACGAGCTTGACCGCCCGGCGCAGCTTCTGCGCGTTGGAGGACTGCACTGCGTTCATGTCGGCTCCCCACCTGGTTTTCCTTCATGGTGGAAGGCCGGGGACGACTCGGCCACCAACGAATCGGAACCAACGGGTAAACCAGCGGTGTCCTCGCGCAGCGTGCTCTCAGGCGAGGTCCTTGACGAATGCGCTGAGCTGGGCAAGGTTGCGGCACTCGACCATGTCGATCACCTTCGCCACCTTCGACGCCTCCGAATCGCCTGAGTCCCAGAGCCGCTGCCGCTCCGGGTTCAGCCAGTACGAGTGCTTCGCCCGGCCCACCATCCGCTCCAGCGCGGGGATGCCGACATCGCCGTAGTTGGAGCGGGCATCGCCCAGGATCAGCAATGACGTGCGGCGGCCGATCGCCTCCGGGTAGCGCCGCTCGAAGAGGTCGAAGGCCCGGCCGTAGTCCGTCCGGCCGAAGAGGCCGGTGACGTTGGCCTCGCTGACGAGGCGGGTGACGGAGTCGACGACGTCCGCCCCCGGGGCGAAGAACCGGGTGACCTCGTCCAGCTCGTCGACGAAGGCGAAGGTGCGCACCCGGCTGAACTGCTCACGCAGCGCGTAGACGAGCAGCAGCGTGAAGTGTGCGAACGACGTCACCGACTCACTGATGTCGCAGAGGATCACCAGGTCGGTCTTCACCGGCCGCTTGGGTCGGTGGACTATCTGCATCGGCACGCCCCCGGTCGAGAGCGAGGCACGGATCGTGTGCCGGAAGTCGAGCTGGCCCCGGTGCCCGCGCCGCTGGTCGATGGCGAAGCGGGCCGCCAACCGGCGGGCCAGCGGCTGGATCTCACGGCGGAGCGCCGCGAGTTCGGCACGCGAAGCCCCGAGGAAGCTCACGTTGTCCAAGCTCGGCCGCACCCCGGTTCGCGCGACCTGCTCCGCGCTGGACTGCTCGGCCAGCCGGCGCCGCGCATCGGCCTCCACCAGCTGCTCGAAGCGACGCAGCCGCGCCTCGATCGTGGTGCGCGCGGTCTGCTCGGCCAGGCCACCGTCGTCCTGTCCGTTGAGGAACTGCTCCAGCACGTTGGCGAGCAGGGTCCGTGGCGAGATCCGGTCGAGGACGGTCATGGGTGACCAGGACGGCCGCCCCGAGCCACCCGTGCCCGTACCGGGAACCGCGCCGAAGCCGGCCATCGCCTCGCGCGCCAGCTGCTGGGCCTGCTGGTCGTCACCGCTCAGCAGGTACTCCCGCAGGCCGTCCCGGATGGCGAGGCGCTCGGGGTTGTCGATCTCCCACGGGGGCGGGGCCTGTCGCGGTTGCTGCCGCTGCTCCCCCGGCTTCACGTCGACGCCCTCCACGCCGGTGACGGGCGGGTAGTACAGGTCGAAGATGCTGTCGAACGTGCTGCGGTGGATCTGCCGCTTCATCAGCGTCGCAGCGTAGGCGGCGCGCAGCTGCTCGCGATCGATCAGATCGATCTGACCGATCGCGGCGGTGGCGTCGAGCCCCTCGGCGATCGACACCGTGAGTCCCGCGCTGCGCAGCGCCCCGACGAAGGCGACGTGGTGTTCGAACAGGCTCATCAGGACCCTGCCGGCAGGCCGAGTTCCTTGATCGCACGGGCGTGGTCGGAGGCGTGCTTGAGCACCACGCCGAGAGTGGCGCGGGTGGCCGTCTCGTCGAGCTGGTCGATGCCGAGCGCGATGAGTGTGCGGGCCCAGTCGATCGTCTCGGCCACCGACGGGGACTTCTTCAGCTCCAGGGTGCGCAGCGTGGCCGCCGTGCGCACCAGCTCCTCGGCGAGCTCCTGACGGATCCCCGGCACCCGCGAGAGCACGATGTCGCGCTCCCGTTCCGCACTCGGGTAGTCGAGGTAGAGGTAGAGGCAGCGCCGCTTGAGCGCCTCGGAGAGCTCGCGAGTGGCGTTGGAGGTGATCAGCACGAACGGCTTGCGCACCGCGGTGACGGTGCCCAGCTCGGGGATGGTCACCTGGAACTCGGCCAGCACCTCGAGGAGCAGCGCCTCGACCTCGACGTCGGTCTTGTCCGCCTCGTCGATCAACAGCACGGTCGGGTCCTCGCGCCGGATCGCCGTGAGTAGCGGCCTCGTCAGCAGGAACTCGTCGGTGACGATGTCGTCGTGGGTCTGCTCCCAGGCCGAGCCACCCGGATCGCTGGCCACGCTGGCCTGGATGCGGAGCAGCTGCTTGCGGTAGTTCCACTCGTAGAGCGCCCGCGCCTCGTCGAGACCTTCGTAGCACTGCAGCCGGACCAGCTCGGCCCCGGTGGTGGCACTGATGGCCTTGGCCAGCTCGGTCTTGCCGACACCGGCCGGCCCCTCCACGAGGATCGGCCGCTCGAGGGCGCCGGCCAGGAAGACGGTCGTGGCGGTCGTCGTGTCGGCGAGGTAACCCACCTCGGCCAGGGCACGGGTGACGTCGGAGGGAGATTCGAACCAGTTGGCCACGGATCACACGATGCCAGATGGCCGCCGTCGTCCGGGAGCGGTGGCGAGACGACTCGTGGGCGGCGGCAAGATCGTCCTGATTCCCTGAGAACTGGCTGTCCGGCGCAATTCGCCAAGATCAGCTAAATGGGGTATGTACCTCGCGCCCGACTTATGCAATGATCTCGCCATTCGGGCATCGCGCGTCGCGGCCCGAGGCTAGGCCTGGGGGGGCAAATGCGCGCGTCACTCATTATTTCTCTGTCCTGTGCTGCTGTTGCGGGGCTGACGTTGGCACTCGTGCCGGGCGTCGCTCTCGCGAAGGCGGGCGGTCCTGCCAGCCAGGCCGCGGCGTCGCCCGACGCCAAGTGCACGCTGTCGCCGTCGATGGACTACTCCGGCGGCGATTTCGCCGGGTGCATCTCGGTGGGCGCCAAGCTGTCGGCGACACCTGCCGTCGGCGCGAGCACGACCCTGACGATCAAGGTCAAAGCCGCCCGCTCCGAACCCGACGTCCGGGTCATGGTCGACCTTCCCGCCAACTTCGCCTTCGCTGACGGCACGGCGACGGCCGCGGCCGTCAGCGGTAGCGGTGCCGTGGCGCGGGCGCAGCTCGGCTCCTTCGCTCTCAGCGCCGGCTCCACGCGCACGATCACCCGTCAGGTCAAGGCGGTACGGGCCGGTTTCGGTGAGATCGCGGTCAGCGCGGCAGACCGGCACTCCGCCGCGCGCACCGACGGCGGTGCCGAATCGGTCTTCGCGACGGTCGGCTCCACCACGGCCACGAGCTACGCCAGCGGGGGTGCGGCGGTGACGGCGCAGCCCACGCACAGCACCGTCGCACTGGCGCTGCCACGCGGCGGCCCCGAGCGGCTCTCAACCGCCCCGCAGCGCGTCGCGCCGGTCTCGGTGACCGGCCAGCTGCACCCGGCCGTGATCCGGCCGCAGACCGCCGGGACGTCCTGTGTCTCCGGCACGTGGAACTACGTCGACCAGACCGGGGTCTCCCGCCCCGCCGCGAACACCCTGATCGAGGCTCTCAACAGCTCGAACACGCTGCTGTCCTACGCCGTCTCCGGTGGGGACGGCTCGTACACGATCTGCTGGTCGACCGGCGGCGCAACGACGAGTGTCTACGTGAAGTTCCTCGAGTCGAACAACATCTGGCGCGTCACGGACAACAGCAACAACGTCTACAGCTTCAGCACCGGGATCACCGCGGTTGCCGACGGCACGACCTACAGCTTCGGCAACCTCTACCCGGGCAGCTCCAGCTACTACCCGGGCCTGCACGCCTTCGCCATCGCCAATGACGAGTGGCAGTGGGTCCACCAGTACTACGGCGGCCAGTGCTGGAGCCCGTTCGAGACCTCGTGCCTGCAGCTCACGATCCACTGGCAGTCCGACTCGACGACCGGGACGTACTGGAACACCTCCGGCGTCTACCTGCTCGCCGGCTCGCCGGACTCGGTGGACGAGGTGGCGCACGAGATCGGCCACAACCTGATGTGGGAGCTCTACGGGCAGAACTTCCCGGCCACCACGAACTGCAACCCGCACTACCTCTTCACGGCCAGTTCGACGACCTGCGGCTGGACCGAGGGCTGGGCCGACTGGGTGGCCACGAGCGTCTACAACAACATGACCTGGACCTTCAACGGCGGCTCGACCACGAGCTTCGACGTCACGTGGAACGAGGGCCTCGGCTACGACACCGGTGACCAGGTCGAGGGACGCATCGTGGAGGCCATGCGCAGCCTCACCGACGGAGTCAAGGGGCCCTGGGACAACGATCCCGGTGAGGGCGCCGGGGTGCGCGACAACCGGAACTTCTTCGCAGCACTGAACACCTACCACCCGAACACCTTCGCCGACTTCTGGGCCGATCGAGCAGCCCTCGGCCAGGACACCGGGCAGACGGCGCTCAGCGCGCTCTACGAGGGCACGATCGACTACGGCTTCCGCAACCCGCTGTCGGACTACGTCGGCGTGCACTTCCCGGAGGCCGTCCCGGCGCACAACTACAGCCACACCACGACTACCGGGTACTGGTCGGTGGTGGCAGAGCGGCCCGATGCGGGCACCGACACCGACCTGACCGTCTACAACGACTTCGGCCAGACCAGCGCGCTCGCCTCGTCCTCCTACGGCGGTACGACCACCGACTTCGTCGCGATCAACTCCAACTCCGGTCACCGCGCCCTGCAGACCTACTACCCGCGGGTCACTCAGTTCGCCGGCAGCGGTGGCTACACGATCGAGGAGGCGCAGGGCAGCAACACGCTCAGCGCCGGATCGAGCACGAACAACTTCACCAGCGGCCAGCCCATCCGGATCTGGGACAGCTACCAGGCCAGCGGCCAGCCAGTATACCTGCGCGCCGTCCCGACCGCGGGGCAGGACGTGCAGCTCGCGATCGCCTCGTCGAGCCTCGACTTCGCCAGCCGATCGGCCACCACGAGCGGTGCGGACCCCGGCCTGGGCGTGCCGGCGACGCTCGTCTACACGCCCACAGACACCGGCTGGCACGGGCTGATCCTGCTCGACAACAGCCTGACCAGCGGTGCCGTCACGGTCTTCGCCGACACCACGGCGCCGATCGGAACGGTGGCGATCGACGGCGGCGCGGCAAGCACCGCCAACCCGCACGCCACGCTCACGCTGTCGGCCAACGACACCCAGACCGGGATGTCCTCGATGCAGATCAGCACCGACGGCGTCTTCGACACCGAGCCGGTGCTGCCCTACGCGACGTCGGCCCCGGTGACGCTGCCCGGCTCGAACGGCACGAAGACCGTCTACGTGCGGTACCAGAACAACGCCGGCATGTGGTCGGACGCGGTCACCGCCACGATCTCGCTCGCCGCGCCGGTTCCGTCGGTCACCGCACTCAGCCCGACGTCAGGCAAGACGGCCGGCGGGAACACGGTGACGATCACCGGCACCGGCTTCACCGGCGCGAGCGCCGTGACGTTCGGGACGGTCGCCGCGACCAGCTTCTCGGTGGTCAACTCGACCAAGATCACCGCGGTCGCTCCGGCACAGGCCGCGGCCAAGCACAACGTGTACGTCACCGGCCCAGGTGGCACCAACGCGGCCGCTGCGGGGAATCGCTACACCTACGTCAACGCGCCGGCGGTTACCGCCGTCTCTCCCGCTTCAGGGAAGACGGCCGGTGGTAACACCGTCACGATCACCGGCACCGACCTCACCGGCGCGACCGCGGTGAAGTTCGGGACGGTCGCCGCGACCAGCTTCACGGTGGTCAACGCAGCCAAGATCACGGCGGTGGTGCCTGCCCAGGCCGCGGCCTCGCACAACGTCTACGTCACCACGCCGTACGGCACGAGCGTGGCCGCCACGGGGAACAAGTACACCTACCTCAACGCACCCACGGTCACCGCGGTCTCCCCCTCGTCGGGTAAGACGGCGGGCGGCAACACGATCACGGTTACCGGCACCGGCTTCACCTCGGTGAGCGGCGTCAAGATCGGTACGGTGGCGGTCACCAGCTTCACCGTGGTGAGCTCCACCAAGATCACCGCCGTGGTGCCGGCGCAGGCCGCCGCC
Source organism: Jatrophihabitans sp. (assembly GCA_025963285.1). Taxonomy (GTDB): domain Bacteria; phylum Actinomycetota; class Actinomycetes; order Mycobacteriales; family Jatrophihabitantaceae; genus JAOPUX01. The sequence goes on from JAOPUX010000006.1 coordinate 28,891, forward strand.
TCGCACAACGTCTACGTCACCACACCTGGCGGCGTCAGCGTAGCGACGACGGCCAACCGCTACACCTACCTCGACGTCCCGACGGTGACCGCCGTGTCGCCCTCCTCCGGCCCGGCCGCTGGCGGGAACACGATCACGATCACCGGCACCGGCTTCACCTCGGTGAGCGGCGTCAAGATCGGCACCGTGGCCGTCACCAGCTTCACCGTGGTGAGCTCCACGAAGATCACCGCGGTGGTGCCGGCCCAGGCCGCGGCAGCGCACAACGTCTACGTCACCACACCTGGCGGCGTCAGCGTTGCCGCGACGGCCAACCGCTACACCTACACGTAAGCCACCTCGGCCACCCGGATGCAGGCGGGGCTGCAACCGGGTGGCCGAGGTACCGGTGGCTGGGGTACCGGGTGGCTGGGGTCAGATCGCCTTCTCCCGGCCGGCCCACTCGGGATCGCGCAGCTTGCGCTTGTAGAGCTTGCCGTTGTCGTCGCGGGGCAGTTCGTCGAGATAGCTGACGTGCTTGGGGAGCTTGTACTTCGCCAGCCGCTCGGCCGCGAAGGCGCGGATGTCGGCGGTGAGTGCCTCGTCGGGCACCACACCGGCAGCCGGTTGGATCACGGCCTTGATCGCCTCGCCCCACTCGTCGTCCGGGACCCCGAACACAGCAACGTCCGCGACCGCCGGGTGCATCACCAGCTCGCCCTCGATCTCAGCCGGGTAGATATTCACACCGCCGGAGATGATCATGTCGTTCTTGCGGTCCATGAGGAACAGGTAGCCGTCGTCGTCGAGATAGCCGATGTCGCCGACGGTGAAGAGATCACCCACGCGCGACTCGCGCGTCTTCTCCTCGGCATTGTGATACGCGAAGGACGAGCCACCCATCTGCATGTAGACCAGCCCCGGCTGGTTGGCCGCGACCTCGTTGCCGTTCTCGTCGAGGATCTTGATGATCGAGTACGACCAGGCCTTGCCCACCGAGCCGGGCTTGACGAGCCACTCGTCGGCGAAGATCGTCGCGCCACCGCCCTCAGTGGCCGCGTAGTACTCCACGACCACGGGTCCCCACCAGTCGATCATCGCCCGCTTGACCTCGTTCGGGCAGGGCGCGGCGCCGTGGATCATCGTGCGCAGCGAGCTGACGTCGTACTTCGCGCGGACGTCCTCCGGCAGCGCGAGCAACCGGATGAACTGCGCGGGCACCATGTGGCTGTGCGTGACCTTGTAGCGGTCGATCAGGCGCAGCATCTCCTCACCGTCGAACTTGTCCATCAGCACCACGGTGTGGCCGAGCTGAATCGAGATTCCGACGAAGTTGAGCACGGCCGTGTGATAGAGCGGCGAGCCGCAGATGTGGACGTTGTCGTCGAAGGGCTTGATGCGGAAACCGGCGAAGAAGCCGCTGGAGGCCAGCGGCACGTCCTGCGGATTGGCACCGGTGAGCGGCCGCTTCACACCCTTCGGCTTGCCCGTGGTGCCCGAGGTGTAGACCATCGGAGCACCCTGGGTGAGGTTCTCCGGGCGACCACCGTGGTCGGCCAGGTCGGCCAGCGGGCGGAAACCGTCGATGCTGCCGGCCGCGAACCTCGCCTCCGCCGGAATGCCGGCAGCCGCGATCGTCGCTGCGGCCGCGAAGCGCTCATGGCCGATGAAGGCCTTGGCCTCGCTGTCCTCGACGATGTAGGCCACCTCGTGCCCGGTCAGGTGCCAGTTGATCGGAACGATGTAGAGGCCGCACTCCATTGCCGCGAAGTACAGCGCCACCAGCTCGATCGTGTTGGGCATCATCGCCACGACGACATCGCCCACGCCGAGGCCGAGGCCCTGCAGTCCGCGACCGTAGGCGTCAGCCCGGGCTGCAAGATCCCCGTACGCGATCTCGGTGCCCGAGGGGTCGACCACGGCGGTCTTCCCGGGCTGCTCACGTGCGATGTTCCACAGCCCGGCCTGCGGCTCGGTGATGGTCTGGGTGTCGGTCACGGTGGGTGCTCCCGTCTTGTCGGCGTGCTCAATCTAGAACGTGTCTCAGTTCTGGACAAGCCTGGAATCACACGCTGGAGGCCCGGTAACTACGGAGTTGCCTAGCGTCCGCATCCGAACTCTTGTCCACCATACGAGAACGTGTTTCACTTCGTTACATGAGTGTCACCGAGCCGCTGAGCGCCCCCATCGAGCTCAGCTTCGACTACACCCGATCGCTGGGCACGACCCTGAGCCGGTTCATGACCGGCTTGGCCGAAGGGCGTCTCCTGGGGGCCAAGGTCTCCGACGGGCGGGTCTTCGTGCCGCCGGTGGAGTACGACCCCGTCACTGGCGCGGCGGTCACCGAGTTCGTGCCCGTCTCCGACGAGGGCACCGTCGTGAGCTGGTCGTGGGCGCCCGCGCCACTGCCCGGCCAGCCCCTCGTCACCCCGTTCGCGTGGGTCTTCGTGCGGCTCGACGGCGCCGACACCTCGATCCTGCACGCGCTCGACGTCGCGGGGCCCACCGAGGTGCGGACGGGGCTGCGGGTGCGGGCGCGCTGGTCAGGCGAGCGCGTCGGCGCCATCAGCGACATCATCTGCTTCGAGCCCGCCTCCGCCCCCGGCACGCCGGTCACCCAGACCACGGTGGAGCCGGTCGAGATCGTCACCACCCCCGTGTCGCTGACCGTGCAGCACACGGCCTCCCAGCAGGAGACGACCTACCTGCTCGGCCTCGAGCAGGGCAAGCTGATCGGCCAGCGCTGCCCCGTCTGCAGCAAGGTCTACGTCCCGCCACGCGGTGCCTGCCCCGTCGACGGCGTCCCGACCGTGGAGAACGTCGAACTGGCCGACCGAGGCATCGTCACCACCTTCTGCGTGGTCAACGTCCCGTTCATGGGGCAGAAGATCAAGCCGCCCTATGTCGCCGCGTACGTGCTGCTGGACGGCGCCGACATCGCCTTCCTGCACCTGATCCTGGAGTGCGACGCGGCCGACGTGCGCATGGGCATGAAGGTCGAAGCGGTCTGGCGCCCGCGCGAGGAGTGGGTGCCCGGCCTGCAGAACATCGACTACTTCCGGCCTACGGGCGAGCCCGATGCACCCTACGACTCCTTCAAGGAGCACCTGTGATGACCGCCGGCACCACCACCACCCGCGAGTGGCCTCTCAAGCCCCGAGTTGCCGGACATGGAGGGCCGCGCGGCCCGCAGGAGGCCACTCGGCAGGGCGGAGGCGAACGCAATGCGTGACGTCGCGGTCGTCGGTTTCGCGCAGTCGCCCCAGGTTCGGCGCACCCAGGGCACCACCAACGGCGTCGAGATGCTGATCCCGATCTTCGCCGAGGTCTACGAGAAGCTCGGCATCACCAAGAGCGACATCGGCTTCTGGTGCTCGGGCTCGTCGGACTACCTCGCCGGAAGGGCCTTCTCCTTCATCTCCGCGATCGACGCGATCGGACCGGTGCCGCCGATCAACGAGTCACACGTCGAGGCAGATGGCGCCTGGGCTCTCTACGAGGCGTGGTGCAAGATCCAGACCGGTGACGTCGACACCGCGCTAATCTATGGCTTCGGCAAGTCCTCTGCCGGCACCCTGCCGCGGACGATGGCACTGCAGCTCGACCCGTACACGGTGGCACCCCTGCTGCCCGACTCCGTCGCCATCGCCGGCCTGCAGGCCCGGATCGGTATCGACACCGGTACCTGGAGCGAGGCGGAGATGGCCGAGGTGGCGGTACGCAGCCGCCGCGACGCCGAGTCGAACCCCTACGCCCAGGTCACTGGCTCGAAGGATGCCGCGGACCTGCTCGGTGAGCCCTACCTCGCCGATCCGTTGCGACGGCACGACTGCGCACCCATCACCGACGGGGCGGCAGTGATCGTGCTGGCCGCGGGCGACCGCGCCCGCGAGCTGACCGAGCGCCCGGCCTGGATCACCGGCATCGAGCACCGCGTCGACTCGGCGAACCTCGGCGCTCGCGACCTCACCACCTCCCCGTCGACCGTGGCGGCCGCTCGCGCCGCCGGCATCGACGGGGTGGAGGTGGCCGAGCTGTACACGCCGTTCACGCACCAGGAGCTGCTGCTGCGGCGTGAGCTCGGCCTCGGCGACGACGTGCGGATCACCCCGTCCGGCGGCGCGCTGGCCGGAAACCCGATGTTCGCCGCCGGGCTGGTGCGGATCGGCGAGGCCGCGTCCCACATCGCGGCAGGCACCGCGGGCAAGACGCTGGCGCACGTCACGAGCGGGCCGGCACTGCAGCAGAACCTCGTCTGTGTCCTGGAGGGTCGATCCTGATGGCGAAGCAGCGCGCCGCGGTGCTGGGCACCGGGCAGACGCATCACAAGGCCAAGCGCCCCGACGTCTCGATGGCCGGGCTCTGCCGTGAGGCGATCGACCGCGCCATGGTCGACGCGCGGGTCGGCTGGGACGACATCGACGCCGTCGTGGTCGGCAAGGCGCCCGACTTCTTCGAGGGCGTGATGATGCCGGAGCTCTTCCTGGCCGACGCCCTCGGCGCGGTGGGTAAGCCGCTGCTGCGCGTCCACACGGCGGGCTCGGTCGGCGGTGCCACCGCGAACGTGGCGGCGTCGATGGTGCAGGCCGGGGTGCACAAGCGCGTGCTGGCGGTGGCCTGGGAGAAGCAGTCGGAGTCCAACGCGATGTGGGCGCTGTCGATCCCGGTGCCGTTCAACATGCCGGTGAACGCCGGCGCGGGCGGCTACTTCGCCCCGCACGTCCGCTCCTATATCCGCCGCTCCGGCGCGCCGACCGAGATCGGTGCGATGGTGGCCGTGAAGGACCGGCTCAACGGTGCGATCAACCCGTTCGCACACCTGCACCAGCCCGACATCACGCTCGAGTCGGTGCTGGCCTCGCAGATGCTCTGGGACCCGATCCGCTTCGACGAGACCTGCCCCTCCTCCGACGGTGCCTGCGCGCTGGTGATCGGCAACGAGGAGGCAGCTGCAGCGGTCGACCAGCCGGCGTGGATCCATGCGACCGCGATGCGCTCGGAGCCCACCACGTACTCCGGCCGCGACCAGGTGAACCCGAAGGCCGGCCAGGAGGCCGCGGCGGCGCTCTGGAAGCAGGCCGGCATCACCAACCCGCTCGAGGAGATCGACTGCGCGGAGATCTACGTGCCGTTCTCGTGGTTCGAGCCGATGTGGATCGAGAACCTCGGCTTCATGCCCGAGGGCAAGGGCTGGACGCTCACCGAGGCCGGCGAGACCGCCATCGGCGGCAAGCTACCCATCAACATGTCCGGCGGTGTGCTCAGCTCGAACCCGATCGGTGCCTCCGGCATGCTGCGTTTCGCCGAGGCGGCCCGCCAGGTGATGGGCCGCGCCGAGGAGCACCAGGTCGACGGTGCCCGCAAGGCCCTCGGCCACGCCTACGGCGGCGGATCGCAGTTCTACTCGATGTGGGTCGTCGGGTCCGAGAAGCCATGAGCCTCGACGTGGAGCACCCCTACGGCGGCGTCGACTGGCGCGCGCCCTCCCGGGCAGCACACCCGGCACGCGACGCC
>JAOPUX010000011.1 GCA_025963285.1 Jatrophihabitans sp.
GCCCGTCTCCGCGCCGCCCGTCTCCGCGCCGCCCGTCTCCGCGCCGCCCGTCTCCGCGCCGCCCGTCTCCGCGCCGCCCGTTTCCCAGCAACCGAGCATCGTGCTGCCCCCACCGGTCGCCCCGCCGCCGAGTCCGCCGGCTCCGGCCCGCAATTTCGACCACCTCTTCGGTGCCACCGGAGCAGCGCCAGCGGCGGCCGAACCGTCGGCAGAGGTGACGGCCGAACCGGCTGCGGAGCCGGTAGCGGCCCAACCGGCCGAGCCAGTGACGGCAGCCCCGCCGCCGTCGGCCAGCCACGAGACGGTGCACCCGCTACCCCAGTCCGAGACGGGCATCATCGAGTCACTGCCTTGGCAGCTGCCCGCAGCCTTCACCTCGGCGAGTGCCGCGCCGCGGCCGGTGGTCACCGAGCTGCCCACCACGGTGACCGAGCCGCCCGCGGCAGCCGGTCCGCAGTTCTCCTACCAGCCCGACCAGCCGAGCCAGCCGGGGCAGCCGAGCCAGCCGAACGACGCGACCCTGCAGCCACACCACACGACGCCGCCTCCCGGCATGCTGCCTGACACCGCGCCGCCTGACACCGCGCTGCCTGACACCGCGCCGCCGCACACCGCGCCGCCTGCGGAGCTCGACAGTCACACCGTCGATCGGGCCAGCCTCACTGCCGGTGCTGCCGAGCAGGGCAGGGAACAGGGTGGTCCGACCGTCTCTGCGGTGATCTGCGCCGAGGGGCACCTGAGCGAGGTGTACGCCGCGCTGTGCCGGGTGTGCGGTGGTCCGATCGCGGCCCAGACACCCTTCAACGTGCGCCGGCCGGTGCTCGGCCTGCTGGCCCTGTCGACGGGCGACACCGTGATGCTGGACCGTGACGTGGTGCTCGGCCGGGCGCCGGTCGATGCGCGCGAGGGGGTAGAGCGCTCGCACGTCGTGCAGGTCGACAGCGTGGACAACGACATCTCGCGCACGCATGTGCTGGTCCATCTCGACGGCTGGCACGTGCTCGTCACCGACCTCGACTCGACCAACGGCACGATGGTGACGCTGCCCGGCCAGGCACCGACCCGGCTGCGTCCCAACGACCCGTTCGCGATCGTCCCGGGGACGGTGGTGAGCCTCGCCGACGAGGTGACGCTGCGCTACGAGGTGCCTCGGTGAGTCCGGTGAGCAGCCGCCCGCCGGAGATCGCCGGGCTGGTCTTCGTGCGCGCACTGGGTTCGGGCGGCTACTCAGACGTCTACCTCTACCAGCAGCAGCTGCCGCACCGGCCGGTGGCCGTCAAGGTGCTGAAGGAGGGCGAGCTCGCAGCGAAGCTACGCACCCAGCTCACCGCCGAGGCCAACGCGATGGCCGGGCTCTCCGACCACCCCAACATCGTGCCGGTCTTCGCCGCCGACGTCGCCGACGACGGCCGCCCCTACATCGTCATGCAGTTCTACTCCCGGCCGAACCTCGGTGTGCGCGCGGCCAGCGAGCGGCTCGGAGTGGCGGAGGTGCTGCGGATCGGGGTCCAGATCGCCAGCGCCGTGGAGACCGCGCACCGGGCCGGCATCCTGCACCGCGACATCAAGCCGGCCAACATCCTGACCAGCCAGTACGGCGCGCCGGGGCTCACCGACTTCGGCATCGCCGCGCAGGTGGCGTCGGTCGAAGAGGACGACGAGGCAGGCGTCTCGGTGCCCTGGTCGCCCCCGGAGGTCCTGTACGCCACCGGTCCGGCCAGCGTGCGCTCGGACGTCTACTCCCTCGCCGCGACGCTGTGGCACCTGCTCGCCGGCCGGTCGCCGTTCGAGGTGCTCGACGGGGCGAACGACAACTACACGCTGATGAAGCGCATCCGCGACGTGCCACCTCCGCGGACCGGTCGTGCGGATGTGCCCGACCAGCTGGATCGCCTGCTGCAGCAGGCGATGTCGAAGGACCCGCAGGCGCGCCCGGCCACCGCCCTGGACTTCGCCCGCGCGCTGCTGGCCATCGAACAGACGCTGCAGCTGCCCCGTACCGAGATCGTGGTACTCGACGACGCCCAGGAGCCCACGCCCGCAGAGCCGGCCACCGGCGAGGTCGACGAGGCAACCCGGCTGCGTGGCGTGACCCGAGTGGCCGGCCAGCCCCCGATCCAGCCGCCCCCGATCTCGCCGCCCCCGATATCGCCGCCCCCGATATCGCCGCCGCCGACCGCCCCCGCCACCACTCGCCGCCCGACCACGGTCCGTGATGCCCAGCCCGCACCGCTGGCCCCTGACTCGCAGGCCGAGCACACGATCCGCAAGCCCCGCACCGTCGATCCCACGGCGCCGAGCGCCGAGCCGGCCGCCGCGCCCAAGCCCTCGCGCACGCCGTATCTGATCGGCGCCGGCGTGGCCGTCGTCGCGATCGCGGTGATCGCCGGCTTCGTCGCCTTCGGCGGAGGGGGAGGTGGCGGCGGCTCCCCGCAGACGGCCCCGACGATCAGCACCAGCCGCAGCGCGCAGGATCCGGGCGTGCTGGGGGAGGACGAGCCGCCCGGCCCGGTCAAGGTCACCGCGGCAGCGGCGAGCGGCCACGCCGTCACCTTCCGGTGGAGCTACTCCGCCGCCCTCGCCAATGACACGTTCCTCTGGCGGACGGCTGACGCGAGCAAACATGGCGCCACCACCAAGCCGACGCTGACGTTGGCGAATCCGAAGGGCACCAGGCTCTGCATCGAGGTCAAGGTGGTGCGGGCCGATGGCAGCAACGGCTCGGCCATCTGGTCGGCGAAGGGATGTGCCACATGACGGTCGTACCGGTCACCGTCGACTTCTGCGGTGAGATCTACCCGGTGACGCCGGGGGAGCCTTTCGTGATCGGCCGGGAGGGCGACCTCACCCTCGACGACAACCCCTACCTGCACCGCCGCTTCCTGCAGGTAACCGATCACGACTCGCTGTGGTGGCTGGGCAACATCGGCTCGACGCTCACCGCCACGGTGGCCGACGAGCAGGGCGTCATGCAGGCGTGGCTGGCACCCGGGGCGCAGCTGCCGCTGGTCTTCGACCGCACCGTCGTCTGGTTCACCGCCGGGCCGACCACGTATGAGTTCGACGTCGTGCTGCACCAGGCGCCGTTCACGCAGGTCACGACCGAGTCGCAGGAGGCCGGCGCGATGACGATCGGCCGGATGAATTTCACCCCCGACCAGCGGCTGCTGATCCTGTCGCTGTGCGAGAGCGTGCTGCGCCGCGGAGTGCGTGGCGCGGGCACCGTCCCCACCTCAGCCGACGCGGCCGCCCGGCTGGGCTGGACGACGACCAAGTTCAACCGCAAGCTCGACAACGTCTGCCACAAGCTCACCCAGGCGGGCATCCGCGGCCTGCACGGCGGCCCGGAGAAGCTGGCGGTGAACCGGCGGGCGCGGCTCGTCGAGTACGCGCTGGCCGCCCGGCTCGTGCAGAAGGAGGATCTCGAACTCCTCGACGGGCCGAGAGGCGGGACCGACGGGCCGGACACCGACGGGTAGTGGTCCCCATTCCACACCCCAGCGGCTGCTGACAGGATCAGGGGGTAACGGGGTATTAGGTAGCGAACCAGGATCAACGGGACGGGTACATCACTGTGGGATTCGCCAGACGGCATCCATCGGCGCTGATCGCGATGCTGGTGGTTGCCGCGACGGTCGTCACGACGGCGGTGCTGGCGATCTCCGCGCACGGCTACCCGGCCCGGCACCTCTCCCTCAACGACGGTGGAGTCTGGGTCAGCAGCGACAAGGACGGCCTCGTCGGACGGCTGAACAAGCCCGCCGGCTCGCTGGACCTGGCGCTCAACCCGCCGGGCGGCGCGCAGCAGGCCTATCAGCTCGACGTCCGCCAGGACGGTGCCGCCGTCGTCTCCTGGGATCAGGCCAGCGGCAAGCTCTACCCGGTCGACGTCGACTCGGGCAAGACGATCGACAACCAGGGCATCCCGGTCTCCTCGGGTGAGCAGGTCGAGCTCTCCGGCGGCACGCTGGCCGTTCTCGACCCGTCGGCCAACCGGGTGTGGGCCGAGCGCGTCGACGCGACGACCGGCGTCACCTCACTCGCCGGGGTCGACCCGTCGGCCAAGCCGATCGCCTCCTTCGGCGCGGCTGCCGTCTCCAGCGGAGCCGCGCAGGGGGCGGCCCTGGCCGTGGGCACCGACGGGACCGTCTACGCCGCCACCGTCCACGGCAAGTTCGCCACCATCAGGCAGGACGGCGACGGCTTCGCCAAGCCCGTCTACAGCCAGCTCGACGCCTCGCTGCAGAGCATCCAGCTCACCGCGGTCGGCACCCGCCCGGTGATCCTCGACGCGAAGGCGGGCAGCGTGGTGCTGCCGGGCGGCCAGAACACCACGATCACCGCCAACGCCGAATCCGCGCTGCAGCAGCCCTCGCCGTCCGGTGACGCCGTCATCGTCGCCACTCCCACCCAGCTGCTGTCAGTGCCGCTTGACGGTGCGAAGCCCTCCTCGCTCTACGACGGTGGCGGTGGCAAGCCCGCCTCCCCGACCTGGCTCGGCGCCTGTGTCTATGCGGCGTGGCCCGGTACGCCCGGCGTGTACGTCCACTCCTGCGGTGGCGGTGTCGCGACACCCGGGAAGCTGGAGAGCGAGCAGGAGCTCGTCGACCCGGTCTTCCGGGTGAACCGCGACACGATCCTGCTCAACGACCTGAGCACCGGCGCGGTCTACGACCTCGACACCCTGCAGCAGGTCGACGACTGGTCAGCGGCCAAGCCGCCACCGATCGAGAAGAAGACCGACACGAAGAAGAACAAGAACGACAACAGCACCGCCGCGCGGGACCTGCCGCCCAAGGCCACCGACGTCACGCTCGGAGCGCGGCCAGGACGCACCACAGTGCTGCACCTGCTCGACTACGACTCCGACCCGCAGGGTTACGTGCTCGCCATCGATGCGGTGAGCCTGGTGGGCAGCAGTGGCGCGACGCTGTCGATCTCGCCGGACGCCCAGACGGTGGAGATCACGATGCCCAGCCAGGGCGGGGACGTGCACTTCAGCTACACCATCGACGACGGCAAGGGAGCGCACGCCTCGGCCGACGTCACCGTGCAGCGGCGGCTGCCCGACCAGAACCAGGCACCGGCCCTGCGCCGCGGCTTCCAGCAGCACACCTTCAGCGTGGCGGCCGGTGGCAGCCTCGATCAGCCCGTGCTCGGTGACTGGCGCGACTTCGACGGCGATCCGGTGGTGCTCGCCGGTGTCGACCCCAGTGCGGGCACCGTCACCCGGACGCCCGACGGCCAGCTCGACTACGTCGCGCCGGCCACCGGTGGCCCGCAGACGATCACCTACGAGGTGTCCGACGGCATCGCCCCGCCGGTTTCGCACAAGATCCCGATCACGGTGCTCGCTCCCGACTCGAACAAGTCCGTGGCGCCGACCGCCGAGCCGGACACCGCCCGCGGACAGACCGGCAAGCCGATCACCATCGAACCGCTGGCCAACGACCTGCCCGGCGTCGATCCCAACAACCCGCACGCGACGCTCAGCCTGGCCGGCGACCTGGCCAGCCCCGCCGGCGCCACCATCGTCACGGACCTCAAGACCGGCGTGGTCACCCTCACCGCCAGCCGCAAGAACACCTACCTGCTCAGCTACACCGCGGCCTACGGAGACGCGCCCTACTCCCGCGGGACCATCCGGGTCGACGTCACCGATCCGCCGGCCTCACCCCTGCCGCCCATCGCCATGCCGGACACCGCTGCGATCTACGGGCAGGCCCCGGCCACCGTCGACGTGCTGGCCAACGACTTCGATCCGGCCGGCGGCGTGCTGGTGGTGCAGCACGCGGCACCGGTGTCGGCCAACCAGCTCCAGGTCGCGATCGTCGACGGCCGGTGGCTGCGGATCAACGCGCTGACGCCCTCCATCACGCCGGGCACCGAGACGGTCGATTACACGATCACCGACGGGCGCACCAACCCCGTCACCGGACAGGTCACCGTCACCCAACTGCCGCCACCGGCCGACGACACCCCGGTGGCCGTGGACGACTACGCCACCGTGCGGGCGGGCGACTCCGTCTCGATCCCGGTACTCAGCAACGACGTAGACCCCGACGGCGCCGAGCTTTCGCTGCTCGACGACGTCAGCTCGGCACCGCGCTCCGGGCAGCTGAGCGTCACCTCCGCCACCGGCAGCACGGTCGGTGTCGGTGCGGCCTTCGTCTCTGGCTCGCAGGTCCGCTACGTGCCGCCCGCGGTCGTCACCGCCACCGAGTCGGTGACCATCGCCTACGTAGCGAAGAACCCGACGGGCGAGCAGACCACCGGCACCGCGCACGTCACGATCAACCCGGCGCCCACGCCGAAGAACCCGGACCATGCGCCGGTGCCGCAGGCGGTCACCGCCCGGATCGTCGCCGGCGACAGCGTCACGATCTCGGTGCCGACCACCGGTATCGACCCCGATGGCGACACCGCCACGATCACCGGCCTCGCCTCGGCGCCCACCCTCGGCCGGGTGCTGGCCACCAGCCCCACCTCGGTCAGCTACGAGGCCTTCCCGACCAGTGCGGGCACCGACACCTTCAGCTACCTCGTCACCGACCGCTACGGCCTTACCGGTCAGGCCACCATCAGCGTCGGCGTGGTGCCACCGGGACAGCCACAGCCGCCGGTCGCGGTGAACGAGTCACTCACCGCGGCTCCACACTCCACGCTGCGGGTCGACGTGCTGAGCAACGCCGTCATCGCCGCCGACGACACGGTAACCATCACCCCGCTGTCACGCACCAACCCCGACCTCGCCGCGGGTATCCGGCTCGCGTCGGCGTCAGGCCCGATCGTGCTGACCACTCCGGCGGCCAGCAGCAAGCCGATGGTCGTGCTCTACTCGCTCACCGACGGCATCGGCAGCCCCTCGCCGGCCACCCTCACCGTCCACGTCCAGGCCGGCTACGTGGCCGCACCGATCGCCCTCGACGCCACGGCCGTGCCGAAGGCGAAGGCCACCACGGTGACGGTGAACCTGCTCGGCAAGGACTCCGACCCGACCGGCTCGGCGCTGCACATCAGCCGCGTCTTCGACGGCCGGGCCGTGGTCAGCGGCAGTTCGGTGACGCTGCCACTGCTCGACCACCTGCAGAACGTCCCCTACGAGATCACCGCCGCCAACGGGGCCACCGCCGCAGCCGTG
>JAOPUX010000014.1 GCA_025963285.1 Jatrophihabitans sp.
CGATCTCCTGTGCCGTCGGACCGCGCTCGGCGTGTCGTTCGTCGTGGGTGGATCACTGCGGACTCACCGCCCAGCGCAGCGCCGCCGAGTGGCTTGTTCGGACGCGAGTGGTGGCGTGTCGCGCAGCCATTCGCGTCCGAACAAGCCACTCGGCGGAGGGGACGACGGTGCTACGTCGCGACGGACGGTCCCTTGCGGTGCGGCTTCTTCGCCGACTTGGGGGCGTCGAAGGTCTTGGCCTGCTTGGGCCCGCGCCGTGGCGGCCCGTCGGCTCGCGGACCCGCATCGTCGGCCAGCCGCAGCTCGATCAGCTGTCCGGAGACCCGGGTACCCCGCAGCCGGTCGAAGACGTCGGCGCCGAGGTCGGCGGGCAGCTCGACGATGGTGTGGTCGAGCTGGATGTCGATGTGGCCGAAGTCGCCACGGCTCAGGCCGCCCTCGTTGGCAATCGCGCCGACGATCTGCCCGGGCTGGACCTTCTGCCGCCGCCCGACCGAGATCCGGTACCGAGCACGATCACCGCTGGAGCGGACCTTCGGTGCCCGCGCCGGGCGATCCCCGGAGTCGGCGTCGGCATAGGTCTTCTTGGGTCGTTCCGCGGCCGGGTCACGTGGTTCGCGCTTCGGACGCTCGGCCCGCGGCGGCTCAGGTTGCAGCAGCAACGAGACGTCCGCCTGGGCGATGATCGCCAGCGCCGCCGCGATGTCAGCAACCGGCACATCGTGCTCGCGCTGATAGTCCTCGATCAGGCCGCGGAAGAAGGTGAGGTCTGCCGAGGCCAGCTTCTCAGTGATCGAGTCGGCGAAGCGGGCCACCCGGACCGAGTTCACGTCGGCCACCGAGGGCAGCGGCATCTCGGTGACGGGCTGGCGGGTGGCCTTCTCGATCGAGCGGAGCAGGTGCCGCTCGCGCGGGGTGACGAAGAGGATCGCCTCACCCGAACGGCCGGCGCGACCCGTGCGGCCGATGCGGTGCACGTAGGACTCGGCGTCCTGCGGGATGTCGAAGTTCAGCACGTGGCTGATCCGGTCGACGTCCAGGCCGCGGGCCGCGACGTCGGTGGCGACCAGGATGTCCAGCGAGCCGTCACGCAGCTGGTTGATGGTGCGCTCGCGCTGGGCCTGCACGAGGTCGCCGTTGATCGCCGCGGCGGAGAAGCCCCGCGAGCGCAGCTTCTCGGCCAGCTCCTCGGTGACGGACTTGGTGCGGACGAAGACGATCATCGCGTCGAAGTCCTCGACCTCGAGGATGCGCGTGAGGGCGTCCATCTTGCGGCCGTAGGAGAGCTCGAGGTAGCGCTGCCGGGTGTTCGCGGCCGTGACCGTCTTCGACTTCACGCTGATCTCGGCGGCGTCGGTGAGGTAGCGCTTGGCGATCTTGCGGATCTGCGGCGGCATCGTCGCGGAGAAGAGCGCGATCTGCTTGTCGTCGGGCGTCTCGGCCAGGATCGTCTCGACGTCCTCCTGGAAGCCCATGCGGAGCATCTCGTCGGCCTCGTCGAGCACGAGGAAACGCAGCTCGCTGAGGTCGAGGGTGCGCTTGCTCAGGTGGTCGATCACCCGGCCCGGCGTACCGACCACGATGTGCGCACCGCGCTTGAGGCCGGCCAGCTGGCCCGCGTAGGCCTGCCCGCCGTAGACCGGCAGCACATGCAGCGAGGGCAGGTAATGGGCGTAGCGGCCGATGGCCTCGGCCACCTGGATCGCCAGCTCGCGGGTAGGCGCGAGGATCAGCGCCTGCGGCTTGCGGGCCGTCAGGTCGATGCGGGACAGGATCGGCAGGGCGAAGGCGGCCGTCTTGCCGGTGCCGGTCTGGGCCAGCCCGACGAGGTGCCGGCCCGCCATCAGCGGCGGGATGGTGGCCGCCTGGATCGCTGACGGGTTCTCATAGCCGACGTCGGCCAGCGCGCGCAGGACCTCGGCACCCAGGCCTAGTTCGGCGAAGGTGAGCTCAGGGGATTCGGGTGGAGTTGACATGTACCTCTCAATCTAGTGCCGCCACGCGCCCGCTACGGCCATCCCGACCTCCGTAGACTTGCTGGGTGGCTGTCCAGGTAGCACTCGAGCACGGCACGACCTATCGCTTCGATCGACTCGTGGGCCTCGGCCCGCACGTGATCAGGCTGCGCCCTGCCCCGCACTGCCGGACGCCCATCAACTCCTACTCGCTGACGATCACCCCGCAGCCGCACTTCATCAACTGGCAGCAGGACGCGTACGGCAACCATCTGGCCCGCGTCGTCTTCCCGGAGAAGACCACCGAGATGTCCATCACGGTCGACCTCGTCGCCGACCTGACGGTGATCAACCCCTTCGACTTCTTCGTCGAGGAGTACGCCGAGAACTACCCCTTCACCTACCCGGAGGCCCTGGCCGCCGACCTGGAGCCCTACCGGCGCACCGTGGTCGAGCCGGGCAGCGTCAACGACGTCGTCGGCCCGGTGCTGGGCGACTGGCTGGCCGACCTGCGCACCACCGAGCCGATCCGCACCGTCTCGTTCCTGGCCGACGTGAACCGCAAGGTGGCCCAGTCGGTCGGCTACACGGTGCGGCTGGAGGCCGGGGTCTACTCCCCCGACGAGACCCTCACCAAGGCCATCGGCTCCTGTCGCGACAGCGGCTGGCTGCTCGTCTCGGCCCTTCGCGAGCTCGGCTTTGCCGCCCGCTTCGTCTCCGGCTACCTGGTGCAGCTGGCCAGCGACGACCCCGCTCTCGGCGGCCCCGTGCAGGACTTCACCGACCTGCACGCCTGGGCCGAGGTCTACCTGCCCGGCGCCGGCTGGGTGGGGCTGGACGCCACCTCGGGACTCTTCGCCGGCGAGGGGCACATCCCGCTCTCGGCCACCCCGAACCCGGCCGACTCGGCGCCGGTCACCGGACTCGTGGACCCGAGCTCGGTGACGATGGAGTTCCACAACACCGTCCGCCGGTTCCGCGAGGACCCGCGCACCACGCTGCCCTACACCGATCAGCAGTGGGGCGAGATCCTGGCGCTCGGCGATCGCGTCGACGGGCTGCTCTCCGAGGGTGACGTCCGGCTGACCATCGGCGGCGAGCCGACCTTCGTCAGCGCCACCGACAGCGACTCGCCGCAGTGGAGCGTGGACGCCGACGGCACCGACAAGCGGGCGATGGCCGCGGAGCTCGCCGCCCGGATGAAGCAGCACTACGCCCCCGGCGGTGTGGTGCACCACGGCCAGGGCAAGTGGTACCCGGGCGAGCCACTGCCACGCTGGCAGATCGCGATCACCTGGCGCCTCGACGGCACGTCGCTGTGGAACGACCCTGCCCTGCTCGCCAACCCGTGGTCGAGCACGGCCACGCCCGCCACCACCGAGCAGGCCGCGGCGCTGGCCCGCGGCGTGGCCGACCGGCTGGGCATCAGCGCGAGCTTCGTCGTGCCGGCCTACGAGGACGAGCTGGCCCGGCTGGCCTTCGAGGCGCGACTGCCCGCCGGCGACCCGCCGCCGCTGGACCCCGCCGCCGAGGAGCTGGGTGAGCGCAACACCCGAGCCGAGCTGATCGCCAAGCTCGACGCCGCCGAGCCCGACCCCACCGGCTGGGTGCTGCCACTGCATCGCACCGAGGACGGCACCCGCTGGGGCACCACCCAGTGGCGGCTGCGCCGCGGCCGGCTGGTGCTGATCCCGGGCACGTCGGCCCTGGGGCTGCGGCTGCCGCTGGACTCCATCACCTGGACACCGCCGGAGTCGCGCCCCGAGCCGTCCGCCCCCTTCGTGGTCGGCTCCTCGCTGCCCCAGCCCACCGACTGGGCGCGCAACCCGGCCTACGTCACACCGGTGGACCAGGCACCCACCACCGCGCTCACCGTCGAGGCCCGCGACGGGCACCTCTTCGTCTTCCTGCCGCCGCTGGACAGCTTCGAGGACGCGGTGGACCTGCTGGCCTCCATCGAGCAGGTCGCCGCGCAGCTCGGCACGCCGGTGGTGCTGGAGGGCTACGCGCTGCCCGGCGATCCGCGCACCAAGACCCTCACCGTCACCCCGGACCCTGGCGTGATCGAGGTCAACGTGCAGCCGGCCTCGTCGTGGCGCGAACTCGTCGAGATCACGACCTCGCTGGACTCGGCGGCGCGAGCCAGTGGACTGGCCACCGAGAAGTTCGCCCTCGACGGCACTCACACGGGCACCGGCGGCGGCAGCCACCTCACCCTCGGCGGCTCGACGCCGGCCGAGAGCCCGCTGCTGCGCCGGCCCGACCTGCTCGTCAGCATGCTCACCTACTGGCAGCACCACCCTTCGCTGAGCTACCTCTTCAGCGGACGCTTCATCGGCCCCACCAGCCAGGCGCCCCGCGTCGACGAGGCGCGGCACGAGTACCTCTACGAGCTGGAGATCGCCTTCGCCGAGCTGGACCGGCTGGTCGAGGAGGACGGCGAGGCCCGGCCGTGGGTGGTCGACCGCGCGCTGCGGCACCTGCTCACCGACCTCACCGGCAACACCCACCGCAGCGAGTTCTGCATCGACAAGCTCTATAGCCCGGACTCCTCCCGCGGGCGTCTGGGGCTGCTCGAGCTGCGCGGCTTCGAGATGCCGCCCCACCCGCAGATGTCGCTCGTGCAGGCGCTGCTGGTGCGTGCGCTGGTTGCCCGGTTCTGGGCCGAGCCCTACCGTGCCCCGCTGGTCCGCTGGGGCACCGGCCTGCACGACCGCTTCCTGCTCCCGGCATTCGCGGCCGCCGACATCGCCGACGTGGTCGACGACCTGCGCGCCCACGGCATCGCCTTCGAGCAGAGCTGGCTCGACCCGTTCGTCGAGTTCCGCTTCGCCCGCCTCGGCTCGGCGACGGTCGGTCCGGTGACGCTGGAGCTGCGCAGCGCCATCGAACCGTGGCACGTGCTCGGCGAGGAGGCCACCGGCAGCGGCACAGCACGCTACGTCGACTCGTCGATCGAGCGGGTGCAGATCGAGGTCACCGGTCACACCCCGGGCCGGCACGTCATCACCTGCAACGGCGTCGTGGTGCCGCTGCACGCCACCGGGCGCGGTGACTCCGCAGTGGCCGGCGTGCGTTTCCGTGCCTGGGCCCCGCCGAGCGCGCTGCACCCGACGATCGGCATCCACTCCCCGCTGACCTTCGACGTCGTCGACACCTGGAACGGCCGTTCCCTGGGCGGGTGCACCTATCACGTGGTGCACCCGGGTGGCCGGGCCTACGAGGTGTTCCCGGTGAACTCCAACGAGGCCGAGGCGCGCCGCGCGGGCCGCTTCGTCGCCGACGGGCACACCGCCGGGCTCATGACGGTCACCACCCCGCCGAGCAGCGTGGAGTACCCGTACACGCTCGATCTGCGTCGCGTGCCCTCTGCCGTCCCGCGTCAGGCCTCCAGCGCCGAATGAGCGACACGATCCCGGCGGCCGATGTCGTCGAGGCCTACGCGCGCCCCAGTCTCGGCGCACCCGCCCAGTGGGACGAGATGGTGGACCCGAACCAGGGGGTCCGCGAAACCTGGCGTGAGGTCGGTTCGGTGCTGCGGCTGCTCGGCCCCAGCGGCCTGGCCGAGCAGCGCCGGACGGTGGCCACGATGCTCGCCCAGGACGGCGTCACCTACCGTCCGCACGGCTCGGAGGACGACCAGCCGTGGGCCCTCGACCCGGTGCCGATGCTGCTCGACGAGAGCGAGTGGACGCAGCTGGAGCCGGCCCTCGTGCAGCGCACCGAACTGCTGGACCTGATCCTCACCGACCTCTACGGACCGCGGCGGCTGCTCGCCGAGGGGCTGATCCCCGCCGAGATCGTCTTCGGTCACGAGGGGTTCGTCCGCGCCGTCGACCAGATCCGGCTCCCCGCGGCACGTCAGCTCTTCCTCGGCGCCGCCGACCTGGCCCGCGGCCCGGACGGGCAGTGGATCGTGATCGGCGACCGTACCCAGGCACCGTCGGGCACGGGCTACGCGATGGCCAACCGGCGAGTGGTCTCCCGGGCGCTGCCTGGCCTCTACCGCGACACCCGCATCCACCGCATCGGCCCGTTCTTCCAGGCCATGCGGGTGGCGCTCCAGGCGCTGGCACCGAGCGGCTCCGAGGTGCCCCGAATCGTGCTGCTCACCTCCGGCGCCGGCAGCGAGACGGCCTTCGACCAGGCGTTCCTCTCCTCCCTGCTGGGCTTCCCGCTCGTCGAGGGCTCCGACCTGGTGGTGCGTGACGGGCACGTCTGGCAGCGCTCCATCGGCCGGTTGGCGCCGGTGGACGTGATCCTGCGGCGCGTCGACTCGTGGTTCTGCGACCCCCTCGAGCTGCGGCCGGAGAGCCAGCTCGGTATCCCCGGCCTCGTCGAGGCGATGCGGCTGGGCACCGTCTCGGTGGTGAACGGCCTCGGCACCGGGGTGCTGGAGAACCCGGCCCTCTACCCGCTCCTGCCGCGACTCTGCGAGGTGCTGCTGGGCCAGCCGCTGCGGCTGCCGTCGGTGCCGACGTGGTGGTGCGGCGAGGCCACTGCTCGCCAGCACGTGCTGGCCAACCTCGCCTCGATGGTGATCAAGCCGGTGTCGCGGCAGGTGGTGAACAACAGCCAGTTCGGCTGGGAACTCACCGCTGCCGAGCGTGACGACCTGCGCCGACGCATCGAGGCCGACCCGGGCGGCTGGGTCGGACAGGACGCGCTGCGCCCCAGCACGGCACCCGGCGTGGGAGCCGGTGGCCTGGAGGCCCGGCCGATGCGGCTGCGCAGCTTCGCCGTGGCCGACGGCGGCAGCTACCGGATGATGCCGGGCGGCCTGAGCCAGGTGGCGGCCGAGAGCTCGTCGGTGGTGGTCACCACGACGCACGGCGCGCTCGCCAAGGATGTCTGGGTGCTCTCCAGCTCCCCCGACACCGCGGCCGAGCTGGCTCCGTCGGATCTGGTGCGCGGCCAGGTGGCCGCCGCCGTCTCGCCCCGCGTGGCCGAGACCCTCTTCTGGCTGGGCCGTTATGCCGAGCGCGCCGAGGACGTCTCGCGGCTGGTGGCCGTCACCGACAACCGCTGGCACGACGTGCACCCGGGCGTCGACCCCGCGGTGCCGCAGTGCGTCGAGGTGCTGATGCGCGGGGTGATCGAGGTGACCGCACCCTGGCCGCTGCTGGCCGTCAGCGACGGCGACCCGTACACCGTGCTGCGGGCCATCATCGGCGATGCGCACCGCTCGGGCACCCTCGCGCACGACATCCGGCGGGTCCGGGAGCTGGCCAACGCCAGCCGCGATCAGCTCTCCACCGACACCTGGGCCGTCTTCCGCGACCTGGACCGGGTGCTCGCCCCGTTCGCCCCGGCCGGGACGACCCGGGACGTGGCCGCCTCGATGAGCGCGCTGCGAGCGGCCCTGATGGCCTTCGCCGGGCTGGCGGCAGAGAGCATGGTCCGCGACTCGGGCTGGCACTTCATGGACACCGGCCGGCGCATCGAGCGCGCGCTGCAGATCGCCCGGCTGCTGCAGAGCTGCCTGGGTGCGGAGTACGCCCCGAGCGTGGCCACCCTCGTAGAGGAGTCGACCCTGATCGCCGCGGAGAGCATCATCACCCACCGCCGGCGCTACCCGGCGCAGTCCGGTGTCGACACCGTCCTGGAACTGCTGCTGGTCGATCGCGACAACCCGCGCTCGATGGCCTTCCAGCTCGATCGGCTGGCCGTCGACCTGCGCCGGATCTCCTCGGGCACCGCCGGCGAGGACCCGCTCAGCGAGCAGCTGCTGCGCATCTCGGCACACCTGCTGGCCGTCGACTGCTCCGCGCTGGCCGAGTCGGACAGCACCGGCCGGCGCACCGCACTCGACGGGCTGCTCGGGCAGCTGATCGCCGAGCTGCACCAGCTTGCCGGCGCGGTGGAGCAGGCCCACTTCGCTCATCTCGGCACCCTGCGACCCTTCGTCGCCAGCGCATGATCAGCGTGGCGAGCGCATGAGTGGCGATGCCCGCGAGTACCGGGTCATCCACGCCACGCAGTACAGCTACTCCGACGACGTCAGCGTCAGCTACGGCCGGGCGCACCTGCTGCCCCGCGCGCTCGGTTCGCCTGGCGGCGCGGGCTCGATGGCGGGCTCGGGCGGTCAGGTGGTGCTCACCAGCGACCTGGACGTCGACCCGGGGGCCGACGAGCTGCGCAGCCACACCGACTTCTTCGGCAACGTCTCGACCTACTACGTCGTGCGGCAGACCCACCGGGCGCTGCGCGTCACCGCCACCAGCGACGTCCGCATCGACCGGGTGGCGCCCACGGTCGACGAGCTCGACACGATGACGTGGGAGTCGGTTCGCGACCGGCTCGCCGACGACGTGGAGGCACGCTCCTTCGTCCTGCCGTCGCCGCTGATCGAAGCCCACCCGGCTGTGGCGGCCTACGCGGCCGACACCTTCGCCCCGGGGCGCCCGCTCGGCACGACACTGGTGGAGCTGATCGAGCGGATCCACACCGACTTCGACTACGTCTCCGGCTCCACCACGGTGAAGACGACGCTGAGCGAGGTGCTGGAGAAGCGCCGTGGGGTCTGCCAGGACTTTGCCCACCTCGCGGTCGGCTGCCTGCGGGCAGTCGGGCTGCCGGCCCGCTACGTCAGTGGCTACCTGGAGACCCAGCCCCCTCCGGGGCAGCCGAAGCTGCAGGGCGCCGACGCCTCCCATGCCTGGGCCGCACTGCGGCTGCCGGGGTTGGACTGGGTCGACCTGGACCCGACGAACAACCAGCTAGTCGACGCCCGCTACGTGGTGGCGGGGTGGGGCCGGGACTACTCCGACGTGCCCCCGCTCAAGGGCGTCATCATGACCGATGCAAAGAAATCCACCCTGACCGTTAGCGTGGACGTGACCCGTATCGGATAGAGGACTACTTGCGTGCCTTTGCATGCGGCAAGTGCCGCAGCCTGATCTTCTTCGAGAACAGCGTCTGCATCACCTGCAGGTCGCCGATCGGCTTCCACAGACCGTCGGCACAGCTCGTGGTCCTCTCTCCCGACCTGCGCTTCGACGACGATGGACGCACCTACCGGCCGTGCGCCAACAAGAAGATCGCCGCATGCAACTGGCTCGCCGAGATCGATGCCGAGGAGGGGCTCTGCGACTGCTGCCAGTACACCCGCACCCGCCCCGCCGATGACGACCGCCAGGCGATGCAGGCCTTTGCGCGCACCGAGGCGGCCAAGCGCAGGCTGATCTTCCAGATCGACTTCCTGGGGCTGCCGAGCACGACGCGCGAGGAGGATCCCGACCACGGCCTGGCCTTCGACCTGCTCTCCAGCAAGCGCAGCGCCATCACCACCGGGCACAACAGCGGGCTGATCACTATCGACCTGGCCGAGGGCGACGACGCGCACCGGGAGATGATGCGGGTACGACTAGCCGAGCCGTACCGGACGCTGCTCGGGCACCTGCGGCATGAGGTCGGCCACTGGTACTGGGACGTGCTGATCGACGAGACGCCGTTCTACGACCGCTTCCGCGACCTCTTCGGCGACGAGCAGCTCGATTACAAGGAGGCGCTCGCCGCGCATTACAAGAGCGCCGGCGACGACGACTGGGTGCAGCACTTCGTGAGCCAGTACGCCTCGGCGCACCCCTGGGAGGACTGGGCGGAGACCTTCGCCCACTACCTGCACATCCGCGACACCCTGCAGACGTCGGCGGCGTGGGGCGTGCGGGTAGCCGGCCCCGATCTCGACCTGTCGGTGGCCTGGGACGCCCAACTCAGCGCCCGCCCGACCGACGAGGCCGACGAGTTCGGCGAGCTGCTGCGCACCTGGCTGCCGCTGACCTATTCGATGAACGCCCAGAACCGGAGCATGGGCAAGGACGACCTCTACCCGTTCGTGCTGGCCCCGGCGGTCGTGGAGAAGCTGCGCTTCGTCCACGTGGTGGTGTCTGCGGTCCGCTAGCGGCGGGTTGGATCAGGTCAGGCTGAAGGTGCCGTCCGGATCGTCGAGCGGCAGGTAGCCGTCGATCACGGCGCTGACCGTCGTCTCCCAGAAGTCCACGGCACCGCCGTAGACGGAGGCGAACGCGGTGTCGGCGGCGTCGCGGCCGGTGGCGATGCGCAGCATGCTGGAGCGGGGCGCGAGGCCGGTGGCGTCGACGATGATCCACGCTCCGTCGACGATCACCTCGGCCACCGCGTGGAAGTCCATCGGCGAGAGCCCCGGCGCGTAGACCGCCGCGAGCCTGGCCGGGATGTCCAGGGAGCGCAGCAGCGCGATCACCAGGTGGGCGAAGTCGCGGCACACGCCCTGCCTGCTGAGCATGGTGTCGACGGCGCCGTCGATCGGACGGCTGCTGCCGATCACGTAGTCGAGGTGGCTGTTCGTCCAGGCCACCACCGCGGCGATCCTGGCGCGGGTGCCGACGACGTCTCCGAAGGTGTTCTGGGCGAAGGCGGCGAGCCGGTCGGACTCGGCGTACCGGCTCGGGCGCAGGTAGACGATCGCGTCTGCGGCCGTGGGCACCAGCAGCGCACCACGCCCCTCGACCGTGGCGCGGTAGTCGATCATCACCTGGCCCGGCCGGGCGGTGAAGAGGTGGACGCGGGTCTGGGCCTCGGTCGTGACCTCGGTGATCTCCAGCGGCTCGCCGTCGCAGGTGACGGTCAAGGTCTCGTCGAGCTGGTCCGGGGCGAAGCCGGAGGCAGCCAGCTGCAGGATGACGCGCGGCTGGTCGTAGACGTGCAGGACCAGGCTGGCACTGAGGAAACGGCGGACGTTCGGCGTCATGGGGCTCCGGGGCGAGCAGTGATGCGACGGATCCCGGCGCGAGCTCCAATTTATCAGCCGCACGCCCGCAAGCGGTCACCTCCGACTCGACGCGCTCCCACCGCAACCCCTATTCTCTATTGGTTAAGTAGGAAACCGGAGGGGATCGGTACGCAGCGTTGAAACCAACCGTTGAGCACACCGCCGAGGGCACCGTCGTGGGTGGCATCGACACCTGGCCAGGGTGGGAGTTCGTCGTCGCTGCCGACGAGTCCTGGGTCAAGGTCGTGCCGCCGGACGGTACCGCGGTGACGCCACGGCTTTGGAAGGCCATGCCGATCGGCCACGTGCTCCGCCTGGCCTCGAGCACCTGGACAGTCGCCGCGCTGGCCGGGGTCATCGCCAGACACGATGCGGGCAGCGCGCTGCCCCGTCGCCCGTTCGGTGGAAGCGCGAAGCACAACGCCGTGGTGGCCTACACCTACCGGGCCGCACTGCAGCGCGGTGAGAAGCCGCGCGAGGCGATCGTGGAGTACTTCGGCATCAGCGAGAAGACCGCCGACCGCTGGCTCAGCGAGGCCCGTGCGGCCGGCGAGCTCGGCAGCTACCTGGAGGAGAAGCGCGCCGCGCAGCAGCGCTCCGTCTCCTGAGCGCCGCCGTGGCGCCGGTTCCTTGAGGAAAGCTTGCAGGGCCACCCCGGGGGCAATCGGGGTTCGCGCCGCATGCTGTAGCCGTGCCAGACCTTGCGATAGCCTCCCAAACCGTCCTCATCGCCGACGATGACGACGACCTGCGCCGCCTCGTCGAGGTGGTGCTGCTGAAGGCCGGGATCGACGCTGAGGCGGTCAACGGCGGAGTTCCGGCCCTCGCCGCCGCTCGCAACTCGCAGCGCCGGCTGGTGGTGCTCGACGTGAAGATGCCAGACCTCAACGGTCTGGAGGTCTGCCGCCAGCTCAAGTCCGACGAGTCGACGGCACGCAGCCAGGTCCTGCTGATGAGCTCGGACTCCAGCCACGACGACGTCGAGGCCGGCTATGCCGCCGGTGCCGACGACTACCTGCCCAAGCCCTTCCGGCCAAGTGAGCTGGTCCGGCGTGTCAGCCGATTGCTGATCAGCCCCGCCTGATCGAACTCATCGGTTCGTGACGCCGTCGATCGCCTCACGCAGCAGGTCGGCGTGGCCGTTGTGCCGCGCGTACTCACCGATCATGTGCAGGTAGACCATGCGTAGCGACATGGCGGCGTCGCGCGCCTGCACCGGCCTGTCGAGGCTCAGCCCGGCCGCCGCAGCTCGCGCCGCCACGCACTCCTGCCGCAGCCGCTGCACATCCGCAGCGGCCAGCGCGGCGTCGACGTCGTCGAAGTCGTGGTCCTTGCCGAGTGCGAGGTCGTAGACGGGCTCGATCTCCTCCTGCGCGGCGCGGATGCGGAACCAGGTGCGCTCGACCTTCGCCATGTGCCGCACCAGCCCGAGCAGGGACAGGTTCGAGGACGGGATCGGGCGCAGTGCCAGCTGCTCGCCGGTGAGACCCGCGCAGATATTGAGCAGGGTGGCCCGCTGATGGTCGAGATAGGCGGGCAGCAGCTCGGTGTCAGCGCCGAAGAGCGGGCCGTCGACCGGCGACGGAGCAGGTGAGGTCCACATGCCGACGATTCTGCAGCTCGCGCAGCAAAAAATGGCGGCAGTGCCGATGAATCCCGTGAATCCGTGGGTAGAAGAGATCGCATGACTACTAGCCGCACCGCCCGCGTAGCCGAGGCCATCGAGAAGACCAGTAGCGACCTGTCCACCTCGGTCCTGGACGCGGTCGTCGAGCATGGGCACACCGTCCTCGATCGAGGGCACGACCTGCTCGCCGAGCGTGGCCACGAGGTCCTCGAGCGCAGCCAGGACGTGATCGAGCGCGGCCGCAAGGCGCGCAAGGCCGCCAAGGCGAAGGCGTCCAGCGAGGCCGACAGCCGTCGGGCGCAGGCCCGCAGAGCCAAGAAGTCGGCGGCGAAGCAGACCCGGAAGGCGGCCAAGAAGGCGACGAAGAAGTCGGCCGCGGCCTGGTCGGACTTCGCCGACGAGGCGGCTGCTCGCGCGGCCAATGTCGTCGCCGCCGGGAAGGGTGGCCGCGTGAAGCGCCGCCGCAAGACGCCGTGGATCATCGGCGGCCTCGCCCTGGTCACGGGGCTCGCCGCCGCCGGGCGCAAGTTCGTGAGCAGCGATGGCGCCGCCCCAGCCGCCCACCCGGTGCCGACCCCGATGGCTCCGCTCACCGACACGGCCGCGGCCGAGTCGGGCGGTACCCCCGAGGCCGCGCCCCAGCTCGGCCCGAACGGCGTCCACCCCCAGTCCTGAGCTCCGCCGTCCCGGCTCGGCGCGGCTGAGGTAGTCGCGCCGAGCTGAGGCAGTAGCGCGAAACACACCCGTCCGGACGTGACCGGCGCCGCATCGCAGCCAGGCGAAACATCGCGGCAATCGGCGATCTCGACCGTGGGACCAGAGCTTTCCTAGCCTGGGGGTCGGCATGTTCGGACAGGGTCACCATCTGAGTTTTCGCCAGCGGCAGGTCCATCGCCTGCGTGCCCTACCGGGGTTCAGCGCGCTGCCGGACGCGGTCCTGGCCGGCCTCGACATGAACAGCGCCGAGCTGCGCGTAGCTGCCGGCACGATCCTCGTCACCGAGGACCAGGTCGGACGGGAGGCGTTCATCGTCCTCGAAGGCATCGCTGAGGTCAGCATCGGCGGCGTCGCCGTCACCTCGGTCAGCTCGGGCGCCGTGATCGGTGAGATGGCGCTACTCGACGGCTCACCGCGCACCGCCACCGTGATGGCGCTGACCCCGATGCGGATCCTGGTGCTCGACCCGCGGCAGTTCCGCCAGCTCTTCTCCGACCCGGAGACCGCCATGTGGATCGCAGCCGGCCTGGTGCAGCGCCTGCGCGAGGTCACCACCGCCGCCCGGCTCGCCACTCCGGCCTGAGTCGGCCGCTGCGGCACCGGCAGAATCCGCCGGGGCGCGCTAACCGATTCTGGACTCCACCAGGCATGCTGGGAGTCAACGACGACCTCGCACCTGGGAGAGCCTTAGATGGATATTGCGCTGAGCAAGGAAGAGCGCGCCTTCGCCGAGCGGATGCGTACCTTCTTCACCACCGAGATCCCCGCCGAGATCCGCGACCGGCTGGCCCGCGGTGGGCACGCGACGCGCGAGGATTTCCTCACCAGCCAGCAGATCATGAACAAGCACGGCCTGGCCGTGCCGCACTGGCCGACGCAGTGGGGCGGCCAGGACTGGACGCCCGTGCAGCGCCACCTCTACGCCGAGGAGATGCTGCTGGCGTTCGTGCCGCCGCCACTGGCCTTCAACACGCAGATGGTCGGCCCGGTGATCGCCACCTTCGGTAGCGAGGCGATCAAAGAACGCTTCCTGCCGAAGACCGCGAGCCTGGACATCTGGTGGTGTCAGGGGTTCTCCGAGCCGAACGCCGGCTCGGACCTGGCCTCGCTGAAGACCACCGCTGTTCGCGACGGCGACGAGTACATCGTCAACGGCCAGAAGACATGGACGACGCTCGCCCAGTGGGCCAACTGGATCTTCTGCCTGGTGCGTACCGACCCCGAGGCGAAGAAGCAGCGTGGTATCTCGTTCCTGCTCATCGACATGGACACCCCTGGCATCACCGTCCGCCCGATCCAGCTGATCGACGGCGGCCACGAGGTCAACGAGGTCTTCTTCGACAACGTCCGCGTTCCTGCCGACCAGCTCGTCGGTGAGGAGAACGCCGGCTGGGACTACGCCAAATTCCTGCTCGGCAACGAGCGCACCGGCGTGGTGGCGGTCGGCCAGACCAAGGCCCGCATCCTGCGCATCAAGCGCCTGGCAGCCGAGACCGTGGTCAACGGCCGCTCGCTGCTCGAGGATCCGCTCTTCCGGGCCAAGCTGACCCGGCTCGAGGTCGAGGTCACCGCCATCGAGATGTCGGTCCTGCGCGTGCTCGACGCCGAGGGGCGCAACGGACCCGGCAAGCCCGATCCGGTGTCGTCGGTGCTCAAGCTCAAGGGCTCGGAGCTGCAGCAGCAGGCCACCGAGCTGCTGGTCGACCTGCTCGGCCCGGCCGCGCTGGCCTACCGCGAGGACGGCGAGGTGCCTGACGGTTTCTCCGCGCTGCCCGAGGGTTCGGTCGATGCGCTGCCGACCTTCTTCAACTGGCGCAAGGCGTCGATCTACAGCGGATCGAACGAGGTCCAGCGCACCATCATCGCCAAAGCCATCCTCAAGTTCTAAGCGACGGGACGACAACCATGGAACTCGACCTCACCGATGAGCAGCGGATGCTCGGCGACGCCGTCAAGAGCCTGCTCGACAAGCGCTACGACGCCAACGCCAGGCTGGCCCTGCTCGAATCGTCCGGCCCCGAGCACTGGAGCCGCGAACTCTGGAAGCAGTACGCCGAGCTCGGCCTGCTGGGGCTGACCTTCGACGAGCAGTACGGCGGCGCCGGCATGGGCGTCGGCGAGCTGGCCGTGGTGATGGAGGCCTTCGGGCGTGCCTTGATCCTCGAGCCGTTCATCGCCACCGTCGTGCTCGGCGGCCAGCTGATCGCCGCAGCCGGCACCCCGGAGCAGAAGTCGACGCTGCTGCCTGCCGTGGCCGAGGGCTCGACCCTGCTGGCCTTCGGCTACACCGAGCCGGCCTCCCGCTGGTCGCTCACCGACATCACCACGACGGCCACCCCCTCCGGCGACGGCTGGACGATCTCCGGCGAGAAGATCGCCGTGCTCGGCGGGGACGTCGCCGACCAGCTGCTCGTCACCGCCACCACCCCGGATGGTGCCGTCGGCCTCTTCCTGGTGGCGGGGGCCGACGTCGTACGCGACACCTATCAGCTCCAGGACGGGCTGGGTGCCGCGGACGTGCTGCTCTCCGACTCCCCCGCCGTGGCGGTCGGCTCGCCGGCCGACGCGCTGGCACACATCGAGTCGGTGCTGGACGTCGCTACCGCCGTGCTCTGCTCCGAGGCGGTCGGCGCGATGGACCGGATGCTCTGGCTCACCGTCGACTACCTCAAGACCCGGGTGCAGTTCGGCCAGCCGATCTCGGTCTTCCAGGCCCTGCAGTTCCGGTCGGCCGACATGTACGTGTCACTTGAGCAGGCCCGCTCGATGGCACTCGTGGCACGGCTCTCGCTGGCCGACGACGACGTCGCCGAGCGGCGCCGTGCAGTGCAGGCAGCCAAGATCCAGATCGACACCTCGTCGCGGCACATCGGCCTGGAGGCCATCCAGCTGCACGGCGGCATCGGGATGACGATGGAGTACCCGGTGGGGCACTACGTCAAGCGCACCACGGTCATTGCCAAGACCTTCGCCGACACCGACACGCTCGTGGAGATCGTCGGTGCCGGCGGCGGGTTGATCACTGCGGGCTAGCTCGGCTCGCTCAGCGAGAGGGCGAAGTCGCCGGCCGGGTCGGTCCACCACTGGGTGAGCCGCAGGCCGGCGGCCGCGAGCTCCTCGACCACGCGCTCACGGCGGAACTTCGCCGAGATCTCGGTACGCAGCTCCTCACCCCGGCCGAAGGCGACGGTAAGCCCGAGGGCGGCGATGTGCACGACCTGATCGCGGGTCGAACGCAGCCGCATCTCGATCCACTCGTGCTCGGCGTCCCAGGCGGCGAGGTGCTCGAAGGAGTCGAGGTCGAAGTCCCCGCCGAGCTCTCGGTTGATCACCCGCAGGACGTTCTTGTTGAAGGCCGCCGTAACCCCGGCCGCGTCGTCATATGCCGCCACGAGGCGCGCGGGCGACTTCACGAGGTCCGTACCGAGCAGGAAGTGGTCACCCGGGGCCAGCGTGCTGCGGATGGCGGCGAAGAAGTCATGACGGGCGGCCGGTACCAGGTTGCCGATCGTCGAGCCGAGGAAGGCCACCAGCCGCTTCGGGTGCCGCGGCAACAGCCCGAGGTGCTTCTCGAAGTCGCCCACGACCGTCTCGACCGCGATGCCGGGGAACTCGGCCCCGATCGCCGCACCGGCCTCGGCCAGCACGGCGGGGTCGACGTCGAAGGGCACGAACCGTTCCAGGGTGCCGGCGCGGTCGAGGGCGGCCAGCAGCAGCCGCGTCTTGTCGGAGGTGCCACTGCCGATCTCGTTCAGCGTGCGGGCCCGGGTAAGGGTGGCGATCTCCTCGACGTGGGCCTCGAGGATGGCCCGCTCGGTGCGCGTCGGGTAGTACTCCGGCAGCCGGGTGATCTGGTCGAAGAGGTCGCTGCCCGCGGCGTCGTAGAAGTACTTCGGCGGCAGCGTCTTGGCCGCGGCGGTGAGCCCGGCGCGGACGTCGCTGGCGAGAGCGGCGGCGTAGGCCGACTCGTCGAGATACGTGGTGGAGGTGCTCATCGGTTCTCCAGGGCGGTGACGGTGACCCCGGCCGGGGTCACCTCGATCAGGTGGCGGTCGGGGAGGTCGACCCAGCGCGGGTCGTCGTCGTAGGGCTCGCTCGCGACGACGACGCCGGTGGGCTCGACGAGGTAGGAGAGCGTGTCGCCCCAGGTGACGCCGAGGATGCCGGCGCCGTCGGTGAGGAGCACGGTGAGGACGGCGTCAGGGTCACGCCGGGCCACCTCGACGATGAGCTGCCCGAGCTTCTCCGGTCCGGAGGCGAAGACGAAGGCGGCCAGCTGGGCGGCGTCACACACCGACTCGGCGAGGCTGTCGGCCGGCAGTACGGCCCGCGACACCCGGCCGTTGTGGGAGAAGAGCCAGCGACCGTCGGTGAAGGGTGCTGCGGCGGCTTCGTCGATCGGCATCCCTGCCGTGGCCGAGCGCACCGCAGCGAGCACCGCACCGGAGTGCAGGCTCGGCGCGACGGACGCGAAGGAGGCGTCCCCCCAGAGTGGCCGGGCCGAGCGCCAGCGCGCCGGCGCCTCCTGCCCGTCGGGGTAGAACCCCACGCCCCAGCCATCGGCGTTGACGAGCCCTCGCCGCTGACGGCGGGGCGCGTAGGACTGGTGCAGCAGGCCGAAGGGCGGGTCGAGCACGAGGGAGGCCACGCTGCGGGGCTGTCCCAGCCACGCCAGCTGCCTACACATCGGTGACGTCCCAGGCCAGCCGGAGGCCACAGAAGATCTGCCGGCGGATGGGGTGGTCCCAGTTGCGGAACGACGGCCGCACTGCGCTGGGCGCCACCGCCCAGGAGCCGCCACGCAGCACCCGGTAGTCGCCGCCGAAGAACGGCTCGCTGTACTGCCGGTAGATCATCGGTGTGAAGCCGGGCCACGGCTCGAAGCCCGACGACGTCCACTCCCAGACGTCACCGATGAGCTGCTCCACCCCGTAGGCCGACGCGCCGGCCGGGTAGGCACCCACCGGCGCAGGCCGCAGGGCCCCGCCGCCGAGGTTGGCCAGGGCCGGGGTCACCTCCGAGCGGCCCCAGGGCCAGCGGCGGCGCTGTCCCGCCACCGGGTCCCAGACGCAGGCCTTCTCCCACTCCTGCTCGGTGGGCAACCGGGCCCCGGCCCAGGCCGCGTAGGCCTCGGCCTCGTGGAAGCAGACGTGCTGCACCGGCTCGTCCTCGGGCAGGTCCTCGACGGTGCCGAACCGCACCCGCGCCGCGCCGTCGGCCGTCCAGAACTGCGGGCCCGTCAGCCCGGCCGAGACCTTGTGTGCCCAGCCGGCCGTCGACCACCAGCGTGGCTCGTCGTAACCGCCGGCGGCGACGAAGCGGCGGTACTCGCCGTTGGTCACCGGCACCCGGCCGATGCGGAAGGCCGGCAGGTCGATCACGTGGGCAGGCCGCTCGTTGTCCAGCGAGGTCGGTTCGTCGGCGGCCATGACCCCGAGGACGAACTCACCGGCCGGCACCAGCACCGAGTCGGCTGTCGGCCGCCCGGGTGGCAGCGGATCGCCGGCGCCGAGCAGCGGCACGCCCTGGCGTAGCTGATGAGTGGCGAGCATCGTCTCGACGTGCTGCTGCTCGTGCTGCTCGACCATCACGTACGGGAACAGCTCGCCGGGCTCCTCGGCGGCCTTGTCCAGCCCGTCGAGGACCCGGCC
>JAOPUX010000032.1 GCA_025963285.1 Jatrophihabitans sp.
CGCCAACCCGCGCGGCGACGGAGGCGAAGCCGCCCTGCGCCGCGGCGAGCTCGCCGGCCAGGGCCGCGGCCTGCGCACCGAGGGCCTCGGCCCGGGCAACCGCGGTGGCGCGGGCTGCCGCAGCCGCCTGCTGGTCAGTGGCGAGCTGCGCCGCCTCGGCGGCGAGGGCGTCACGGCGACCGGTGAGCGAAGGCAGTGCGGCCTCGAACGCCAGCGCACGGTCGAGGGCCGCGTCGAGCTGCCGCAGCGCGACATCGAGCGCCGCCGGGTCGGCGCCATCGGCCACTGCTTGCAGCGCCATTCCGCGCTGGTCACACTCGGCCGCAGCGGCCACCGCCGACTGGTAGCGACGCTCGGCCTCGGCCGCGCGGTGCTGGGCCGCGGCCACGGCGGGGGCACCGACGGCGTCGTCGGCGTGGGCGGCGGGTGCCGGATGCTCGTGGGATCCGCACACCGCGCACGCCTCACCGGGTACCAGTGCTGCGGCCAGCTCACCGGCCATGTTGGCCAGCCGTTCGGCCACCAACCGCAGGTGCTCGCTGGCCGCCGCCTCGTAGGCGACGAAGGCCGCCTCCCGGGCCGACTGTGCAGCGGCACGCTCCGGCTGAAGCTCTGCGAGTTCACCGGCGGCGGCGGCCCGGCGACGCAATGCGGCGCGCTCGGTATCGATGGCCGGCCGCGCCGCCGCACCGACCAGCGCCTCCTGGATCGCCGCCTCTGCCGCGGAGAGCTGACCGGGCAGCTCGAGCCGGCGTTGCTCCAGCGCGCCGAGCAGTGCCGCCGCCTCGGTGACACCGCGCTCGGCGGCCACCAGCTGGGCCCGCAGCGTGAGCGCCTCGCGTTCGCGCTGAACGAGCGGACCGAGCTCGGCAGCCTGCCGGCCCGCAGCCGTGGCCGCCGCCACCAACTCGTCGGCACCCTGACCGCTCCGCCACGATGCGGGCGCCCCGGCCGGGAGCGCGGCGAGGGTGGCGCGCAGTTCGACCTCGGCGTCGTCGAGCACGTGAAGCAGCGGACGAACCGGTTCGGCGCGCTCGGCCGCGGCCACCACCACGGCTGCCCGGTCGTGCTCGGCACGGGTTGCCTCGTGCTCGGCCGCGGCACGCACGGCGGCCGCGAAGCGGGAAGCCAGCTCGGCGTTGGCGTCAGCTCGGCGTGCGCGGGCCAGGCACTGCGTTACCTCATCGGCGGCCTGCCCCGACGCGGCCGCGGCCTCGCCCGCTGCGACAGCCAGTGCGGCGGCGAGCTGATCGAAGCGTTCGCCCCGCTGGGAGGCGGTGAGCGCCGCCAGCTCGTCCTGAGCCGCGGCATCCAGACCGGCGGCCTCACCGGCGGCGCTGACGCGCGCCTGCAGCCGACGCTCGGAGACGACCAGTTCGGCGTCGGCGGATCTGCGGCGACGCTCCAGTTCGTCGGTGATGCGGTCGTAGAGCTGGGTGCCGAAGAGCCTGGTCAGCAGCACCCGGCGGTCATCGTCGCTGGCCCGGAGGAACTTCATGAACTCGCCCTGCGGCAGCAGCACCACCTGGGTGAACTGCTCACGGCTCAGGCCGATGTCGTCGGCGATGAGGTCGCCCACCTCGGCCTTGTTCGACGAGCGGCTCACCCACTCGCCGCCCTCGTTACGTTCGAGATGCACGCGCGCCGACTCGAGCGTGCTGCCCTCACCACGGCGTTTGGGGCGGCTGTGCTCCGGTGAGCGGGTGATCCGCTGCCGCACGCCGGCGACGGAGAACTCGAGCACGACCTCGGGAGCCACCCCCACCGCAGCGAACTGCGAATGCAGCCGGCCATCGCCACCACGCTCACCCGGGCCGTAGAGGGCGAAGGTGATCGCGTCCAGCACCGTGCTCTTGCCAGCGCCGGTAGGGCCGTCGAGCAGGAAGAGGCCACCCGCGCCGAGGTGCTCGAAGTCGATCACCTGCTCGGTGGCGAAGGGGCCGAGCGCGCGCAGCCTGAGGTGATGAAGCCGCATCAGGCCGACCGCTCCGTGTGCCGGACCGCCTCGACCACGCTGGCCAACTCATCGCGCTGCCGGCCGTCCGGATAGGTGGAGTCGACCCACTCGACGAAGAGCGAGCAGACCTCGACCGGGTCGGCCGCCTGACGCAGCCGCGCAAGATCTTCGGCCGACGACCCCAGCTCGACGGGCGGGCGGTGGTCGAGGATCACCGTGTTGGGCCAGCGCTCGCGGAGCTGCTCCATCGGGGCAGCCGGGCGGTGCACGTCGGTGAGCACCACCTTGAGCCACGAGTCGGCGGGCGGCCCAGGGCTGAGCGCGAGAAGCTCGGCGAGGTTGCCGCGCAGCTCGTGCATCGGGTGCGGCACCGGGGTGGGCACCAGCTCCGTGCGGACGCCACGCGCATCGACCTCCACCAGCACGACGGACTTGTGGTGGTGGCGCTCGGAGAACGAGAAGGGCAGTGGCGAGCCGCTATACCGGACACCGGGGGCCACCTGCTGCGCGCCGTGCAGATGACCCAGCGCGACATAGTCGATGCCCGCGAACACCGAGGCTGCGACGTCGCCTATGCCGCCCACCGAGATGTCCCGCTCGGAGTCGCTGGCCGAGCCACCGGTGACGAACGCGTGGGCCAGCACCACCGTGTGGGCGAGCCCGCGCGCCGCGGCGTCGGTGCGGATGCGATCGACAGCGGCCGTGAGGACACCGGTGTGCGAGCGCTCGCAGCCCAGCTCCGCCATGACGGCGTCGGGAAGCAGGTAGGGAATCGCGTAGACGCCGACCCCTCCCCCATCGACGACCACCGGCTCGAGGAGATCACGCAGCTGGGTGCGGAGGTACACGCGAGCGGCCGAGGCCAGCGAGGCGCCGAAGCCGAGACGGACCGCGGAGTCGTGGTTGCCGCTGCTCACGACGACCGGGACACCGGCCAGGGCGAACCCGGCCAGGGCGCGGTCGAGCAGGCGCACAGCATCGCTCGGCGGTACCGCCCGGTCGTAGACGTCACCAGCCACCAGCACTGCGTCGACCTCACGGTTCACGGCCTCGGCCACCAGCCACTCGAGGAAGACCTGCTGGTGCTCGAGCAGCGAGGTTCCGTGCAGACTACGACCGAGATGCCAGTCGGAGGTGTGCAGGAAGCGGGCCATGGCAGAAGTATCTGGCGGGGGTCCGACAATTTCAGGGAGGCGACGCCGCCGAACCTCCCAGCGGCCAGAATGTGCCGCTAGAACAGGCACATGACGCCTTCCGGACACCTAGCTGCGGGTCTCGTAAAGCCTGTGTGTGGCAAAGGTCCAGATCACACCGGTTTGATTTGCCTCGGATGATCAGGCGACCGAGGATGGCCTGAGTACACGGGCGTCCTGGCGCGTGCTTCCTCGGGGTAGGCAAATATGAATAAAAAGAATCGGTTGGTCGCGGTGCTCGCGACGGCCGGAGTGGCAGCAAGCATCGTGACGGGAACCACGAGCGCGCACGGCGCTCCAGCGATCCCATACTCCTACTACGCCTCCGCCTCAGGAAGCTCGGTCAACCTGCTCGGGTCGAAGGTCGTCTCCGGCCCGACCTCGCAGTCGACCGTCTCGGGAGACAAGTTCCCGAACACCTCATCGAACTCGCTCGCCAGTGCGAAGGTCAACGGCGTGCTGACCCTCGGCGCGATCACCACCTCCGAGTCGGCCACCCGCACGGCCACCGGCGTCAAGGTCGACTCTGCCGGCGAGACCGCGGGCGTGAACCTGCTCAGCGGCCTCGTCACGATCGACGCGGTCAAGACGAACGTCAGCACGACGCTGGTCGGTAGCACGAGCACGGGCACCGCGAAGACGACGTTCGTCGGCATCCACATCCCGGGGGTCACCATCCCGGTCGACGTCCCGGAGAACTTCAACGTCACGATCCCGGGCGTCCTGTCGCTCACGCTCAACGCGGTGCAGAAGACGACGACGCCCGGCGGGGTCCTGGTGCAGACGCAGGCACTCGACCTGACACTGCTCAAGCCGCGCGGCAATGCCCCACTCGGCAGCGAGATCGTGCTCAACCCGGCCGAGGTCGGGGTGGCCAACACGACCAAGACGAACCCCGTGCAGATCGGCGGCTTTGCCTACGGCTCGCAGATCGACGGAACCGTCACCGGCGTCGCCAAGATCCACTCGGGCATGACGGCGGAGGTCGTGATCCCCGGCAGCGGTACCGGAGGCCAGACCATCGTCAACAGCACGGCTGCGGTCAACGCGGCGCCGATCATCTCGCTGGGCGCGATCGAATCCACGGGGACGGGCTCGACCTCGACCACGGTGGCGAGTTCGCAGACCACCTACGAGCTGGCCCGCCTCAACGTCCTCAACGGCCTGATCAAGGCCGATGCGATCAAGGGCACCGCCACCGTCACCAGGGCTGCCGACGGCACCCTGATCCCCACCGCCTCGACCACCTTCATCAACCTGGTGGTGGCCGGAATCAAGATCCCGCTGAACGTCTCGCCGAACACGGTCATCAACGTGGCCGGCCTGGCGACCGTCACCATCAACCAGCAGGCCTTCCTGTCGAACACCGCGGCCGTCCGCGGCATCGACATCAAGCTCACCGTCGCGAAGTACGGACTGCCCATCGGCGCGGAGATCGAGGTCGGTGCAGCACTCGCCGACATCATCGCCACCTGATCCAGCACTAAGCACCACCGAAGGGCCGGCAGCACACGCTGCCGGCCCTTCGTGTTGCCCAGGCTCGGGCGGTGCGGGTAAGCCCGCGGACGCGGACGACGCAGGCGGCTCGCCAACTCGCGGATTGTCCTCCGTGTCGTAGTAGCACCAAGGTGGCGCCCACCGCCCGTCCGTAGTTCACCGTCCGGCAAACAGATAGCCCCCCAAGAGGCCGCATGCTGCAGCGGCGGGACCATCCGCACCAGGACGAGGGGCGGAGGGACATGACGGAGTCAGCCGCGCGCCGGACGACGCGCTTCATCTACGTCTCCGACGCCACCGCACCCACCACCACCCGGCAGCGCAACTCGCCCACCGAGCCGCGCTACGGCTGGCGCGTCATCGCCGCCAACAACCGACCGCTGGGCCGCTCCTCGGCCGTCTTCGACAGCTATCACAGCTGCCGTGCCGCGGCCGAGGAACTGCAGCAGCGCGTCGACGACGCGACCTCATCGGTGCTCTTCGACAACTCACGCGGGCACTGGACCTGGGCGGTGGCACTGGCCGGCACGCCTGTGGCGGTCTGCGTGCACCCCTACCTGCGCCGCATCGAATGCGTGCGGGCCCTGCGCCAGTTCGTCGAGGCCGTCACGGCAGGCGTGCCGTCCGCCGAGGGGGTACGGCTCTTCGGAGCACGGGCCCTGCGCGAGTACGACCGCGAGGCCCGCTGATCAGGTAGCCGTGGCGGCCCCCGGGCGGCCGCTCAGGCGTGTCTGCGGTGCCGCCCCGGCAGCAGGATCATGGCGCCGCCCACGATGGCCACAACGCCCACGATGAGCAGCATCGCCACGTCGACACCGGTCGAGGCAGTGGCGCCGCCGCCGCTCCCTCCTCCGCTGCTGCTGCCGGTCGATGTGCCACCGGCGCCGCCACTCTGCGGCGGCGTGGAGGTCGGCGGCGTGGAGGTCGGCGGCGGGGCCGAGGAGGTGTGCGACCCGATGCGGAACAGAAAGATCCCGAGCGTCGGTACGACCGCTTCGACGATCTGCGGGTCGCTCGGCCCGGAGCGCTCGACCACCGTCGGGCTGGTCCGCCGGCCGGGTGGCTGACCCACCACTGCGACGGTGTGGGTCCCCCCACCCAGCCCGTGCGGCACAACCAGTACGAACTGCACGCTGCCGGAGCTGTTCGCCGTGTAGGTGCCGAGGGATGTCGAGGTACCCAGCCGGACGGTCAGCCGGCCGCCGGGCCGGAAGCCGGTGACCGTCAGCTGCACGTGCTCGCCGACCACGAGCACCGGGTCGGCCGGGAGCACGTGGCCGTGCGGGTCCCGGGCGACGACATTGGCCGTCTGGCTCAGAGCCGACGCCGGTGCCAGCCAAAGGGCAAGCAGCACGGCGGCGACTCCGAACGCCAGCGCCCCCCTACACAAGCGGCCTGTACGCACGCAGCCTGTACGCAGGCGGCGCATGCGCTACCGACGCGCCTCACTGCGACGAGGCCGCGAGCCGACCATCAGCATCGTTCCCGAGACGAGCAGGAGCAGTGCGGCGATCCCCTCGAAGCGGACGTCTACACCGGTCTCCGCCAGCGTGCTGCCGGTCGAGCTGGTCGTCCCGGGACCGGCCGCGCCCGAATGTGCGACGGTCACGACCGTGGACGGCGCAGCCGTGACGACGATCGGGAACTCGGCCGAGCCCACCGACCCCTGCAGGATGATCGTGTGCTTGCCCAGCGGCAGCGAGGCCGGCAGGAGCACGTTGGCGATCACCAGGCCGGTGGCACTGGCGTGCACCGTTCCGATCTTGATCTCCGCGGAGTGCAGCAGCACGGTGACGAGCTCGCCGGGCAGGAAGCCCGAGCCGTCGACGGTCACGACCGAGCCGGCCGCGACCGAGCCCCCGCTGGCCAGGCTCGTGGCTCCCACGGCGGCCGACGTTGCCTTCGGAGCGGCGACGATCGACACGGTCACCGCCTTCGACGTCGACGAGGCGAAGTCGTTGCTGTGCGTCGCGGTGAACTTGGCGGTGATCGAGGCCTTGCCGACCGGCAGCTTCGTCGTGCTGAACGTGGCGACGCCCTTGGCGACCGTCACCGTGCCCAGCGCCGTCTTGCCGCTGTAGAAGGTCACCTTGCCTGGGGCGTTGGACGGCTTCACCGTGTCGGTGAAGGTGACCTTGACGCCCTGGCGGATCGAGCCGGTCGGCGAGACCTTCACCGACGACGTCGTCGCCACCGCCTTGATCGTCAGCGTCGTGGAGGCCGACGTCGAGGAGGTGAAGCTCAGCGGAGCTGTCGGCGTGAAGACCACCGTGAGGTGCGCGGTGCCGCCGCCCAGGATCGTGCTGAGGGTGGCCGTGGACGACGAGGTGCCGACCGTGGCCTTCACGGTTCCGAGCGTGGTCGTGCCGTTCTTGAAGGCGATGCTGCCGGCCGCGGCCGGGGTGACCTTGGCGCTGAACTTCAGCGTCGTGCCGTAGGGCTCGGTGGTACCGGGCGAGACGGTGACCGTGGCGACGGTCTTCGTCGGCGGCGGCAGCACCTTGTAACTGACCGCGGTCGAGGTCGAGCCGGCGAACTTCGTCGAGTCGGTGGGCACGAACTGAGCGGTGAGGCTGTGCGTGCCAAGCGCCAGGGCCGTCTTCACCGAGGCGGTTCCGCTGGCCAGTGCCACCGGCGAGCCGATCGCGGTCCCGCCGTCCTTGAAGACGATCGTGCCAGCCGCGGTGGCGGGCGTGACGGTGGCCTTGAGGGTCTCCGTCGTGCCTACCGTGGCCTGGGTGGCCGGGGTCACGGCGAGTGCCGTGGTGGTGGTGCCTGGCGGCGGCGGTGTCACCGCGTACTCGATCGTCGAGGTCGGCGAGGCGCTGTAGTTGGCCGAGGTCGGGGTGAAGACGGCGCTGATCGTGGTGGTGGTCAGCGGCAGCTTCGAGGTCGAGAGGTGCGCGACGTTCGAGGTGACCGTCACCGGTGCACCGATGTTGATCGGGTCGCCGGTGGTCGTGTAGGAGAACTGCACCGTGCCCGCCTGCCCGGACGGGCCGGTGGTGGCGGTGAGGGCCACCGTGCTGCCCTGCACTGCGGTGTGTGCCGGCGAGGCGGTCAACGCGACCGTGCTCGCGGCCTTGGTCACCGTGTAGCTCTTCGGCCCCGAGGTCGACGTTCCGAAGTCCGCCGGTGTCGTCGGCACGAACTTGGCGGTGAGGCTGTGCGTGCCTGCGGCGAGCGTGCTGATCTTCAGCTGTGCGGCGCCGCTGGAGGCCGTCACCGTGCCGAGCACGGTCGAGCCGTCGAGGAACTGCACGGACCCGACGGCGGTGGAGGGCGTCACGGTGGCGGCGAGGGTGGTCGAGGCACCGAACACCTGCGGGCCGGCCGGGGTCACCGTCAGCGCGGTCGTGGTCGATGTCGCGGGCTTCGTCTGCACGATGTAGGTGATGACGGCCGACGTCGAGGTGGTGAAGGCCGCGGCGGAGGTGGGGGTGAAGACCGCCTTCAGCTGGTGGGTTCCGACGGCGTAGGTGTGCGCCGGAGCCACCGCCGTACCGCCGGTCACCGCGACGGCCGAGCCGACCGCGGTGCTGCCGTCGAAGATCTGCACCGTGCCGGCGGCGTTGGATGGCGTGACGGTCGCGGTCAGCGTCGTGGCCTGGCCCGAGGAGATCGGGCTCGTCGGCGACGCGCTGAGCGAGGTCGTGGTGGTGACGGCGGGGGCGGCGATCACGTAGGTGATCGCAGGCGAGGTCGAGGCGGTGAAGGACACGCTCGAGGTCGGAGTGAAGACGGCCTTGATCGAGTGCGAGCCTGCGCCGAGCGCGGTGCCCGTGGTGGTCAGGCTGGCCTTGCCCGCGGAGACGGCCGATGCCGCACCCAGAGGCGCGTCGCCGTCGAAGAACTGGACGCTGCCCGTGGCCGTGCTCGGGGTGACCGAGGCGGTGAACTTGATCCCCGTGGCGGTGGTCGGCTGCGGGCTCGCCGGCGTGGCCGTGACGGCCGTGGTGGTCGTGGTGGGGCCGGCCGACGGCGCGGGATAGACCTGCGCCCAGGTGCCGGCCGACGGGTTGATCATGATGTCGGAGGCCCAGTAGATGGTCGGGTCACCGCTCGGCTCGTTGGGGCCACCGACCGAGCCCAGGCGCACCTGGATCATGTCGTTGTAGCCGCTCGTCGTGTCGAACGTACTCAGCCCGGAGACGCCGGCGTAGTTGCTCGCGCCACTGCCGATGGCCGTGACCACCGGGTTGGTGAGGCCGTTCACCGGTGACGGGGCCGTCGTGGCGGGGTAGCGGGTCGCGAGGCTGGCCGGGGCGGTGAACCAGTTCCCGGTGACCTGACCCGAGTGCGGCCAGGCGAAGGTGACGTAGGCCTTCGTCGTGCCTTCGGGGCCGTTGTTGTTCGACGCCGCGGCGTACGCGAAGAGGTTGGAGAGGTCGGAGCCACTCGTGACCACCGCACCGGAGGCGTCGTAGAAGGTGACCGTGCCGAGCGACTGCGGGTCAGGCTCCCACGGCGGGGTCGACGAGGCATTCGCCGAGGGGATGAAGAACCCGATCAGCGCGACCAGAACGGCCAGCACCACGCCGACAGCTCCAAGTTTGCGGAGTTTCACGAATGTCCTCTTCCAGCTCGGTGTGTGCACGTGCGGCCCGAACGATCGTTGACGAGTACGACCTGTTGACGCATGGCGGCTTAACCACGCATGAACACGGATGCAGCCATCGGCTCAGGCGATGCGGCCTCGGCGACGGCGCAGGAAGGCGTAGCCACCGCCGGCGGCAAGTAGCACCACGATGACGACGATGGCGATCACTGGCCCGCTGTTGCTGCTGGACTTGCTGCTCGCCGACGCCGGCCCGGTGGTGTCCGTACCCGCCGGGGACGAAGCCTCGGCCGACGCCCCGCTGGACGGTCCCGCCGAGGCGCCGGACGGGTGCGAGCTCGTGCTGGCACCGGCCGAACCCGAGCCGGTTCCGGCGCCCGACGCTGCGGGGGTGCTGCTGCCGGGGCCGGCCGTCTGGATGTGCTGGACGGCGGGGAGATCGAGCTCGTTGGAGGCCACCTTGCCGGCGCCACAGTCCACGGTGGGGCCGCCGATCTGGCGCCAGGTCTTCCCGGTGATCTGCACGGCGGCGGCCGGGTACGGGCGGATGTAGGTGCCTGCGTTAGGTGCCGAGAAGTACAGGCGGAACTCGACGAAGCCGTCGAGGTGCGCCGGGTAGGCCGCGGTGAAGTTCACCAGCGACGGATCGGCGCGCAGCCCTTCGGCCATCGGGTGAGCGTTGTTGCTGAACGCGGACGAACCGGTCATGGCCCGGCCGCTCCAGTCGCCGGGGTCGACGTACTGGATCGGCTGGTAGACGTAGAGGGTGGCCCGCCCCACCGGGGTGGTGTAGCCCTTCGGCGCCGCCACCGTCGAGACCGTCTTGGCAGCGAAGGGCTGCGCCTCGATCGAGCCGCTGCGGATCTGGTGGTTCTGGGCGTCGCAGAAGCCGATCGACCCGACCTGGTTCGCGTCGGTGTACGGCACGGCTGACGCCGCGCCCGCACTGGTACCGGCACCGAGCCCCACCACGCCGAAACCGATCGTCGCCACAGCGGCGACCACTGCACGCACGAGCTTGCTCATGTCACGCCTCACTGGGGTTTACCGACGCAGTACCGCCGTCACGGCCGCGTCGGTGGGTCGGGGCCGGCCGGGTGGCCTGCCGGTGTCGGGAGTAGCGCCGCAGCCCGTACGCGAGTGCTGCGAGAACGACGATCAGCACCAGCAGTGCCCAGGGCACCGCCCAGAAGTGGGTGCTGGCGCTGGCCGAGGCGAGCTTGGGATCGACCGACCCGGCCAGCGCCGTCGGCGTCACCTTGACGGTGCCGCTGAGCATGAAGGTCGGCAGCACGTCGGGCACCTTGATCGAGAACTTCGCCGACGCGCCTGGCAGCAGGTCAGGGATGTCGGCCAGCTTCGGCACCGAGCCGGCACCGCCGAAGAGTCCGCTGACGCTCAGCTTCAGATGCGCCCCGAGGTCGACGTTGCCCGCGTTGTGCACCACGTAACTCACCGTGACCGAGCCCGAGCCGATCGGGTTCAGCGAGCCGGAGTAGCTCGCGTGCAGGTGCTGCACCTCGAGCTTCGCGACCGGGGTGCCGCTCACCCGGACGTAGACCTTCGCCACCACGCGCTGCTCGAAGGTGAGGTTCTTGGTGTTCTTGCCCTGGACATCGGCCAGCAGCCCCACCGCGATCCCGGCTGTGTGGTCGCCCGGGCTGGCGTTGGCGGGGATGCGCAGCTGGAAGGGCAGCACCAGGGTGGAGCCGCCACGGACGGCGAAGACGTCGCTGCCGTTGTGTTCGGGCATCGCGAGCCAGCCGCCGGCCGCCTTCTTGGCCGCGCTGCGCGCCGCGTAGCCGAGGCCGCCGGTCGCGCTGCTGACGGCGTCGACCCCGTAGACGATCAGGTCCAGCGTCTGGGTAGAGATGTTGACGATCGCGAAGTGGTCCGAGATCTCCGCTCCGGGGGCGGAGGCATAGCTGAACGAGGGCCGGCCGTCGAGAGCTTTCGTGTTCGCCGGGCCGATGCCGAACGTCACCGTCGGCGGCTTCTTCGAGGCTCCCCCCGCGGCCGCGCCGGTGCTCGTACCAGACGCCGGCGAGGAGGGGCTGGGGGTACTTGCGGCGGCGGCGCTCGTGACCCCGACGAGCGCGGAGAACAGGCAGACGAGTGCGGCGACCCACTGCAAACGACGGGATCTGGCGCGGGGCATGGCGGTGAGCTAAACCGCTCCGTATGACGCCGTAGCCAACGCCACATGAACAGCGGGCAGGGTCGAAACACCGATAAGAGCAGGGATACGCCAAACGGGGCGACCAGTCTCCTGGTCGCCCCGTCCGGGTCGTGCGAAGTGCGGGTGGAGCTGGTTTACGACTCGAGCACCGTGAAGGTGATCGTGCCGGTGAAGAGGCCGTTCTCCGTGGACGTCGGCGCGTTCAGGGTGATCGTGCCGTTCAGGGTGTCGCTACCCAGACCGTGGTCGGCCGTGGCGATGGTGTGCGCGAGACCGCCCACGCCCACCGTCGGACCGCCCAGGCCCTGCTTGCCCGGAGCACCGAGCGCAGCGCCCGGCGCGACGGCCGGCTCAGCGGCCGGGTTGTCGACCGGGGTGACCGTGCCGAGGAAGCCGGTACCGGCCGTGCTCGTGATGGCGGTCAGGCCGACGTTCTGCGAGTCGATCGTGCCCTGCGGGTGGCCGGTGCCATCCGTCAGGTCACTTGAGGACGCCTGGACCGTCCAGGGGAGGTTGCCCGCGCGGTTGTCCGTGATGGCGATGTCCTGGAAGGTCGTGTGGGCGGTGAACTCGGTGTCGGTCGGCGTGAGGGCGAGCGTGCCGATGTTGAGCACACCCCCGACGCAGCCGGCGGTCGACGTCGCGCTGTTGACGTTCGGCGTGGTGCCGAGCGTCAGGCCCGCGGCGCAGCCCGTGCCGTTGTACGGCGTGCTGATGGTCAGCGTGCCGACCGGGATGGCACCCTCGATGTCCTGGACGTCAGGGCCACAGTTGGAGCCCGTCACGGCGCAAGCACCCGAGGCGGCAACGGTGTCGCTGAAGACCGAGGCGGTCGACGTCGAAGCGGCGTCGGCCGCCGGGTCGGTCGGGGTGAAGACGGCGGTCACGGAGTGACCACCGGCCGCAAGGCCGCTCGGCAGGGAAAGCGTGTAGACCCCGCCCGCGCCGCCGACGCCCGCACCGAGGTCGGTGCCCGAGATGCCGTTGTCGTAGAACTCGACGGTTCCGGCGGTGACGCCCGCTCCGCCGACGACCTGGGTGACCGTGGTGGAGATCGTGGTGGCGACGCCCGCAGCGCCCGTGCCGGTCGGGTTGACCGTCGGAGCTGCGGTGGACGTGGCCGGGCCGGTGACCGTCTCAGTGGCGAAGCCGGTCGAGGCGGTGTTGGCCACCCCGTCGGTGGGGGTGAAGATCGCCGCCAGGTTGTGCGTGGCGACCGAGAGCGAGCTGGTGCTGGAGTTGGCGACGCCACCGGCGACAGCGACCGGCGTACCGATCGCGGTCGTGCCGTCGTAGAACTGCACCGAACCGGCGACAGCTGCGCCGGACTCGGAGGTGATGACCGCGTGCAGCGCCACCGACGTGCCGGCCGGGCCGCTCGTCGGGGTGGCCGTCAGCGCGGTGTAGGTGACGTTGTTGTCGTCGTTGGCGATCTCCTGCCAGGTACCGGCAACCGGGTCGTACTGGATGTCGGAGGCCCAGTAGGTGCTCGGCAGCGAGTTGATACCGCCGCTGCCGCTGACGCCGAGGCGAACCTGCAGGACGTCGGTGTAACCGGCGTCGGGCGAGTTGCCGTTACCGCGCACGGCGTTGATGCTCGAGCCGCCGCTGGAGCCGACCGTGTTGACCGGGTTGGTGATGGCGTTGATGTTCGCCGGCGCCGTCGTGGTCGGGAAGGTCGTGCTCAGGCCACGGGCGACGGGCAGGAAGGAGCTCGTCGGCGTGTTCTTGGTCGGGAAGGCGTAGACGAGGCTGGCCTTCGTCGCGCCGGTGAAGGTCGACGGCACCGGGCCGTCGGCGGCCACGTACGCGAAAGCGTTGTCGAGGTTGTTGCCCTGCGTGACCGGCTGGCCCGCAGCGTTGTAGAAGACGACCGAGCCGATGGCCTGGGGGTCGGGCTCCCACGGCGCGGGTGCGGTGCCGTTCGTCGCGAACGCCGGCACGGCGAGCAGCAGCCCACCACCGGCGATCGCGGCGACAGCAGCCCCCGCGACGTACTTCTTGATACCGCTCATAACAGTTCGAACC
This sequence comes from Jatrophihabitans sp., assembly GCA_025963285.1. GTDB lineage: Bacteria > Actinomycetota > Actinomycetes > Mycobacteriales > Jatrophihabitantaceae > JAOPUX01. The sequence continues at coordinate 13,413 of JAOPUX010000032.1, forward strand.
TTTCGATGCGAGAGGTGTAAGCGCGAGTTGTGGAGAAGGTGCAGGCGCGACGGACCGTCACGGGATGGCGTTGCTGCCATCCCGCGACGGGCCGAGGCGTGGTACCGAACTTCGTGCGTCGAGCGAGTGTTACGCGGCGGCCGGGCTGTAGGCCCACGCCGGGGTCACGCCGGAGTCGGCGATGTCCTGCTGGCCGGCGGCGCTGGCGAAGTACGGGTCGCCGCCGGGGCCGACCAGGTTGCCCTGGTTGCCGATCGTGCAGCCGGCAGCGGTGGCCGCCGAGCCCGAGAGGATCGTCTTGCTGGTGATCGACGCGGTGCACGGGTTGTAGAACATGGTGCGCACCCAGTTGAGCGTGCCGCCCGGCTGCCACGTGGTGCCGCTGAAGATGTCGGCGTCACGGAAGTAGATGTAGAGGTTGCGGTTGTCGACGTAGACCGCTCCGCCATCCGACGGCGAACCGCTGGTGATCGGGGCGACCTGAGGCACGATCGACTGCTTGGTGGTCTTGCAGTTCGTGACCTGCGACGAGTTCGCCGAGAGGTTGGAGATCTGCGGGTTGTACGGGCAGGTGTTGTCGTTGAAGTAGCCGAAGCCACCGTTGATGTTGCCCTGGCTCGCGACGCCACTGACACCGTTGAAGAGGTTCAGGCGGCTACCGGAGACCGGCTCGATCGCGTCGGCGACGTGACCGGAGTCGGCGATCGCCTGGGGGTCGTTCTCCTCGACGTTGTGCACGCACGAGCCGAGGGTCGGGGCGCCGATGTCGGCGAGGAAGGTGGAGCGGGTACCCGAACCGACCTGCGGGATCATCGGGTAGATCGCGTCGGCGGAGGTGCCACCGACCTGGTTCCAGCGGGTCGCGCCCGGGTCGCAGGAGTAGATCAGCTTGAGCTGCGCCTTGGAGAGCGGAACCGCGTTCGTGCTGGCCGTGCCGCCGGCGGCGAGCATCGCGAGGGTGTCGGTACCCACGGTGATGCTGTCGATGTTGGCGTTATTGCCGTTCTTCGCCGACGAGGAGCGGGAGAAGTTGACGATGCCGAAGTTGCCGTTGCCGACCGCGGCACCCGTGCTCGGGTCGGTGTCGGCCTTCAGGAGGTTGTAGCCGGCTCCGGAGCCGTTGGGGCGCTGCTCGGGGCTGGTGCCCGCGCGGAGCGTGACAGTCGGGGAGAGCACACAGGGGAAGTCGGCCGGGTTCGTGTCCGCGGTGCCGGAGTTGGCGGTACCGGCGAGCGAGCCGGTACCCGCGCCACACCCGGCGGTGTCGGTGGTGGTCGTGGTGGTCACGCCGCCGCTGGTGGTGCTGGTGGTCGTGGCGGTGCCGAGTCCGTTCGCACCACCCGGACCGTAGGCGAGGCGGGTGTTGGCATCGGCGGTGGCGTCGATGCTGATGAACTTGAACTTGTTACCGGCGGTGTTGAAGCCGTTGTCGGCCGTGTAGGACCCATCGGCAACGAAGTCGCCGAGCGCCTGCAAGGTGTCGGAGCCGACGCCAACGACGTCCTTCGGTGCCGGTGCGTAGTCGGCGAATGCGCCCGTGGGGGCGACAAGGGTGCCGAAGGCCAACGCGGCCACCAGCCCCGCCCCGATCTTGATCGTCCTTGCGTGCATGAAACTTCCCTTCGAGGAATGAGGAGCCTTGCCGGGGAAAGAGTCGCGGCTGCGAAGGGACAGCTGAGGTCGTTCATGGAAACGAGGGATGAATCAGTTAGGGGTCCGACGGCTCACGTCAGATTGGGCAGGAGCTGGATCGCGGACTGGCTCACGCCCCATAACGTGGCAAGCAGGACAGGTGTGCCGATGAGCCATGCCTGCCACTGTCCCCAGCGCTCGACGGCCCACAGCACGGCGATGCTGGAGCCGAGCAGGAGCGGTAGCCAGAGCACCAGTTCGTAAAGTGCGCTTGGGTCGCCCTTCATCGGGAGTTCGGCCTTCGGCACGCTGCTCGGCGTTCCGCCATCGCTACCGAACGGCTTGCTCTTCAGCTCGGCGTAGACGAAGACGGAGCTCGAGGGCGCCCAGCCGCTGCGCCACCCCGAGCTGTCGGCGGTGACGAGCAGCAGCCGGCCGGCACCACTGGCCAGCGCTGGCGGGCTGGGCGCGTTGGCGTGGTCCACCGCGCTGACCACGTACTTGGCGATGCCCAGCCCGGTCGTGATCTTGATCGTCGTGCCGAGCGGCACCGAGGCGATGGATCCGAACGGGCCGCCGAAGAGATCAGCCCGGCCGAGCAGCACCGATAGGCCGGCCTGCCCCGGCAGCACCGAGTCACGCAGGTGCCCGGGGCCCTTCATCAGGTCACCGGAGGCCGTGCCCTCGACCACCACCTCCCGGCGGAGCCCGGCGGCCGGCATGTCCAGCACTGCCACGGGAGCGCCGGCATCGATGGCCCCGCCGATGGGGGCGGTCTCCTCCGAGACCTCCTGGCGGAACTTCGAGTACAGCACGCCCTGCGAGTGGTGCGCCTGGAGCGGGCTCAGCACCAGGGCGTAGAACACCGACCAGGTCGTGAGCACGGCCAGGGAGAGCAGCACGAAGCGGATCACCTGCACGCGCGTCGACTGCGCGGCCGGGCGGTTGTGCCGAGCGCTGCGGGTCGGGCGCGGAGGGGTCGGTGGCGACGGCGGCGCCGGGGGCGCGGGCGGTGGTGGCGCTACGAGGGTCACTGCCGCCTCCCTCGCGTCGTCAGGACCGAGCCACCCAGACCGAGCAGCGCCAGCAGGGCGAGGATGGGCAGCACGAAGCCGAGCGCACCCGGCCCGATCTTCTGCGTCTTGCCCGCCGACACCGGTGCAGGGGTGGAGGACGGTGCGGCCGAGCTGCTCGGTGTCACCGAGGGCTTCGCCGAGCTGGCCGGGGTCGTCACCGGGTTGCTGGGCAGCGTCTGCTCCGGGGTCGTCGGCGCGGTGGAGGTCGGCGGGGTCGTCGACGACGCCGACGTCGGAGCAGCCGAGGTCGTCGGCGCGGTGGAGGTCGGCGGGGTCACCGGCAGGTTGCACGACGGCGCGGCCGCCGCGGCCCCGGTCGGATGCGGCACCACACACTGCTGGGCGAGCACATCGCCGGCCGCAGCCTTCGTGTAGTTGACGAGCGCGCCGAGCCCGTTGGCCTTGGTCAGCGGCAGGTAGCCCGGTGGCAGCTGGCCGTTCGCCAGGCCGGGCGTCTGCCCGGCACCGGCGATGAAGGAGAGCAGCTCCGAGTAGTTCTTGGCATCGGTCTTGTCCAGGCCCTTGGTGGGCACATCGGTCGAGACGAGCAGCGTCCCCGGGTAGGCGTTCAGTCCCGCGGGCGTGGTGCGCATCGCGTCGTAGGGCACCGACCACGTTCCCAGCTTGTCGTCGGGCTTCAGCATCGCCGCCGCGGCCTTCAGCGCATCGTCGGTCGGCCCGACGAACGTGCGGCCGTTGGCGTTGCCGAATACCACCGTGTCGTCGGTGGTGCGCTGCGTCTGCAGTTCGGCGGTCGGTAGGTCGTACCGCTCGGCGTCGGCCAGGGACACCAGCCCGAGCACGAACCGGGTGCCCTGGTTCTCCCGGCCCACGGCGACGAGCTTCTGATCGGGGTTACCCGGATCCTGGCAGGTCGTCTGCGAGTCCGAGATGTCGTACTGCAGGTTCAGCGCGATCAGCGCCGGCGACTCGAGCGGCGAGGCCACCAGTGGCAGCCACGGACTCTGGTTCTGATCGAGGCAGGGGTTGGCGCCGCTCTCGAAGTGGGCGTCGTGGGTGTCGAGCAGCGGCCAGCGCGATGTCGGCAGCGTGATGCCCTCGTAGGCCGGGTTCACCACCATCCCCCATGGGTCCGGACGGCCATCGAGCCACGACCGAGCCTCCGGGTCGTCGTTGATGTAGGCGGTCAGGGCGGTGATGACGTCGGAGTCCGAGGAGATCAGTGCGAGCGTCGCCGAGGCGCTGAAGTAGAGGCTCGGCCTGATGTTCGGGTTGAGCGCTTGGAACTCCGGGTCGCGGGTGATGTCGATCGGGTTGGACGCCAGCGCGGGGAACTGCAGGCAGTCGAGGGCACACGCCTCGTAGGACTCGGTCATCAGCTTCGCGAGCAGGCGGGCATCCAGCCTCAGCTGCGGATAGGGCTTGCCGTCGGAGCCGTCCACGTCGAAGGCAATGGCGAACCCGGTCACCGCGGTGGGCGCCTGCACCGTCGGAGTCGTGAACGGCGTATCAGGCGGGGCGGCCTGGAAGGCGGCCTCGACGTTGCCGACGGAGAGCAGGTTCTTCGCCTCCGGCTCGCTGGTCTGGACATGCCGCAGGTTGAAGAGGTTCCTGTTCAGGCAGAAACTCGGCGACCACTGCTGGGTGGCCTGCTGCATCGCCTCGGCTCCGTAGACCAGGGCCGTCGACTCCGTGGAGCCGATGGTGTTGCAGACGTCGGAGGAGGTCGCGAAGGTCAGCGGCACGGCGATCCGGTTGCGCCAGTTCGACGCCGACCACCAGTACTGGCCCGTCACCGGCGAGACGTCCTGCTGGCCACCGGTGTTGAAGTCGCCAGCGTTGTACTGACCGGTGTCCGTACAGAGGGACTGGACCCTCGAGACGAGGCCGGACGGCGGTCGATCCGCCGGCGCCAGCCCACCCGGGGCCGGTGCCGTGCCTGCGGCGTCACAGCTGATCCCCTCGATCGGGATCACCTCGAGGGTGCAGGCCACCGTGGCCGAGCAGCCGATCGAGGCGTTGGAGAGGTCGGACTGGGTGATGAACTGCGTCGAACCGTTGCCGTTCACGTCGGCAACACCGTAGGTCGTGCTGCCCGGCTGGTCGGCCACCGAGCCGAAGGCCTCCTCGGGCGCCAGACCGGCGCAGCCCTGGTAGCCGCCCTGGTAGGTGACGCCGCTGGCCGCGATGTAGGGCACCCAGTAGGTGCCCGACAGACCGGGGCAGTCCGTCGGAACCGGGTTCGGCTCGTTGACGTCGGAGGCCCGGTCCGCGGTGGGCGCGTACTCGTCCATGCGCCATGGCGGGTAGAGGAAGCCGGTCTGGGAGTAGGTGAAGCGCTCCGACGGCGTCTGCGTCCAGCACGTCTCGGGCGACACCTGCTTCGAAGCCGGGACGGTGGTCGAGTCGCTGCCGCGGCACTCCATCACCACCACCGGGTACTCCTCGTAGGAGCCGACCGTCGACGTGTCGTCGTTGGCCAGGCCGCCAGTCGGGTGGGCACCCGACCACGTCACCGTGATCCCCTGCCGATCACGCAGCTGCTGGGTCTTGGAGACGGTCACCTTCACCGTGCGGCTGTCGAGGACGTCGTTCACGCCATCGACCAGGTTGTCCCGGCTCACCGTCTTGGTGGCCGTGAACGCCGGCGCGTCCGTGACGACCGGCGTGTCCGCGTCTGTTGTGGTCAGCGGCGCGAAGAGCGTGATGGCCACGACCACCGTCGCCACCGAGGCGATCTTGCGCTGGCTGACCAGCCGGCGCAGCCCACCCAGGCTGCCCAGACTGCTGCGGTGATGGTGCCGGCCGATGCTCGCCACTACAGACCCTGCCTGCGACGGCGGAAGACCAGGACGTACAGCAGCGGCGGCCCCACCAGCACGGCCAGGACCAGGACCACCGCCAGTGGCGCCAGGACGCCGGTGAGGTTGGGCGAGCGGTACGCGGCGAGGTTCGTGGACTCCGGAGCGGCGTCACCGCTGCCGGTGCCCGACCCGCCGTTGCCGCCCGTGTTGCCGAACGGGTCGGAGCCGTTGGTGTTGCTGCCGCCGCTCGAGGTGGTGCTCGTCGTGTTGCCCGGCACGATGGGGCCCGTCGCCGTTCCGCCACCGTTCGAGCCGTCGCCGGAGTTCGAACCGCCACCGGAGTTCGAACCGCCACCCGAGTTCGAACCGCCACCGGAGTTCGAACCGCCGCCCGAGTTCGAACCGCCGCCCGAGTTCGAACCGCCACCGGAGTTCGAACCGCCGCCCGAGTTCGAACCGCCACCGGAGTTCGGTGCGCCCGGCACCGCCTCGTTGCCGGTGCAGGGCCCCTGGCCCTGCTTGGCGCATGCCAGCGGCAGCGGGGCGATCTTGGCGAGCCGGTTGACCTTGAGGTTGCCGGGATAGAACGTCGGGTTGTCGCAGGAGGCAAGGTTGGTGTTCTTCTCCGCCGACACGTCGACCTTCGGGTCTGCCTTCCCGAGCAGGGCCGTCTGGGCGAAGCTGGCGAGCACCAGGTTGCTCGGTAGCGGCGAGTACCCGATCGGCCCCATCTCCTTCTGCCCCTGACAGACCGAGTACTGCAGGAAGTCGGCCAGCGTCTGCCGCTTGGCCGTCGTCATGCGCGGGTCGTTGGCGCCGGTGGGGATGAGGAAGTAGGAGTACGAGGACATCGGGTACACCTGCGGCTCGCTCGCGGTGTAGACGTTGTTCAGCGTCTGCAGCAGGTAGTTCGGCGAGCTCTTGTCCGTGTTGATCTGCGCGTGCTGCAGGGCGACGGCCACGTTGTACTGCGTCGGCTGGGTGTAGTACCCGGCCTTGTTCAGCAGCGAGATCACCGGGTAGTTCTGCGCCAGCGGGTAGGAGTACTCGTCGAAGCCGATGGCGCCGTTGGCCGCGGCAGAGGAGACGAAGTTCATGACGCCGTCCGAGCCGTTCTGGGCGACCCCGGTCTGACCAGCCGACGGCGACGGTAGCGGGTAGTACTCGACGAAGCCCTTGGTGTGGGCGTACTTCTCGGCGAACGGCTGCCAGATGCTCGGGTACTCGGTGTTCATGTAGAGCGTGAACTGGGCGCTGGAGCCTGATGCCTCGGAGTGCGTCACCGGCACGATCGGCAGCGACGGCAGCGCGTGGCCGTTGTTGTCCGCCGTGATCTCCTTGTCGTCCCAGTTGGTGATCTGGTAAGTGAAGATCTTGGTCAGGGTCTCCCCCGACAGACGCAGGTTCCGCACGAGCTTGCCCGCGACCACGACGTGGTAGGGGAACGAGGTGCCACCGGCGACGATCGGCTCGTAGGCGAAGTCACGGCAGGCTCTGCCCGGCAGGCAGTTGGTGTCCTGCTGGCCCGACCCCGGGTCGATGCCCTGATACCCGATGTCGGTGACGCCGAAGTCGGTGAGCCCCTTCGCGAAGTCTGAGCGCCCCTGGCCGGAGCCGACGCCGCTGAAGACCACCTGGATGCCCTGCGACGTCACGTCGGAGACCCACTGGTTCACCGCGTTCGAGGCCCAGGTGGAGCCCGAGCCCTGGATCTGGGTGTGGCTGTGGCCGGTGGCGGCCGACGAGGCCGTCGACCCCATACCGACACTGAGCGCAGCCAATCCGACCGCGGCCACGACACGCAACGAACGTGAGAACTTCACTTCTTCCCCTACGGATTGGACTGCAGGTAGCCCGGCGCGCCCTGACTGGGCGCTGCCGGTGGCGGGAGCGGTGGAGGTGGCGGGATCGGAAGGTCGGCCGACGACTGGGGTGAGGCGGGAAGGCCAGGCCCTGTCCCGGAGCCCGCGCCCGGCCGGACGCGCGTCGGCAGCCGCAGCCGTCGCTGCGACGGCGGGCGCTTGCGGGCCGTCTTGTCCCGTGCCACCAGGCGAGCCGCGACGAAGAGGATGAGCACGAGGGTCAACAGCACCGACGCCGCGCCGTAGCCGCGCTGGATCGAGCGCTCCTCGCCGCTGCGGATCTCGGTGTAGATGAACAGCGGCAGCGACGACATCGAGTGCTTCAGCGGGTTCTTGTTCCAGAACGTCGTCGCCGCTGAGAGGATCAGCAGCGGCGCGGTCTCACCGGCGACCCGGGCGACGCCGAGGATCAGCGAGGTCGCCAGGCCGGAACGGGCTGTGGGTAGCACCACCCGTCGCACGGTCTGGAAGTTGGAGGCGCCGAGCGCCAGGCTGGCTTCGCGCAGGCCACCCGGCACCACGCGCAGTACCACCTCAGCCGACCGCGCCACGATCGGGGTCATCGTCACCGCGAGCGCCAGCGACACGGCAAAACCGTCCTGCTCCCAGCCGAAGGCGATAATCAGCAGCGAGTAGATGAAGAGGCCGGCGAGGATGTCCGGCAGCGCCGTCATCGCCTCGACGACGGTGCGGACGATCTTGGCTACCGGTCCGCCGACCTCGGTGAGGAAGATCGCCGTGCCGACGCCGAGCGGCACCGCGATCGCGGTGGCGATACCCACCTGGATCGCCGACCCGACGATGGCGAACCAGATGCCACCCTGCGTCAGCGGGGCGGTCGGGCGGACGCCGGTCATGTTCTGCGTGTAGAAGTTCACGTGATGCAGGGCGGGCCAGCCCCTGACGAAGGTGTAGATGATCACCCAGCCCAGCACGCCACCGACGATCGCCGCACCAGAGGTCGTGACGGAGGCCGCGATCCGGTCGATCACCACGGGGAGCGGGTTACCTATCGCTGTCACCCCGGCATAGAGCGCGGTGAAGAGCAGCCACCAGCAGATGACGAAGCCGACGATCCCGCTGAAGGCCAGGATCTTCTCGTAGATCACCCAGTCGAGCGCCAGCGAGGCGAAGACGCTGCCAATCAGCGAGGCGTTGTCGTCGGCCGTGCGCACACTGAGGTCACGAGGGGCGTCGTCGTAGTCGTCGTGGACCTCGACCTCCACACCGACGTTCGGGTGCGGGTCCTGCAGCGTCGTCACGTCAGCTCACCGACCCGCTGCGGCTACGGGTGACAAAGACAGCCGCGATCGTGTTCACGGCCAGGGTCAGCAGGAAGAGGACGAAGCCGGCCGCCATGAGCGCGCCGCGCTGACCGCCTGTAGCGTCGCCCACGTTGTTGGCGATGAGCGAGGAGATTGTGCGCGTGTTTGCCGTGAGGATCCGCCACTTCGCGCCGTCGGTGTCGTGGAAGATCAGCAGCACGGCGATCGTCTCGCCCAGCGCGCGGCCCAGGCCGAGCATGGTGCCGCCGATGATGCCGCCGCGGCCAAACGGCAGTACCACCGAGCTGATCATCCCCC
>JAOPUX010000101.1 GCA_025963285.1 Jatrophihabitans sp.
CGGGGAGTGCCGTCGGGCTCCACGAGCCGCCGGACCACGTCTCGACCAGCGGGGCATCCTTGCCGTGCACGATGTAGTCGCCGGCGGCCCGGCCTGATACAAAACGGGCGTGGAGATGTTCTCGCTCGACCCGGATTCGCCGGTACCGCCGTTCGAACAGGTGCGAGCCCAGCTGGCGGCCGCGATCGACACGGGGGCGCTGAGCCCGGCGAGCAGGATTCCGACCGTGCGCAAGCTCGCCGCCGATCTGGGGCTCGCCGTGAACACGGTGGCCCGGGCATACCGCGAGCTGGAGCTGGCGGGTCTCATCGAGACGCGCGGACGAAACGGCACCTATGTGGCCGGAAGCAACTCGCCGTCTCGTGCTGCCGCGGCTCGGGCTGCGCGCGACTTCGTCCGCCGCATGCGCGATCTCGGCATCGGTGAGGCCGAGAGCCTGGCCATCGTCCGGCGCGAGATCGAGACGACCCTGCACGCCGCGCAGCTGTGAGTACGCGGCTAGGTCGTCCAGAGGGGTCGCGGTCCGGGATCAACGGGCGCTGATGGATCGGGCGCCCGCTGGCGGCGCCGGAGGATCCGCCAACAGACCAGCGCAGCGAGGGTCGCGACGGCCAGCCCTGCTGCGGTTCGCACGACCAGCACGGCACTGGTCGGCGTGCCAATTCCCACGACGCGCTGCGAGACGTTCTGGATCGGGACCGGGCCGTATTGGTTGGAGCCAAGGGACTCTGGCCGGTTGTCGCCCAGCACGTACACCGTGTTCTGCGGGACGGTGACGACGGCCGCGGTGCCCGGCGGCAGAGTGGGTGCGAGCCCACGGGGGCGTCCGTCGACGAGCAGGCGTCCGTCGTGAGCAGCCACGGTCTGCCCTGCGACAGCGACGACACGGGTGATCACCGGCGACGGGAGACCTGAAGACACCGGTGGCCTGAGCAGCACGATGTCGCCGCTCTTGACTCGTGCGCCACCCTCTGGCCGGGTCCACAGGTGGGTCCCTGCGCCGATGGCCGGCTCCATCGACGGCCCAGGCAGGGTGTAGCCCGAATAGAAGGCCAGGTCGAAGATCGCTGTGCCGGCCAGGACGCCCCCGCCGACCGCTATCAGCAGCAATACTCCGGCGAACGTCCGACGCAGGGCACCAGGGCTCGAGTGGGTGGCCACCATTCGCGCCTCCACTCCTCTCGGTTGGCTCATTCGTCGGCCATCCTCGTCTCGGATCTGATCAGCGCGCCGACATTGAGTCGTCGAGCGGCACCTTCGAGCTGTCCATCGACGTTCTGGTGAGGTGGTCGAGGAACGTCGTGAACCATGATCGAGATGGTAAGACCGGGCCTCGACGTCGCCGCGCGTCACCTGCGGCAAATAGATCGTGACGGCGGTTCGAATGAGGCAACATCCCATGGATGAGGTCGGACTTCGAGGTGTGGCTCAACCAGGTTGCCCCGCGCGACGAGCTCGACCCGGGCGTGCGACCGGCCGGTGCCGATCGGGTGCTCCGCGAGATCTTCGACGACCGCGGCCCGATCTCCCAGGAGGAGGTAAGGGCCGCAGGACGGCGGATCCAGCTGGGTCTCGCCGCGCACGCGGTGGCCCTCGTCCTGCGAGACCTCCACGCCACTACCGAGGCCCGGCCGAACGTCGACGTCCGGTACGACGACGAGTACGGCCTGGTCGTGTCCTACAACGGTGGCTGGACCACTCCACCCATGTCCGCCATGCGCGACCCGGAGGCCACGGCCGAGATCGCCGACTACCTCCAGGGTGAGATCGTGGAGGACCTCTGGGGTGGCTGGCCCAGCTGCCCGGCGCACTCGAACGGCGCCCACGCGGAGACGCTGGGTGGCGATGCCGTCTGGTACTGCCGGTACGGCAAGCATCCGGTCGCCGTCATCGGCAGCCTCGCGCCGTAGCAGCGCGGCCTAGCTAACGGGCGCGTTGGTAGCGGCGGTAGACGATGCCGGAGCCGAAGGTGCGGGACTCCGCCAGACGCAGGGCGAGGGGCGTCTCCACGCTCGGGAGGTAGGGCGTTCCGCTGCCCAGGATGATCGGATTGACGAACTGGAGGTAGTCGTCGATCAGGTCCTGTGCGACAGCGGCGGCGGCGAGCTCCGCCCCGCCGATGGAGATCACGCCGTCGGTCGGTTGGCGACGGAGTCGCTCGATCTCGGTGCCGAGGTCGTCGGTGGCCAGCCGCGCGTTGCCCTCCACGGAGGTCAGGCTCCGAGAGAACACCACCTTGGGGATCGACCGCCAGATACGGGCGAACTCCAGCTCGGCCTCACCCGACATGGTCTGTTCCGCGCTCTCCCAGACGAGCATCACCTCGTACAAGCGCCTGCCCATCAGCTGCGCGGCGACCTTGCGTGTCTGTTCCACGTGGAAGCTGAACTGCTCAGCGTCGGGCGCGCCCCAGCTGATGTCGCCGCCCGGACCGGCGATGAAACCGTCGAGGGACACGCTCATCGAGTAGCTCACTGCCGCCATCAGGTCCTCCTCGTTGGACGACAGACATCGTGTCACCGCGTCGAGCCAATCAGGCGTCCCGGCATCGGTGTGACAGCTAGCTATGGTCTTCGACGGTCCGACGCCGCATGATCAGCCGGTGAACCTGAGTCGGAAGATCGCGCTGCGCACAGTGTTCGTGGTCGCTCCGCTGATCGTGGTCGGGCTCGTCGGGCCGGGTCGGGCGGCCGCCCTGCCCACGCCCTTGGGTGGCATCTCGGGCAGGGTCATCGCCGTGGGCGGCACCCCGCTCGCGGGGGTCAGGGTCGACTTCTACACGACGACGCAGTCCACACCGGAGCTGATCGAAAATACCAAGGTGGCGACGGCGGCCGACGGCACCTGGTCCTACGGCAAGTTGCCAGCAGGGTCATACGACGTCTGCTTCGACCCCGAAACGAGTTCCAGCGGCAGCTCCCCCGACGGGTACGCGTTCCAGTGCTGGTACAACCACACCGAGGCTGCGTACACCCCGATCTCGGTGGCGGGATCGAATCCTGTCTCCGTCGCGGCCGGCCACACCACGGTGGGAATCGGCGCGGCGCTGCATGCCGCCGGCGGGTTCTCCGGAGTGATCACCGATTCGGACGGCAACGCGATCCCGCATGCCGTCATCCAGATCGACCCGTCGATCACCAGCATCACCACGACGGCGACGGCCGACGGTCGCTACACGATCGCCGGACTCACCCCTGGGCTGACGGTGGTCTGTGCGAATGGCCCGGCTACCGGCGCCGGCGGTGGTCCGTACGGCTGGGCACCGAAGTGCTGGCGCAACGATCTGACGTACTACAACCCGGTGCTGCTGACGGTCCAGCCCGGCCAGATCACGGGCGCGATCAACTTCAAGCTCTACAAGAACGGCGCACTCGCCGGGTCGGTCGTCAACGCGTCGTCTGCGCCGTTGGCGGGGGCGACCGTCACACTGCACCCGCTGGCGATTGGGATCGACTACACGTTCACCACGTCCTCCAGCGGGACCTTCGGGTTCGACGATCTTGCCCCGGGCTTCTACTCGGTGTGCGCGGCTGACGGCGCGAAGTCAGCGTGCTGGAAGTCGACGGTGCCGAAATCTGCCACGCCGATCGTCGTACCGCAGACCGTGAAGGTGCAGGGCATCGCGATCACGCTGCGCTGACCCTCCGGTCTCGCAGTCCGATTGCGCGCCGGCCACAGGATTCGTGCTCGACGCCAGCATCTCCCTGACCTGGTCGGTGTCAGCGGTGTCGCGGAGCCGGCCTCCGGCGGTAGGTGACGGAGCCGAGGAGCAGCAGTAGCGCACCGATGCTGGTGGCAAGCAGCGCGTAGTAGCCCAGTTGCTGGACGGGCGCTCCGGTGTCGGCTATGCCGGTGACCGATGTGCCGGAGCCGGCGGCCGCGGCTGCTCCGGATGTCGTCGAGGCGCCTGTGGTCGGGCTGGTGGTGGGAGACGAGCTGATCGGTGCGGCCTTGATCGCGTGCAAGGTCAGGAATGCCTCGTCGTCGCAACTCGGTGCGGCGACCGCCGGAATGCCGGTGCTGCCACCCCCTTCGTCGCAGGCTGGGTCGCCGGCCGCGGAGATCGCGCCGACGAGAAGATGGGTGGTGCCGAGCGACACGGCCTTGAGCGTGGCCACAGCGCTGGCACTCTTGCCGCTGTCGATCGTCCCGATGTCCCAGGCCAGCAGCGGGATGCTGTCGTCGCTGGCCGTCGCGACACTGTTGACGCTGGCGGCGCTAGTGCCGTGCAGTTTGGCAAGTGCGACGGCCGGGGCGGCTGCCGCACTGGCGGGCGGCGCGTCGTCGATCGGCAGGAGTTTGCCGGTGAAGCCGTCGAAGGTGAAGTGATCGGTGTCGAGGCCGATAATGCCGATTGCCGCCGGTGCCGGCTGCGGACCCTCGTTGTCGACGGTGACGGTGACGCCGGTCGTGCTGCCGACGGCGACCTTGGTGCTGGTCGCAGTCAGGTCGACCTTGAGGTGGGCGATGCCGGCGTAGACGACCGAGGCGCTGACGCTGTTGTCGTCCGGATTGCTGTCGAGGCCGGAGTCGGCGAGCGCGCTGACGGTGAAGGTGCCGGTGTCACCGATAACCGCGGTGGCGGTGGGCTCGACGGGGATGTCGAGGAGGGTGTTAGCCGCGGTCGTCACATCCCCGAGCGCGCAGGTCACGGTCGTTGCCGTCACCGTCGTGCAGTCGAGCTGATCTCCGCCTTCGTCGCTCTCGGGATCCTGGTAGTCGTCGTCGCGGTAGACGCCGAAATCCTCATTGACCGTGAGCCCAGCCGGGAGAGTGATCGTGAGGGTGGCGGCTGGTGCATCGGCGCCGGAGTTGGTGAGGATCGCCTCGAAGTCCCCAATCACCCCCGTTCCCAAGGGGAGCGTGGTGTCCTCGCCACTGCCGGGCGGCTTGATGAGGGTCAGGTCGGGCGTTCCGAGCGGGGAAGTGCTGCTCGGGTCGGGCGAGGACGGCCCGGTGGTGCTCGGGTCGGGCGAGGCCGGGGCGGTCGTGCTCGAGGTGGCCGAGGTCGAGCTGTCGCCGGGAGTGGCTGCGAGGGTCGGGCCGGCCTGCATCCCGATCAGGGCGGCAGCCGCCACGGCGAGCGCGCATAGCGCAGGAATCCGACGAAAGTTCACGACGTACCAACCCCGACTGAGACATTGCCGCGCCGGGTGGCGCGTGACCTCAGAACGCTACCTAGTGATCAACAAGCTCGGCGGCCGGTTCACAGAAAGTTCATCTGTGGCCAACGGTTGCGGCTGACCTGAATCCGCCGGTAACTCGGCAACGCGGTACAGCGCAATCTCCGGTCGTCAGCGCTAGTCAAATGATCACTGGGCGGCCCTCCGCAGTGGAGAACCGCCCAGATCATTGGCCTGATGGTCGGGGTGACAGGATTTGAACCTGCGGCCTCTTCGTCCCGAACGAAGCGCGCTACCAAGCTGCGCCACACCCCGGTCCAACCGAGAAAGCATACCGGTTCGCACGAGGGGGATACACCAGCCCTCGTCTCCGGGGCCGCCACCGGTGATCAACACGCCGGGAAGCACGCCAGGGCGTGCAGGCGGGCGAGTTGATCACGGCAGGGGGTCAGGCTGAGCGCGGCACCAGTGTCAGCAGCGAGGCCTCGGGGCGGCAGCCAAAGCGGACCGGCGTGTACGGGCTGCTGCCCAGCCCTGCGCAGACATGGAAGTACATGTGCGAGTCCCACTGGTGCAG
>JAOPUX010000064.1 GCA_025963285.1 Jatrophihabitans sp.
CAACGGGCAATCAACTCGATCCCTGAGCAGTTCGCGGAAAACGCGAGATTCTGCGGGACAACCACGGTTTACTTGGCTGGCGCACAAGAAGCGACTGTCGGCGGTTGACCTTGACCGGACAGCAGCACCACAGCCTGGTCGGGGACGTAGCGCGCAACATCGGTCTTCGGGAGGGCCTCATGGCAAGTCGGTTCGTGTCGCTACTGGTGGCCGGCGCACTCGTGATCGGGACCGCGAGCGCCGTCACGTCGGTGGCGCACGGCTCGAGCCCGCGCCCCTCGGACGCGACTGCCGCGCCGTTGAGCCCGGCCATCTCGACCACCACGACGGGTACGGACGCAGCCCCCGTCAAGACGACTGCCAGCAAGCACGCCTCCGTCGCGGCACCGATCGGCACCCGTACTCCGAAGGTCAAGATCGTCCCGCACGAGATCGTTTCGCTGCGGACCGCTGATAGCGACACCCGCGTGAACGCCGACGGCACCATGACCACCCGCACCTTCGCCGGCTCGCACTACTACAAGGTCGGCACGACCTACCGCTCGATCGACACCCACCTGATCCCCGACACCGTCACCTCCGACCGTAAGCAGCTTGGGCGACCTGCCGCGAGGGGCGGTGAGACCGCGCAGCCAACCTCCTCGACCGTGCCGATGTACACGGTCCGGGCGAACTCGTGGCGTGCGATCTTCGCGCCGACGACGTTCACGGGCGGGATGTTGCGAATCGTGGCTGCCGGCGAGACGGTCGGGTTCTCGCCGGTCGGCTCTGCCGTCGTCAACCCGGTCGTGAGCACTGACAGCACGGGTGCGCAGGTGGTTCGCTACACCGACGTCTTCCCTGGAACCAGCCTCGTCTACACGGTGACGCCGGATGACGTGAAGGAGAGCATCGTCCTCGCGTCGGCGAGTGCCACTGGCACGGTCTCCTTCACCGTCCTCGGCGCCGCGCTCACCAAGATCAAGGGTTCGGTCGCCACTACACCGGCCTTCGCGATCACCGGCACCTCCGGCAAACCAGTTCTGGGTGGCCAGTTCGCGGTGTCGCGCGTCAACCTTCTCCTGAATCACTTCGGCCCGACGCAGGCAGGCGCCGCCCTCACCCAGGTGTACTCACATGGCCTGCTGACCGTGGCCTTGACGCACGCGTACCTGGCGAAACTGCCGGCCAAGGCCTTCCCGGCCGCGATCGATCCCGGGGTTGACCGCAGCTTCTTCGGCAACCGCGGCGGCGGGAACTTCGTCTCGTTCGAGACGAACGGCTACACCTGCCCGGCAAACATCTGCAACCTCTATGCGGGTTCGCTATTCGACGTGAACTACAACCTGCAGTACTGGCGAGGTGCCTTCTACTCGCCCTACGACCGGTTCCGCAGTTCGAACTTCCGGCTCGTGCACGCCAACCTGCACCTGCAGCAGCGCAGCAACGAATCGTTCTGGACCGGGACCCCGGGCAATCACACCTACTACCTCGGCCACGCGGCCTGCCTGAACAGCTTCAACTGCCTCGACGGAAACTGGAACGCGGCGTCCTACTTCGACAGCGCCGGGGACATCGACGCCACGGGCCTGTACCAGGCCATGATCGCTCGGGGCGACTTCGGTGCCTGGATGATGATCGGCTCGGAGGACGGCACCACCTCGTCGTTCCGCAACTTCGACCCGGACAACAGCTTCGTCGACTTCACCTACGTCGACCAGCCCTCGGCGCCGTCCTTCGAGTCGCCGCAGAGCGACCAGGTCTACGTCGACCCGCAGGCCTCCTTCCAGCTCAACGGCGTCGGTAACCCGAACAATGGCACGCCGCTGCAGTACGAGCTGCTGGTGAGCAGCGCCTCGGGCGGTACCGGAACCGTAATCGACTCCGGCCTGCTCACCTCGACCCAGTGGACCGTCCCGGATGGCGTGCTCCAGGACGGCGCGAGCTACTCCGTCCAGGCCCGCAGCTACGACCCGACCAACGGCTACTACAGCAACTGGAGCTCGTCGGTCCCCTTCCACATCGACTCCCGCACCGGCAACGATCCGACCCAGAGCACCGACACCGTAGGGGCATTCGGTGTCGACCTCGCAACCGGTAGCCTCGCCAGCTCCGCCGCGAGCCATTCCACCGCCTCCCTCGGTGGCGACATCGGCGTGGGCTTCGAATACAGCTCGCCGCTCAAGACGCGGACGGGGCTCGTCGGGAACTACTGGAGCGTCCCCTCGGGCTACGGGGGGCCGGCGCCCACTACCGCGCCGACCTTGACGCGAGTCGACCAGAACGTCAATTTCAACTGGGGCAGCGACTCTCCGCAGAACGGCATCGTCACTCCGGACTGGTTCTACGCGGAATGGCGGGGCTACTTCGTCGCCCCGGCGGCCGGGTCCTACTACCTCGGCGGCTCCAACGACGACATGATGAACGTGTCGGTCAACGGTACGAGCGTCTACTCGACCGGAATCTGTGGCGGGCCCTGCTACGGCTCGGCCGTAACACTGGCCGCCGGCCAAGTCGTGCCGATCACCGTCGACTACGAGGAGTACGGCGGCAGCGCGATGGCCCAGCTGTGGGTCAAGGGTGCAGTCGCCGAGCGGGTCGTGCCCAGCGCGTGGCTGCGGACCGGCGTCCGCCCGGTGGCACAGCAGCAGGGTCTGCGCGGGAGCTACTACTACGACAACGGCGGCCACGACCTGGACTCGCCCACGAAGACCCAGTTCCTCGGTCGCACCGACCCACTGATCAGCTTCAACTGGGGCAGCGGGTCGCCCATCCCGAACGGCCCGACGGATTCGTTCATGGTCCGCTGGACCGGCTACGTCACAGCCCCTACATCCGGCACGTACTACTTCGGGGCCGCCGGTGACGACGGAACCCGGGTCACGGTCGACGGCACCAAGGTCGAGGAGAACTGGGGCGATGCTCAGCCGCTCACCTACGGCTCGAGCATCGCACTGACCGGCGGAAAGCCCGTGCCGATCACCGTGGACTACTACGAGGCCTACGGCGGCGCGGCGATGTCGCTCTACGTCAAGGGTGACGTCTCCGAGCAGGTGGTGCCGTCCAGCTGGCTCAGCCCGAACGCCCAGGTGCTGCCCACCGGCTGGCAGCTCAGCCTCGATCCCAACGGGTCACTCAACTACGACCAGCTGGTCGCGAACCAGAACAACGTCGTCCTGACGGACTCGGTAGGCACGACTCACGAGTACGTCTGGAACGGCTCGGGCTACACCCCGCCGGCCAACGAGGACGGCCAGCTCGTCCGCAACGCTGACGGGACGTTCACCCTGCAGGACGTCGACGGCCGGACCTACGTCTTCAGCTCCAGCGGCGTACTCACCTCGGTCACCGATCCGGTCGACGACCTGCATCCCGCTGCTCTGCGCTACACCTACGCGGGAACCCCCTCGCATCTGACCACCATCACCGACGGGGTCACCGCGGGGCGCTTCGCCACGATCGTCTACAGCGGCGACAGCCGATGCGCCGCCGGGACGAGCGGCTTCGACGTCTCGGCCCCGGCCGGGATGATCTGCGCCGTCATCACCAACGACGGCCGGGCCACCCGGCTCTACTACCGCGCCGGACAGCTCGCCCGCATCGTCAAGCCTGGAGCGGACACCACCGACTACCAGTACCAGGCGGTTCAGGACACCGCCGGCACGGTGCTCGGCTACCGGCTCTCGGCCACCCGGGACAACCTTGCTTATCAGGCCATTCGGGCCGGCGTGCGCCCCAACGAGTCCGACGACCTGACCCAGGCGTTCTACGACGGGCTGGGGCGTGTCTCGCGGATCTCCCTCCCGGCAGCCAACCCCGGTGACGTCCGTCAGACCTACGAGTACACGTATGGCGTCGGCATCACCCGCGTGCACGAGGTGGGGGCGGCCGAGCCGTACGGCTACTCCCGCAAGGTCACCTTCGACAGCCTTGACCGCACCACCCAGGACACCGACGTCACCGGCAAGACCGCCAAGAACGTCTGGGACGCCGCGAAGGACCTCCGCTACAGCTCGACCGACATCACCGGGCTGACGACGAGCACGGTGTTCGACGACGAGGACCGTCCCGTGGCCTCGTACGGGCCCGCGCCATCGACCTGGTTCGCCACCAGCACCGACGCGCTCGGCCACACCGTCATCGTCCCCACAGCCGCGATGGCCGCGCGCGTTCCGCACACCTCGACCCAGTACGACGGCGGGATCACCGGTGCCGCGGTGGCGTGGTTCGACTACTCCAAGCTGAGCACCGATCAGTCCGGAAGCCTCATCGGCGCACCCCGGCAGCACACCACCGGACTCACTCCGGCCACGCCGGGCCTGATGGTCGCCGACTTCAGCCACGCTCCGATCACCGCCAGCGCCGGCCAGCAGGGAGTCGGCTTCAGCGCTACCGGCAAGCTGCGCCTCCCCGCGGGCACCTACTCCGTCTCTGCGGATACAGCTGACGGAGTCCGGGTCTGGGTCAACGACGTGCTGGTCCTGGATAGCTGGACCGATGCCGACTACGGCTCACGTACGGGTTCCAGCTTCGTCATCTCCAGCTCTGCCCCGGCGAGGGTGCGAGTGGACGCGTACCGGCGTACCGGGTCGACCGGCGGGTTCGACGTCCAGCTCTCGCAGGCCGGTGGCTTCGGCCCCACGAGCGACTGGTCTGCGTGGCTCAGCCCGGACTACAGCCTCACCACCAGTACGACCGTCTACAACGCGGCGACGGGCAACGTCACCGACACCGTCAACTACGGCAGCCGCCCCGAGCTCGGCCTCCCGCTGGCCCAGACCGACACCGGCACTGGGCTCAGCCTGACTGCGCGGAGCAGTTACGAGACCGGCGCGTTCCTACGCAAGACAAGCACTGTCGAACCCGGTGGCGGCGGCCGGGTCGCCTACAGCTACTACGGTGCCTCGAGCACCGCTGACAACCCGTGCACCGCGACGACCGAGGCGTACCGGCAGGGCGGCATGCTGCAGCTCAAGACCGTCCTCGATCCGGATGGCACGGGACCGGCAGCAGGGCAGACCGTCCAGACGGTCTATGACGACTCCGGCCATGCCGTCGCCACCCGGGCCAACAACGATCCGTGGACCTGCACGTCCTATGACGCGATGGGCCGACCAACCCAGGTGGTGACGCCGTCGATCTCGGGCCGCGCAGGACGCACTCTCACCTATAACTATGCCGTGGGGGGCAACCCGCTGATCACCTCCGTGACCGACTCGGTCACGGGTACCACCACCGTTCAGACCGACCTGCTCGGCCGGACCGTGCGCTATGTCGACACCTTCGGCTATGTCACCAGCGAGTCCTATGACGCGCTCGGTCGTCCCGCTGTCATCACCTCGGCCAAGGGGGCCGAGACCGCGACCTACGATCAGTTCGGGCGCGTAGCGAGCTACCTGCTCGACGGCGTGGTGTACGCGCGGATGGCCTACGACCCCTACAGCCGGCTGGCAACAGTCGACTACCCGCAGGCCACCGACGGAACCCACGACCTGCAGCTCACCACGGTGAAGCACGACTCCGCACAGCAGTCGACCGGGGCCACGCTGACCCTCAGCGACGGTTCGACCTACGACGAGACCGTCGGCCGCGACTGGCAGAGCGGGTCGGTCACGAGCGACACCATCACCGTCGGAGGCAAGACGGTGGCGGCCTCGTATCAGTACGACGGACTCGGGCGCCTCGTCACGGCCAACGTCGACAACTGGAAGTTCGCGTACGGCTTCAAGGCCGAAGCGGCCAGCTGCGGATCGTCCACGAACACCGCCGCCGGCGCCGATGGCAACCGGACCTCCTACACCGTGACGAACACGATGACCAAGGCCGTCACGACCTCGACCAGCTGCTACAACTTCGCCGACCAGCTCACCTCCGACACCGATCCGCAGATCGGGACGCCGAGCTACGACGACCACGGCAACATCGTCAGCCTGGCCGGCAACGGCGTGCCAATCACCCTCTCGTACAACGCGAGCGACCAGAACATCGCGATCAGCCAGGGGACGAACCGCGTCGAGTACACCCGTGACGGATCGGGTGCGGTGATCGCGAAGCGGGAGTACACCAACGGGGCTCTGACCGCCTCCTACCGCTACTCCGGCGATGTACTCCTCAGCTGCAGCCTCACCGATCAGAGCCAGTGCGCAGTGACCGAGCGGTACGCCGCCTTGCCAGGCGGGGTCGAGCTCACGCTGCCCACCGGGGGAACCGGGACCTCCGCCGCGACCTACTCGATCGAGAACTTCCACGGCGACACCGCGATGACGGTCGGGGCGAACGGGGTGGCCACAAGTTCCGTCTACCTCTACGACCCGTTCGGCACCGTGATCGACTCTGCGACCTTCGGAACGTCGAGCACTCCGGCGAACGCGGCGGACGGCGGCATGGGCTGGGCCACCAGCCCCGGCAGACGTGCCGAGACGCTGTTCACGACCCCGATCGTCCAGATGGGCGCTCGCGTCTACCTTCCGAGCCTGGGCCGCTTCGCCCAGGTCGACCCCGTGCAGGGCGGCACCCCCAACGCGTACACCTACGTGCTGGATCCCATCAACTTCTCGGACTACTCCGGGCAGTGGTTCCACCTGCCGCACTGGGTGAAGACAGTGATCAAGGTGGTCGTCGTCGCCGCCATCGTGGTCGGCGTGGCCCTGCTGGTCGCCGCGACACTTCCCGAGGACCTTGTCGCCGGGGCGCTGGCCGGGTTGGCCGCTGCCGGAAACGCCCTGATGAACGCGGCCAGCCGTAGCGCCGGCCTGATCTCGAGAGGCGCATCGGCGGTCGCCCGCGGGCTCAGTGGCGGTGCGGGCGGCGAGGCATCGGGCTCGGTCGAGAACGAACTGCCGCGGGCCACCGTCACGGAGCTGAAGCCACCGGCGGTGGCCGCCGAGTCAAATGCCGGGATCGATGCGACCCGCTGGCGGGGCACCACCATGTCCGATGGCGACAGCGTGGCCTATCACTACTACAAGCACGGTTCGCCGCTGGGAGTCGAGCCCGGCCAGTACTTCGACGATGCCAACACGTGGGCGGACAACCCAGGTGGAGCCACCCAGGTCATCCGCACGGGGCTCGGGGACGGAAATCTGGGGTGGACGTATCGAACCCAGGATCTTCCCGGCGGCACCCTCGATGACGACGGCAACATCATTACCTTCTGGTACGACTCCAAGATCAAATGATCGCGGGGCGTACACGGCTCAACGCTGGAGACTTCCGCTCGACTGGCTAGAGCGGGGCACGGGCAACCACCGACGGAGTTGCAGTCGAGTCGTCCTTGCCCGTGGCGCACGCGCACTAATGCTGTCCAATGCCGGGTTTCACCGACCGCGCGCTCAAAATGACCGCAAGCTGTGTCGACGGTCAACATCCCGCACCTAGGACGGTGTCGACGGGGGCGACATAATTACAGCGTATCGCTGAGTGGGACGCTGCGCTGGTGTCGACGGGGCTTGGCCGCGACAGTGACGCCATGACCGAGTCCACTACCGAGCGCACGGCGGAGATCGCGGCCGCTGCCGAGCGCCTCATCGAGGCCGACGCCAGCGGCGTGCCGTGCGCGCCCGTCCGCAGCCTGATCGGCCGCGAGGACATCGCCGCCGCCTACGCCGTGCAGGAGCAGATCACGGCCCGTCGCATCGACGGTGGAGCGACGGTGATCGGCCGCAAGATCGGCCTGACGTCGGAGGCGGTGCAGAACCAGCTGGGCGTCAGCCAGCCGGACTTCGGCGTGCTCTTCAACGACATGGCCTACCGGGACGGTGACACCGTGCCGTTCTCCGGCGTACTGCAGCCGCGGGTAGAGGCCGAGGTGGCCTTCGTCCTGAGACATGACCTGGCCGACGGCCCGCTCGACTACGCGCAGGTCCACGACGCGATCGAGTACGCCGTCGCCGCGCTCGAGGTCTGCGGCAGCCGGGTCGAGGGCTGGGACATCAGCTTCGGCGACACCGTCGCCGACAACGCCTCAGCCGGTGCATTCGTACTGAGCGGCGAGCGCCACTCCCTCGACCAGGTGGTGCCGAAGGACGTCTCGATGGAGATGCGGATCGACGGCGAGGTTGTGTCGACCGGCACCGGAGCGGCGTGCCTCGGCGATCCGGTCCAGGCCGTCGTCTGGCTCGCCCAGCAGGCCCGCGAGTTCGGCGAGCCGCTGCGTGCCGGTCAGGTCATCCTCTCCGGCGCACTCGGCGCGATGCGCCCCGTCACCCCCGGCGCCGCCGTCGTCGCCACCATCACCGGACTGGGCAGCGTCTCAGTCAACTTCAGCGAGTGAGGACTGACATGACCAAGACGAAGGTCGCCATCATCGGCTCGGGCAACATCGGCACCGACCTGATGATCAAAGTCATGCGCACCAGCCAGTACCTCGAGATGGGCGCGATGGTCGGCATCGACCCGACGTCGGACGGCCTTGCCCGCGCCGCCCGCCTCGGTGTCGCGACGACCCATGAAGGTGTCGACGGGCTGATGGCGTTGCCGAACTTTGCCGAGATCGGCATCGTCTTCGACGCCACCTCGGCCGGCGCGCACATCGCCAACGCCGCCAAGCTCGCCCCGCTCGGCAAGCGGCTCATCGACCTCACCCCCGCGGCGATCGGCCCGTACGTGATCCCGGCGGTCAACATCGAGGACCACCTCGACGCACCGAACGTCAACATGGTGACCTGCGGCGGGCAGGCTACCATCCCGATCGTCGCCGCCATCTCCCGCGTGGTGCCGGTCGAGTACGCCGAGATCGTGGCCTCGATCGCGTCCAAGTCCGCTGGACCGGGCACGCGGGCCAACATCGACGAGTTCACCGAGACCACCTCTGCCGCCATCACCCAGGTAGGCGGCGCCAAGAGCGGCAAGGCGATCATCATCCTCAACCCGGCCGAACCGCCGCTGATCATGCGCGACACGGTCTTCGCGCTCATCAGCGCACCGAAGGAGGGCATCTTCGAGGAGATCACCGCATCGATCGAGAAGATGGTCGGTGACGTCGCCGCGTACGTCCCGGGCTACCGCCTCAAGCAGCAGGTCCAGTTCGCCGAGATCCCCGCCGACCAGCCGGTGCACACCCTGCTCGCGCCCGATGCCGATCAACCCACCCACCAGGTGTCGGTCTTCCTCGAGGTGGAGGGGGCCGCGCACTACCTGCCCGCCTACGCCGGGAACCTCGACATCATGACCTCGGCCGCCCTGCAGATGGCCGAGCGCATCGCCGCCGCCAACCAGGACTGAGAGAACCAGACCCCATGAGCACCCAGATCTTCGTCCAGGACGTCACCCTCCGCGACGGCATGCACGCCATCCGCCACCGGATCACCCCCGCCGACGTGAAACGGATCGTCGTCGCCCTCGACGACGCCGGTGTCGACGCCCTCGAGGTGGCCCACGGCGACGGCCTCGCCGGCGGCTCGCTCAACTACGGCCCCGGCTCCAACACCGACTGGGAGTGGATCGAAGCCGCCGCCAGCGTCCTCAAGCGAGCCCGGCTCACCACCCTGCTACTCCCCGGCGTCGGCACGATCCACGAACTCAAGCGCGCCTGGGACCTCGGCGTCCGGTCCGTGCGCATCGCTACGCACTGCACCGAGGCCGACATCTCCGCCCAGCACATCGCCGCCGCCCGCGAGATCGGCATGGACGTCGCCGGCTTCCTCATGCTCTCCCACATGGCCCCACCCGATGAGCTCGCCCGGCAGGCCAAGCTGATGGAGTCCTACGGCGCGCAGTGCGTCTACGTCACCGACTCCGGCGGCCGACTGACCATGAACGACGTCGCCGCCCGCGTGCGGGCCTACCGGGACGTCCTCGACCCCGCCACCGAGATCGGCATCCACGCCCACGAGAACCTCTCGCTCTCGGTGGCCAACTCCGTCGTCGCCGTGGAGAACGGCGTCTACCGCGTCGACGCCTCACTCGCCGGACACGGCGCCGGCGCAGGCAACTGCCCCATCGAGGCCTTCATCGCCGTCGCCAACCTGTCCGGGTTCGAGCACCGCTGCGACCTCTTCGCACTGCAGGACGCCGCCGACGACATCGTCCGCCCGCTCCAGGACCGGCCCGTGCGCGTCGACCGCGAGACCCTCACACTCGGCTACGCCGGCGTCTACTCCTCGTTCCTGCGCCACGCCGAGAACGCCGCCAAGCGCTACGACGTCGACATCCGCGCCATCCTCACCGAATGCGGCCAGCGCCGCCTCGTCGGCGGCCAGGAGGACATGATCATCGACATCGCGCTCGACATGGTCGCCCAACGCGAACCCGCCAGCTGAGAAGCACAGCGCGGCACGCTCCGCCAGACCGTGCCGCAGGGGCGGTGCGGTCGTCGTCGCGGGCGTCGCAGCTGGCCGAATTCGGTGGTGGCCAGGGGAGCCTGCCCGCCGACGCGGCGGCGGAGCGCTGGGCTCACCCGCGGAGCGAGGCGATCACCCCGGCGACATCCGCGCCTGCTTCGATCTCGCCGCGAAGCCGCATGATCGCGGCCGCAGCCGCGAAGCCGACCACCCCGGTGAGCGCTCCGTTGCGCGAGTAGACGGCGACGGTACGGGCCTTCGGCCCCCACTGCAGCACCTCGACATCGTCGTCGGCACTCGGGCTGCCGAGCCCTTGGAGCTTGAGGCCGTACTGATCGCTCCACCAGTACGCCACCTGCGGCCCTCGCACCGGCTGGCCGGTGATCAGCGCGGCGACATGATCGGCCTGCTCCCCCGCTCGCGTCCAGTGCTCATGGCGCCGCCCGGCCCAACTCGCCACATCACCCACCGCGTAGACCCCGGGCGCCGCGACACCGTCTGCGTCACAGAGCACCCCGTCGCCCACCGCAACATCGCTCCCGGCGAGCCAGCCCGTGTCCGGCACGGCACCGACCGCCACCAGCACCTCGTCAGCCTCCCCGGCAAGCCGGGCAACATCGGCGGGGTCGGCGCCCAGGTGCAGGTGCACCCCCTGCTCTGCGTGCAGCTGCGCGACAAGGCCGGCGACCGCCGGGCCGACAACCCGGATCATCGGCCCAGCCAGAACATCGACGAGATCGACCTCAACCCCCATCGCCCGAGCACTCGCCGCAACCTCGCAGCCCACCAGCCCGGCCCCGATCACCGCCAGCCGCACCCCCGGCCGCAGCGCCTCCCGCAGCGCGAGCGCGTCATCCAGAGTCCGCAAGACATGGCCCTCGATCCCGGCGAGCCGGCGAGGTACGGCCCCGGTCGCGATCACGACGGCGTCGTAGGCCACCTCGCCCAGCTTGGTGTGAACCACCCCAGCCGCCACATCGATCGCGACTGCCGCCTCGCCCAGCCGCGGCTGAACCCGCAACGCGTCAAACTCAGCCTCGGCACGCAGCACCGTCTCACCACGCTCACCGCGCAGTACCGCCTTGGAGAGCGGCGGCCGGTCATAGGGCAGATGCTGCTCGGCACCAAGAAGCTCGATCACTCCGGCGAAGCCCCGCTCGCGCAGCCGCTCGGCGGTGCGCAGGCCGGCAAGACCCGCGCCGATGATGACGACGCGCCGGACGGGCTGTGGCATCTGAACTCCGAGGGTGTGAGGCAGTCGGGTCGGCGGGCGACGGCCAGATCGGTCGTTCCCGTTGAGCGGAAGCAGCGGCGATGCTAACCCCGGCCCTGCCCCAGCCGACGATTCGACACGGCGGCGGTCAAGCGCCTCGAGTTCGGCCACCCGGACACCCTGCGATCGGGATTCTGGAACGGAGGACGGCGCCAAAGCCTGGACCCAGGATACCATCGGCAGGTTCGGCGGAGAAGGTCCCCGACGACGTCGGGAGGCAGATCTCCATGGTCAGGGCGACTATCTCGCAGGAACGATCGACTGTCGATGCAATCGTCGACGCGCTCATCAGCGGCGGGGTTCGCTTTGTCGTCGGCATGCCTGGCGGATCCACTGTTGCCCTGTGGGGGGCGCTTCGCGATCGGCCGGAGATCACTCCGGTGCTCGTGAGTGAGGAATCAGTCGGGTCGTACCTGGCGGAGGCATACGGGCGGCTCACGGGAGCCCCGGTCGCCGTGATGGGGCAGGGCGAATGGATGGTGGGGAACGCCGGACAGGGCTATCTCGAAGCACTGCTCGGTGCCTCCCCCGTCCTCATCCTCACCGAGATGTCCGATGGCGGGGCCTTCTCCCACCAGGCTCACTACCAAGCCGGAACCGGCGACTACGGAGCCTGGGACGCGCGGTCCGCGCTCTCGGGCGTGACGAAGCGCGTGATGGTCAGCCACCACCCGGTACAGGCGGTCCATCACACCCAACTGGCCCTCAAACACTGCCTCACAGGCGAGCCCGGGCCGGTGGCGGTGGTGTTCAGCAACGACTCGCTCAAGGGCACCGTCGGTCCGGACTCCCGGCCCCCGATCTACAGCACCCGACCCTATCTCCCGCGAGCTCCGCAGGCCGTGGCGCCTAGCACGGTGGCAGCGGTCGCCGCCGCGATGTGCCTGGCCCAGAGACCGGTGATCATCGCCGGCAACGGCATCCGGGTCGGCCAGGCTTGCATCAGCCTCGAAGAGCTGGCCCGGGTATCGGACTCCGTCGTGGTGACGACTCCGGGCGGCAAGGGAGTCTTCCCGGAAGACGACCCGCGCGCCGCGGGCGTGATCGGGTCGTTCGGTTGGCCGACCGCGAACGAGGCCGTCCGCAGTGCCGATCTCATCCTCGCGGTCGGGACCAAGCTCGCCGCAAGCGATATCGGCCAAGGCCGCCGCGCTCTGATCGATCCCGAACGGCAGACGTTGATCCAGATCGATGTCGAACCGCTCAACGCGAGTTGGACGCTTCCGATGGACGAGGTACTCATCGGCGATGCAGGCGCCATGATGGACGCCCTCACCCAAGCCATTCCGCCCGACGCCGCGACCACCCGCGAAACGGCAGCAGCGCGCATCCTCGCGCTGGCTCCGACCGAGGGGGGTTCGAGCCTGGCCCTGCAGGGCCAGGTTCGCGACGGCGTGCCGATACACCCCCGGCGCACCATCGAGATCATCAACGACACCATCGACACCCTCGGTGCCGACACCATCGTCACCTGCGATGCCGGCGAGAACCGGCTGTTCATGATGAGGTGGTTGCGCTCGCGTGGCCGTGGCAACTACCTCCAGCCGGCAGCGGGCGGCGGCATGGGCTACGCGCTGCCCGCCGCGTTGGGCGCCAAGCTCGCCTACCCAGACCGGACCGTCCTGGCCGTCTGCGGCGACGGCGGTTTCACCATGGCCATGCAGGCCCTCACCAGCGCGCGCACCCTGCGACTGGGTGTCGTCGTCCTGGTGCTGAACAACAACGCCCTCGGCTGGGTGCTGCACGGCGACAGTAACGCCGTACCGGTCCCGGCCGACGATTTCGACTTTGCCGCGATAGCCCGGGCGATGGGCTGCGACGGTGTCCGCGTGTCGTGCGAGTCCGACCTGCGGAGCGCCCTCGCCACCGCAGGGCCCGATCGGCGCGTCCCGTTGGTGATCGACGTCCCGACCTCGCTCGACGTGTCGTTCAAGGACCTCATCCAGCGGGTCAGGCGCGCGAGCGCACCGCCGGTCGCTGAGGGCATGACGCCCTAGCTGGGCCGGTGTGTCAGCTCGGGCCTAGCCGCAGCGCACCGTCGAGGCGAAGCGTGGCACCGTTCAGATACGTGTTCCGGACGATCTCCAGGGCGAGGGATGCGTACTCCTCCGGAACGCCCATCCGCCGCGGGTTGGGAACGGAATCGTCGAGCCGCGAACGGATCTCCGCGGTGACGCCCGCCATGAGTGGGGTCTCGAAGATGCCGGGCGCGATCGTGCAGACGCGGATCTGCTTGCTCGCAAGATCGCGAGCGGCGCACAGGGTCATGCCGTCGATCGCCGCCTTGGACGCCGAGTAGGCGATCTGGCCGATCTGCCCATCGGTACCCGCGATCGAGGAGGTCAAGACGATCACGCCACGCTCGCCGTCGACCGACTCCTGCCGTGCCATCTGCGCGGCACTGAGGCGCAAGACGTTGAACGTCCCGATCACATTGAGCCGGATGACGTCCTCGAACGGCGCGAGCAGCGCCGGCTCGCCGGACTTGAGCACGATCCGCTGAGGGCGTCCGCGCCCCGCCGTGTGGACCACGACGCGCAGGGATCCGTCATCCGTGGCGGCAAACGCGGCGGCCAGCTGGTCCTCGTCGGTCACGTCGGCCGGGATGAATCGCGCGCCGCCTCCGAGTGATGCGGCAACCTCCACACCACTGGATGAGGGCAGGTCGACGATGACCACGCTCGCCCCGGCACTGGCAAGCTCGCGGGCCGTCGCCAGCCCGAGCCCGGATGCGCCGCCGGAGACCAGCGCGGTGACCGATGACAGCCTCATGGACAGAACTCCCTTGGCGAGTAGTGCGACCGATGCTATCCTGGACCCAGGATACAGGCTTGCGTCTGCGTGCGCCAGCCGTCCGTCCCCACTGGCCGGAGGAAGCGCGCTTCATGGACCGACATCTCGAGGGCAAGGTCGCGCTCGTCACCGGCGCCGCCAGAGGCCTAGGCAGATCGCACGCGGTACGGCTGGCCGAGGCCGGCGCGGACATCATCGCGATCGACATCTGCCACGACCTGTCGAGTGTCGCCTACCCGCTCGCATCACCCAGCGACCTCGAAGAGACCGCCAGGCTCGTGACGGCGCTCGGTCAGCGAATCGTCACCCATCAGGTCGACGTCCGCGACCTCGCCGCAATGTGCGAGGCAGTAACCGACTCACTGACCAAGCTCCCCACGGTCGACATCGTCATCGTGAACGCAGGCATCAGCGCGATGCAGGCTGACGAGTCCCCCGACGCGTGGGACCAGGTGATCGGCGTCCACCTGAGCGGGGCATTCAACACCGTCCAGGCCGCCGCCCCCACAATGATCGCCCAGGGAACCGGCGGTGCCATCGTGCTGACCGGATCGGTTGCCGGGCTGGGCCCGGGTTACGGGGGGACGCCCTGCGGCTTGGCCTATACCGCGGCCAAGCACGGGATCGTCGGGCTGATGCGCTCCTACGCCGCATCGCTGGGGCAGCACTCGATTCGGGTCAACGCCATCCATCCCACTGCGGTGAACACCGCGATG
Organism: Jatrophihabitans sp.; assembly: GCA_025963285.1. GTDB lineage: Bacteria > Actinomycetota > Actinomycetes > Mycobacteriales > Jatrophihabitantaceae > JAOPUX01. Next base: position 15,042 of record JAOPUX010000064.1, read on the forward strand.
GCGCAGAGCGAGGAGGTGCACGGCTACACCGAGTCGATCCGTCAGGGTTCCACCAGGCCGGTCGGCACCCATGCGCTGCCGTTCGTGATCGCCCAGCCCAACGACATCTCCGATGCCGTCATGTTCCTCGTCTCCGACGCCGCCAAGTACATCACCGGCGTCAACCTGCCAGTGGACGCCGGGTTCGTCCTCTAGCCGTCCACACGATCACGGCGGTCAGGCTCGCTGCAGCGGCAACGATAGAAGGGGACGGCCAGCCGTGGGCGGTTGCGTGTGCCCACGCTCAGACCGGCGCGAGGCCATCGACGATGTCCTCGGCCAGTCCGATCAGCTTCACCGCGTACCCGTGCAGCCGGTCCCCGGTGTCGCGCGCCGCCAATGACATCGTCGCCCGCGCATGCGTCCCCTCGAGAATGATGCCGAGCCGGTAGCAGGCGAGCACGCAGTACCAGGAGAAGTCCGGGACGTCTCGAGGGCTGTGTGCCCGGTAGTACTCCAACATGGTGCCGGCTGACGTGAGCCGGGGGTCGTCGAGCTGGTGATAGAGCCAGCTGCCGTGACCGGCCGGCCATGTCATGAGCAGATGAGCGAGATCCAGCAAGGGGTCACCCAGGGTGGCCAGCTCCCAGTCGACGATAGCGAGGACTTCAGGTTCAGACCGGCTGACCAACACGTTGCCCAGGTTGAAATCGCCGTGGATCAGCCCTGCCTGCCATTGCCGGGGGCACCGCTGTGTCAGCCACGTGTTCAACCGCGCAACGCCGGTGATGCTCGCGGCCGTCGGGTAACTCTCGAACTGCCGTCGCCAGCGATCAGGCTGCCGTTCGAGCCAGCCATCCGGGCTGCGCATGCCCTCGGCCTCGAAGCGGCGCGGTTCGATCTCCCCCAGCGGCAGCAGCGCCCGGACCATGGCTATGCCGAACCCGGCCAGGTACCCGGGATCGTCGGACAACTGATCCGGCCACTGCTCTGCCGGGTTGAACCCGCCACATACCGACATCAGGTAGAACGCCCCACCCAGAACCGAGAGGTCCTCACACGAGGCCTCAAGCCTGGGCGCCGGGACCGCTGTGCCGGCAATTCCCCGCAACACGCGGATCTCGCGCTGGATCGTCTCGTCGGCACCCGGGCGCTTCGGCGAGGACGGAGTGCGGATCACATACTCCCGCCCCGCCCGCTCAAACTTGATCAGCAGGTTCTGGGTCCCTCCGGTGAGGACCGTCGCACCGGCGAGTGGGCCCGAGCCCAGGCGCTGCGTGTCCATCCAGGACTGCAACGCGTCAAGGTCCAGCGGCACGCCCGAGCTCAGGCCCACGGCTCCTCCGGCGGGCTCTCGGCGAGCGCGTCGCCGTATCTCGCCAAGGCCAGGGCCTTGAGTGTGGGCAGGTGGTAGGCGGGGAACAGCGAGTCGGACGCCTCGTAGTTCTTCAGCACCTGCCGGGCCAGGGTCATCTGGTGCACCTCCGTGGGGCCGTCGACGAGCCCCATCTGGTAGGACTCGATGATCAGGCGGGAGAACGGCATCTCATCGGACACCCCGATCGACCCGTGGAGCTGCAGTGCCCGGCCTGCGAGGTCGTGCAAAACGCGCGGCATGGCTGCCTTCACCGCGGCGATGTCGCCGCGCACACTCTCGTAGTTGCCGCGCGTGTCGATGAGCCACGCGGTGCGCAACACCAGCAGGCGGAACTGCTCCAGGCTCAGCCACGACTCGGCGATCGCCTGCTGCACCAGTTGCTTGTGGGCAAGTGGAGACCCCTGGGTGTGGCGGGACAGCGCCCGCTCGCACAGCATGTCGAAGGCCCTGCGGGCGGCCCCGACGGTACGCATGGCGTGGTGGATCCTTCCGCCCCCCAGACGTGCCTGCGCCATGGCGAAGGCCTGGCCGCGTTCCCCCAGCATTCGCTCCGGGCCGAGTTCGAGATCCACGAAGCGCAGGTAGCCGTGCGATCCGTCCCCCTGCGGCTGGCCGACGCTGGCGACGTTGCGCACGATCTCCAGACCCGGATGTTCACGGGGGATGAGGAACATCGAGGACCTGTTGCGCGGCGCGGCATCGGGGTCGGTGACGACGACCGCGATGATGAACTCGGCGAAGCGAGCGTTCGAGGCGAACCACTTCTCACCGGACAGCACCCATCGATCCCCGCGGAGTTCGGCGCAGGCGGTGATGGAGGTCGGGTCCGCCCCGCCCGCCGGCTCCGTCATCGAGAACGTCGAGCAGATGTCCCCGTCGATCAACGGCTGCAGGTACTCCTTCTTCTGCGCGTCGGTGCCGAAACGAGCGAGGAGCTCGGCGTTGCCGGAATCCGGGGCCTGACAGCCAAAGATGAATGGACCGCACCGCGTCGCCCCGAGGATCTCGTTGATCAGTGCCAGCTTCACCTGGCCGTAGCCCCGGCCGCCGTGCTCCGGGCCCAAGTGAAGCGCCCACAGGCCACGCTCCTTCACCCGCGCCTGAAGTGGCGGGATCAGCCGTTGCCGCAGCGGGCTCCGCATATCCGCCGGCGAGCCAAGGATCTCGTCTACGAGGACGATCTCCTCGCGGACGAAGTCACTGATCCAATCGAGCTCCCGCTGAAACTCCGGGTCGGTCTCGAAATCCCAGCTCATCGCGCCACCTCCACTGCATAGGTCCTAAGAGGGCTCGGCCGCATCTGCGATCTCCTTTATCAGCGTGTCCATGTCGTCCACATCGCGACAGCCGAGAGTCGGTCCGACCGCCAGGACGGTCGCGCCCGCCCGCTCGTACGCCGGGCCGACCGCCAGGGTCTCGTGGACGTTGATCCGTCCGTCGGCGAGCAGCACGAGAGGTGCCTGCACGCGCACGATCAAGGAGTCCGGGTCGCGCCCGGCCGCCTCCATCGCGGGCCGGATCACCTCCAGGCCTGCGGCAACCTGCTCCGGGCTGTAGCGGACCGGGCACCAGCCGTCGCCATACTCGGCGATCCGGGCGGCGTTCCGCGGAGTCGGTTTGAGCCCCAACAGCACGGGCACCCGTTCCTGCACCGGCAGTGGATAGGCGCGGACGTCGCTGAAGCGGACGGAGTCCGACGTGAAGCTCGCAGGCTGACTGCCCCACAGTGCGCGGCAAGCCCGGAGGGTGTCGTCAAGCCGCGAGTAACGCCGGTCGAACGGGACGCCGACCGCCTCGAACTCCTCGGGTTGCCAGCCCACCCCGAACGCCAGCTCAGCCCGCCCCCGAGACAGCACGTCAAGGGTGGCGATCTGCTTGGCCAGCACCGCCGCGGGATGCAGCGGGGCCAGGATGATGCCGCTGGACAACTTGATCCGGCTCGTCACAGCTGTCGCGGCCGCAAGCGCGATGAGGGGATCGGACCATCCCGCATCCAGTCCGTGGGTCCAGGGGCCGAACGGGTAACGATCGGTCTGCTCGGCGATGAGGATGTGCTCGCCGAAATGGATCGAGTAGAACCCGGCATCATCGGCCATTCGCGCCGCGACGGGGAACAGCGCTTCATCGGCCTGCGGCAGGTTGTACGGGCGGCAGAACAGCGACAGCTTCATGTCATTCCTTCCACGGTGCGCGTGCGCACGGCCACGGCGTCTTCACGTGCCCACCGCCGTCAATAGGAGCCGCCGTCAAGGACCATGATCGATCCGGTGGTGTACGACGACGCATCGGAGGCGAGGTAGACCGCGGCGCCGACGATCTCGGACGGCTCGCCGATCCGGGACAACCGCGAGCGCGCTCCGCTGAGCATCTCCTCGTCCCACCCCTTGGTCACGTCGGTGCGAAACCGTCCGGGCAGGATCGCATTGACTCGGACTTGAGGACCAAAGGCATCGGCGAAGCCGATCGTCATGGCGGTGAGGCCAGCCTTCGCAGCGGCGTAGGGAATTATGTGGCGAGTCGGCCTCAACGATCCCGTGCTGCCGATGTTGATGATCGATCCCTTTCCGTTCTCCACCATCTGCGCACCCAGGATCGCCGCGAGCCGGAACGGGCCCTTCAGGTTGACCGCGATGGTCTTGTCGAACAGCGCCTCGGTCACCGATCGAGGGTCGGGGTACAACGGCGACATCCCGGCGTTGTTCACGAGGACGTCGATCGACCCGAACCTTGCTACAGCCTCGTCGGCAAGCCGCTCCACCTGATCCCAGTGGCCAACATTGCACGTGACCCACTCCGCGCGGTTGCCATATTCCTGGAGTTCTCCGGCTACCCGCCGGCAGGACTCCTCGTCTCGAGAACTCACCACGACGTCGGCGCCCCAAGAGGCAAAGCCGTGCGCCATGGCGCGACCCAATCCGCGGGTTCCCCCGGTGACGAGCACCGATCGCCCCCGCAGATCGAACAGCGCCTCCCTGGACGGTAGCTGCGGCACTTCGCCTGCAGCGGGGTAGTCGCTCACCTCTCCGTTGCCCTCGTCGAAGCCTGCGGGTGCCGCAGCACGGCAGCCGGGACGCGACCGCCCTTCCCCGTTGCCAAATCCCCCACGCTGGAAATCGCCATATCGCGTACAGTAGTATCCTGGATACATCCAGGGCAATGCCGTGTCACACCGCTCGGCGGTCCGGGTCTCCTGGATGTCGAGGACGAGGAGTGGGCCATGCGGGACGCAGTGATCGTCGACGCCGTTCGAACGCCGCTAGGGCGGCGCAACGGGAGTCTGGCCGGGGTGCACCCGGTCGAGTTGTCCTCGCACGTGCTGCGGGCCCTCGTCGGTCGGACCAATCTCGATCCGGCCGACGTGGAAGACGTGATCTGGGGCGTTGTAAACCAGGTCGGCGACCAGTCCGTGAACGTGGCGCGCAGTGCCGTACTAGGCGCGGGCTGGCCGGAGTCGGTGCCAGGCGTTTCACTGGACCGCCAGTGCGGCTCGAGCCAGCAGGCCGTTCACTTCGCCGCAGCGGCAGTGATCAGCGGTCAGTACGACATCGCAGTGGCCGGCGGCGTGGAAAGCATGTCGCGCGTCCCGATGGGTTCGTCGCGCGTCGGCGGACAGACCTTCGGGCCGGGCGTGCTCCACCGCTACGGCGTGGAGAACTTCAGTCAAGGGCTCGGCGCGGAGATGATCGCCGTGAAGTGGGCGCAGTCGCGCACGGAGCTCGACCAGTACGCACTCGAGTCGCACGAAAGAGCCGCGGCCGCGATCGACTCAGGAGCACTGGCGGCCCAGCTGGCACCGCTGCCCGGCGTGCTCGACATGGACGAGTGCGTCCGGCGCGGGTCCAACCTCGCCACGCTGGGCGCCCTCAAGCCGGTGTTCAGTGAGGACGGCGTCGTGACGGCAGGGAACTCCTCGCAGATCTCTGACGGCGCCTCGGCATTGCTCATCACCACGAGCGAGGTGGCCGCGCAGCGAGGCCTGCGTCCCCTCGCCCGGATCAAGACGGCCGTGGTGGTCGGCGATGACCCGGTCGTCATGCTCGCAGGCGTCATCCCGGCCACCGCGAAGGCGCTGAGCCGGGCAGGCCTGACCATCGACGACATCGGGGCCTTCGAGGTCAACGAGGCGTTCGCCCCGGTTCCCCTGGCCTGGATCGCCGAAACCGGGGCCGATCCCGCGCGCGTCAATCCGCTCGGCGGGGCGATCTCGGTGGGTCATCCGCTGGGCGGCAGCGGCGGCGTGCTCATGGCCCGTCTCGCACACCACATGCGCGACAACGGGATCCGCTATGGACTGCAGACCATGTGTGAAGGTGGGGGGATGGCCAACGCCACCATCCTCGAGCTGGTTTAGGCGCAACGACCAGGGCTGGGCTTCGAGCCGCTGCACCGGCTCGAAGCCGCCAGGTCTAGGACGGGGCGCCGTCGAGCACGGCCGCCGCCACCACTGCCTCATGAGCGGCGACTGTTCCCCACGCCGGAGCCAGCGCCCACACCCGTTTCATCCACAGGTTGAGATCGTGCTCCCAGGAGTAGCCGATCGCCCCGTGACACTGCAGCGCTACGCGCGCGGCCAGGGCCGCGGAGCGGTGGGCATAGACCTTGGCAAAGCTGACGTCGCGCCTCGCATTCGGCTCGGCGAATGCGACCGAGTACGCGGCCCGGTAGACGACAGGCCGAGCATGCTCCAAGGCGATCAACGCGGTGGCGAGGTGGTGCTTGACCGCCTGCTGCGTGCCGATCGCCTTGCCGAACTGAGCTCGAACCTGGACGTAGTCGACGGTCATGCTGATCATCCGGTCGGCTAGTCCGATGAGCTGCGCCGCGACCGCAAGCGTGGCACGATTTCCTGCACGCTCGCCGTCGCTGCCAGCAATAGCGCGCCAAGCTCCCCCGGTCACCTCGAAGTGCCGCACCGACCTGTCGATCGTCTCCCGCCGTGCGCCCACCCGGACGTCCTCGGCCTCGGCCATCGCGAGCTCACCGCCGGACACCTGTACGAACAGCGCTGCCGTATCGGCCTCGGCGAACCAGCCTGCGCCGGCGGGTGCCGCAGTGACCACCAACGCCCCTGACAGAACGTCGGCGACCGTCTCGCCCGGCAGCTCCGCCGCGGCCGGAACACCGACCGCCATCGTTTCGATGAGCGGCCCGGGTACCGCGAAGCGCCCGCATTCGGCGAGGAGCACCGCTAGGTCCACCTCGTTGCCACCCATCCCGCCGATCTCCTGACTCGCGAGGACGCCGAAGAGCCCGAGCTCGCGCAGCCGCTGCCACAACTTGGTCGTGACCACCGATGGGGCATCCGGGTTCCACTGCGCGCGGACGACCGACGGCGGGCAGGCGTCGGTCAGCACCTCACGCAGCGCGCGCCGCATTTCGAGTTGTTCAGACGTCAGCCGGCTGTCCACGCTTCACCTCCGCGGTAGGCCGAGCAGACGCTCGGCGATGATGTTGCGCTGGATCTCGTTTGTCCCGGCGTAGATCGGTCCGGACAGGGAGAACTCGTAGCCACGCATCCAGGGGCTGTCCAGGTCTGCGTCGTCGCCCAGCACCTGCAGGGCAGTCTCGTTCAGGGCGACGTCCAGCTCTGACCAGAAGACCTTGCTCAGGCTCGCCTCGGCGCCCACCTGGGCACCGTCCAGGATTCCGGAGACCAGGACATTCGTGGACAGGGCGTAGGCCTGGGCCGCCATCCAGCTATCGGCCACGGCAGCGCGAAGCCGGGGATCGCTGCTCTTGCCGGGCTCCGCCTGCAGTGTCTTGACGAGGCGGTCCGCGCTCGCGAGGAACCGGCCCGGGCTACGCAGTGACAGGCTGCGTTCAGAGCCCGCGGTCGCCATCGCGACCTGCCAGCCGCCTCCGACGGCGCCCAGGACATCCTCGTCCAGCACCAGGGCCCCGTCGAAGAAGACGTCGGCGAAGCCGTCATCGCCGTCGAGCCGGGCGACCGGATGCACCGAGACGCCAGGCTGCCGCAGGTCGATCAGGAAGTAGGTGAGGCCTGCGTGTCGCTCCTGCTGGGTGCCGGTGCGGAACAGCCCGAACATGTGAGAGCTGTAGGCACCGCGGGTCGACCAGCACTTCTGGCCATGGAGCCGCCAGCCGCCGGCCGCGTCGTCACGGACCGCCGTCGACCGCAGCGACGCGAGGTCACTTCCTGCCTCCGGCTCCGACCAGCCCTGACACCAGATGTCCGCGACCGAAGCCATCCGCCGCAGGTAGCGCTCGCGCTGGGATTCGGTGCCGAACTCGAACAGGGCCGGTGCCAGTAGCGAGATCCCGTTCTGCGCAACCCGCTGTGGAAGGCCGGCGGCATAGAACTCCTCCTCGAAGATCAGCCACTGCCAGAGGTCGGCGTCGCGTCCGCCGTAGCGCTCGGGCCAGGAGACAACCGCCCATCCACCGTCGAAGAGCTGCCGTTCCCACTCCAGGTTCACCGGCACGCCCGTGGCGCTGTCGCCCGAAGGCAGAGGCAGGGGCGGGGAGTTCTCGGCGAGCCATTCCCGAGCCTCCCGACGGAATCGCGCATCTTGGGGTCGCTCAGTCAGATCCATCAGACCTTCTCCCCCAGGGATAGCCGCGACTCGTGTAGCCGACGGCCGGCCAGCTCCCCGGTCTCGTTACTCAGCACTGCGATATTCATCTGCTCGCCGTTCAGTCCGACGCCGGGAGACCGCGGGGCTGCTTGAGGGTCATCGCCACACCGTCCACCGACAGCGAGCCCTGGCCGGCCTTGGTGCACAACACCTCGATCGCCGCGTCGACGGTCGTGTATCGCTTACCGAGCGCGGTGCCCGTGTCCTGCCCCGAGACCGGTGACCCGACCGGCACGGAGGCGTCCGGCGCCACCATGGCCTGGCCGCCGCAGGTCAACGCGACGTCGCCGGGCTCGGCCCTGATGATCACGATCTCCGTGGTATCCACCGCGCTGCGCAGGCGCTCGCCCACCTTGATGTGCATCGTGTCATCCCCCCGGCCGGTCTCTCGGTCATTGAATTTCGCTGTATCCAGGATACTACCTGGATACAGCACCGACATAGCCCGCCGTTCCACTCCGCTGAACTCGCGACGAGACCACAGGGCGAAGTTCAGCAACCACCATGCACGCGAAGCACCGCGCGGCCCGGCACCTCGCGATCCAGGACGCGCTTCGCGGCGGCCGGCAGGTTCAGCCAGTCATCGGCAAGTCCGACCCCGGGATCCAGTTGCCCGCGGGCCGCGAGGGAGGCGAGTGTCTCCAGCGCCGACGGTGACCGATCGTCTCGTAACGCGTCGCGCTTGAACTGCAGACCCTCGATCCTGGCATCCCGGTAGAACCAGTCCGGCGGAACCGATCCAGGTTTCTGGGACGACCGTCCGTAGGTGACGATCACACCGCCGTGCGCGACCCGTCGGCACGCGGCCGACAGCGAGTCACCACCGACCGACTCGAGGATGAGATGTGCCCGTTCGCCTTTGGGTTCGAGGGAGTGGGCGACCGTCACGCCCTCCAGTTCGAGCGAGGTGATCGCGTCAATCCGGCCGGGGCCTGCGCCGACGATCGCATGGACTGCGGCGCCCGCCCGCACGGCGAGCTGAACCGCGATCCTGCCGACCCCGCCTGCCGCGCCGGTCACGATCACCGTTCGGCCGAGCAGCGATCCGCCCCTGCGCAGGGCGTAGAGGGCGGTCACCCCGGCCACACCAATTGCCGACGCCGCGACCGGCGACAGCCCCGCCGGCAACCGGGCCAATGTCGTGGTGGGCACGAGGGCTCGCTCGGCCCAGGTGCCGGTGCTGGGCGTCCACCCGAACACCTGGGTGCCTGCGGGCGGGCCGGACCCATCCTCGGCCGCCGTGCGCACGGTTCCCGCGAAGTCCCAGCCCAGGGTCGTGCCCTCCGGCCAGGAAGCGAGCAGTTCACCCCTGTTCAGGGCGGTGGCCTCGATGTCGACCAACACCTCGGACGGCGCTGGTCGCACGGGCTCGGGCGCCTCGGCGAACCGAAGGTGCAGCGGCGCGGCGCTGTCGGCTACGTAGGCTCGCACCGTTTCAGCTGCGAACCTGCGATGGGACGATCCGCGCTGAGGTCGGCAAGAAGATGCCCGACCTCACTGATTCGAGGTCCATCGACGGTGCGATGGCGAGGCGGTGCGGTGCTCGGTTCGCTGCCCGGGCCGCGGCAACCGCTTCACGCTGCTCCGCCACGGCCACCTTCAGCTCGTCAGCCGAGCCGTCCTGAACGCCGTAGACCGTCAGATACCCGGGAAAGCGCGCGGGGAGACCGAACCAGTCGTCGCGCTTGAACCGTTGCGCATAGGTGAGCCCGGGCATCTCCGCCAACGTCTCAACCATGTGCTCCTCGACGTACCAGCGGTCGAACTCCTCGTCCTGGCCGGGGTACGGGTCGGACATGACCACAAAGATTCCTTCTGGCATCAGGCAGCACTCCCCATGAGGCATGGTGTCCCGGGTCTGCCCGGGCGTCAGAGCCGATTAGAGCATCCTGGATACCGGATGACTAGAAGTCCCCCTCCGCAACCAGGTTCCCCGGGTTCGCGGCCAATCGCCTAGGCGCGCTCCTTGGCCGTCCGCGCGGATCAGCCCGGCGCCGCCGGCGTGGAACGTCAGCTCCGTGGGATCTTTCGAAGGGTTCCCACACCCTGAGCAAGCCCCTCGTCGATGTAGCTCAGCCGCGAGCGGATCGCGGCGATCCGGGCCCGAGCCCGTAGTACACGAGGCGTTGAATCATCGGCTCCGGCTGTCGCGAGGGAGGCCAGTTCGTTCGCGAGCTCCTCCCGAAGCCGCACACCAGCCTCGTCCAGGGTCAGCAGATCCTCTTCTTCCCAGTCTGACTCACCGAGCTCGGGGATCTCAGCCATCGGTACTCCGCCTATCGTCGCTTCGCACTACTGGTGCCGCCCACACTGCTGGGTAGTCGGCGTCGGGTAGTCGTTACCCGGTCTGGCTACCCCGCGATTCGGGCCTTCGCAATCCGACAGCCGAAAACCTATCACCGAAAGCCCTCGCTGAGTATCCTGGATACGAGCACGTGATCCGTCGCTTGCGCGGGTCCCCCAAGCCGAGCAACAGAACATCCAAATCCTTAGATAGGAGCGAGCATCGATGCCTCTAACCGACGACATGCAGCTGGTATCCGTAGACGATCACCTCGTCGAGCGCCCCGGCGTGTGGGCCGACCGCCTGCCAAAGAAGTTCGTCGAACTCGGCCCGCGCATCATCGAGGCGACCGGTGACGAGAAGGACCAGTACGGCTTTGGCCAGGGCGTTACGAAGGGCAGCCAGGTCTGGCTGATGGAGGGCGTCGTCTATGCCCAGCTCGGGCTCAACGCCGTCGCCGGCCGCCCGCGTGACCAGATCGGCACTGAGCCGCTCCGCTTCGCCGACATGATCCCTGGCTGTTACGAGCCGGCCGCGCGAGTCGAAGACATGGATATCGACGGTGTCCAGGCCGAACTGCTGTTCCCCTCCTTCCCGAAGTTTGCCGGGACCATGTTCCAGAACATCAAGGATCCCGAGCTGGCGATCCTGTGCACCAAGGCCTGGAACGACTTCGTGCATGAGGAGTGGGTGACGCCGTACCCGGACAGGTTCATTCCGGTCGGGATCCTGCCCTACTGGGATCTGGACGCCTCGATCGCCGAACTGCACCGGCTCGCTGATCGCGGCGTGCGGGCGATCTCCTTCCCGGAGAACCCGGTGCCACTTGGTCACCCGTCGTACCACAGCGATCATTGGGATCGCCTGTTCGACGTGTTCGAAGAGACGCAGATCGTGGTCGGCATGCACTTCGGTACCTCTGGCCAGGTACGCCTGACCGCCCCGGACGCGCCGATGGCGGTCATGATCACGCTGATGGGCACCAACTCCATGAACGCGGTCGCCGACCTGATCTTCTCCCCGACCTTCCACCGTCACCCCAACCTGAAGGTGTCGATCGCCGAGGGCGGCATCGGTTGGATCCCGTGGCTGCTCGAGCGCGCGGATCTGACGTGGGAGCGCCACCGCTTCTACCAGAACATCGACCAGACCACTCGACCGTCGGATCTGTTCAAGAAGCACATCTACGGTTGTTTCATCACCGATCAGTACGGCGTCGACAACCGCCACACCATCGGGATCGACAACATCACGTGGGAGGCCGACTACCCCCACTCGGACTCGTACTGGCCCAACAGCCGCAAGGTCGTCAGCGAGATGTTCCACGATGTTCCCGACCACGAGGTCGCGAAGATCGTGGAGACCAATGCGCGTGAGCTGTACCGGTTCCCGCGCAGCTGACCGGCGGTACGGATCGACAGACGGCTCGGAGTTGACGGCTCGGACCGGGCCGACGGGTTGGCGTGCCGGTGTCGGTTGACCGGCACCGGTACCCGACCCAGTGGTACGAGGGGCGAGGTTTCCGCCAGGCGTATGTGCGCCTCGGCGCGGGCGGCGTCCCGCTGCTACTGATCCACGGCTGGCCGGAGACGAAGCGCCTGTATTGGCGTGTCATCGAACCCTTGGCGGAGGCCGGGTTCGACGTGATCGTTCCGGATCTGCGCGGATTCGGTGAGTCCGCTCTCGGCCCGGACGGCAGGCATGACGCGCCTGCCTCGAGCCGCGATCTTGAGGCGTTGGTGACCGACGGCCTGGGTCATCGGAGGGTCGTCGTCGCGGGGGGCGACTTCGGCGGCGTCATCGCGCAGGACTTCGCGCTGCGCTTCCCGGACTGCACTGAACGCCTGGTGCTCACCAACTGCCCGCTCCCCTATGACCGGGAAGCGATGGCCGGGCTACGAACGAGACCGCCCCGGGAGAACCTCGACTACCACCTCCGCCAGGGAACCGACGCCGATTCGCTGGCCGCGGAGTTGGCGAGCGCCGCGCAGCGGCATCGCTACGTTGAGACCTTCTACACGTCCAGGGACTGGGCCCATCCAGGCACGTTCACGGTCAGGTCTGCTGCACCCGGGGACTACTCCGCGGTGGACTTCCACTGCGAGCCGTTCCAGGACGCAGCCCGTTTCCGTGCATCACTGGGTGCCTACGAGGCCCGCTACGACGAAGGCAGTCGAAGCGAGCCGACGATGAGCAGGGTCGGTGGCTCCACCCGTACCCTGATCCTATTCGGCTCATCGGACCGCGTCGTCGCCCCTGACTTCGACCGGGTCGCGGCAATCGCCTTCCCCAACCACATGGGCCCTTTCGTGCTCCAGGGCTGCGGGCACTTCGTTCCCTGGGAGGCCCCGTACGCCTACGTCAGCGCGGTCACCGCGTTCTGTTCGGATCTACTGGCCGCGGCGAAGCGCGCAGCACCGACGACCGCAGTGCATGATCAACAGCTCCGCGACGATCGCTTGGACCGTCGTTCCGGCGATGGGTGCTGACCGGCTCACCAGCCAGCACCCACTCAGCCAACAGGTCAGTTGATGGCGCCGGCGATCTTGTGCGCCAGGATCTCGTCGTAGTCGAGGCCGAGTTCAAGCAAGATCTCGTCGGTGTCGGCACCATGTTCGGGTGCGGCCTGCAACGGGTAGCGCGTCTCGCCGAACTGCCAGGGCGAGGCTGCAATCGTGTACGTGCCGTCCTCTGCCTCGACTTGGGTCAGGTACTCGTTGGCGACGACCTGTGGGTCCTGACTCACCTCGTAGGTGGTCTGCACGACTGACCACGGGCCGTCGAGACTGGCCAGCCCCTGCTCGACCTCGGCGAGCGACAGGCGCCCGAAGGCAGCGTCCAATGCAGCGACGCACTCGCGCCGGTTTGCTGCTCTGGCCGTGGAGTCGACGAAGCGCGGATCCTCGGCCAACCCGGGAACTCCCACGGACTGGCAGAGCTGCGCGAAGTAGCGATCGGATTGGAAGAGTGACAGCTTGACGAACCTGTCGTCGGCTGTCCTGTAAGCCAGCGTCGCCGGATTCGAGTTGTCCTCACGAAGAGTCTTCTGGATTGGGCCACCCTGCATCGCAGCGGCGATGATCGCGGGCGAGTTGCCCCATACGGCCACGTTGAGCAGCGACACATCGACCACTGCGGCGACACCGGTGCGCTCCCGGTGGAACAGGGCAGCGGCAACCGCACCCGCGACCGATGTGGATCCCGGAAGATCGCCCAGAGCCGGGCGCATGGGTGTCGGCTGCAGCGCGCCGCCCGGAGTCAGGTTGTCTGCGGCGCCGCCCCGCGCCCAGAACGTCGTCCCGTCGAAACCGGGCGTGTTCCGTTCGGCTCCGACAGGCCCGTAGCCGCTGCCCCGCGCGTAGATGATCGACGGATTCATCGCCCGGATCTCATCGACATCAACGCGCATCCGCGCCCGGCTATCGGGCAGCAGGTTGGTGAGGAACACATCCGCAGTTGCCAACAGCTTGCCGAGCAGCGCGTAGCCGCCCTCACAGCCAGGGTTCAGTCCGATGCTCCGTTTGCCGCGATTGGTCTGCTGCGACAGCGCAGAGAACGGTGCGTCGCCCACGCTCATATCCGCGACGACTAGCGTCCGTTGCGGGTCGGGCCGCTCCGGATGCTCGATCTTGATCACATCGGCACCCCAGTCGGCAAGTATCGCGCCCGCGGCCGGAACGAACAGGTACGACGCCAGTTCGACCACCCGGACGCCCTCGAGCACCTTCATTTGCCCGCCCCTGCGCCGGGAGTGACTGCCTCTTTCATGGACTTGACTCCGTGTCCGCCCAACGAGTCGAGACCGACCTCGGCATTGTGCGCGTGGGCCAGGTGATGCAGTCCGAAGACGCTGTCCATCCCGTCGCGCAGACCCATCTGGTCCTCACACTGGTTCACGGCCCGTTTGGTCAGAGCCAGGCCGAACGCGGGCATCCGAGCAATCCGCTCCGCCAACGCCAGCGTCTCGTCACGCAGGGAGTCGCGCGCCACGACCCGGTTGACCATTCCCAGCTCTTTGGCACGCGCCGCGGAGATGCGCTCGCCGGTGAACAGGAACTCCTTTGCGTGGCGGGCACCCATCTGCCAGGGATGCGCGAAATACTCCACGCCTGGGATCCCCATCGCGACGACCGGATCGCCGAAGAACGCATCGTCGCTGGCGACGATGAGGTCGCACGCCCAGGCGAGCATCAGGCCGCCGGCGATACAGGCACCCTGCACCATTGCGATGGTGGGTTTCGGAATGTCGCGCCAGCGTCGGCACATTCCGAGATAGACCTCGGACTCCCGGGCGTACCGGGACGCACCTCCATCGTGGCCGACGTGGTCCCACCACAGGGTGGCGACGCGATCGAAACTCTGGTCGATGTCCCGGCCGGGCGTGCCTAGATCGTGGCCGGCGGAGAAGTGCTTCCCCTCGCCCGCAAGCACAATCACCTTGACTTCGTCATCAGCGCAGGCGGCGTAGAAGGCCTTGTCGAGGGCATAGGTCATTTTGCTGTGTTGTGCGTTTCCGTACTCGGGGCGATCCATCGTCACGAGGCCGACGCCGCCGTGCTTCTCGTACCGGACCGGCACTTCTTCGGTCATGGGGCTTGCTCCTTCTAATCAGCAGTGAGGCAGTGTGAAAAATTGCCATCGTCAGGACCACGGATCCGGGATCCTCGGCCTCGTCCGCGAGGGTCGCGATCTCACGGCATCGGCAATAGAGCGCCGGCCGGCGTCAGCTCGGCGGGCTAGTCCTCCGAGCCTTGGCCGGATAGCGTGATCGCCCCTTCGGGACCGGCCAGCACACGCCTTCGCGTCCGCCTCTCTGCCTGCGGGTACGCATGCGGTGGCGCTGCGCCGTCACTGCTGATCCCACACCAGCGTGAGGTCGTTGACACCGCGGATCAGATCTGCGAACGGGGTCGGCGGTGCGTCTTCGTCGAGCCGGTACTCGGGAATGCGCTTGTGGAACTCGTCGATCGCGATGCCGAGCTCGAGGCGGGCGAGGTGCGAGCCGAGACACCTGTGCCTGCCTGCACCGAAGCTGATGTGCCGGTTGTTCGTTCGGGCAAAGTTGCACGCGTCGGGATCGACGAACTCCGCCAGATCGCGGTTCCAGAAATCCATATCGATGAGGATGCGTTGACCCTCGCGAATCCGGACGCCGGCGAAGTCGGCATCCCTGGTGGCGGTCCGGGTTACGATCGCGATCGGAAAGAGCCGTAGTAGTTCCTCTACCGCGCTGTCTCTGAGCGACGGATCGGCGACCAGGCGGCTGAGGTCGGCCTGGTTCGTGGCCAAATAGAGGAAGGACCGGCCCAGCACTGCCGTTACGGTGTCCAGCCCCGCGATGAACAGCTGAAACGCGATGCTCACCACCTCATCGACACTGATCGACCGCCCGTCGATCGACGCCTCCATCAAATGACTGATCATGTCGTCCAACGGCTTGACCTGCCGCGCGCGCACGGCCTCGGCCAGGTAGTTCTCGATCTTCTGAGCGGCGTCCAGCTCCCCTCCGGCCGAGTTGTCCGCGATGGAGTGGGCATGCAGGAACTCGTGGTTCCACTGCACGAACATGGCGGTGTCCTCGACCGGCAGGCCTAACATCGCGACCATCGACGCCGTCGGAAACTTCGCCGCGAACTGGCTCATGAACTCGCAGCGCCCGTCCTGGACGAAGCTGTCGATCAGCTCACCGGCCGCTCGCCGTAGCGATTCGTCGAGAAGCCCGACCGCCCTGGGTCCGAAGAACGGCGCCAATGCCTGCCGGTATTTGCCGTGCTCCGGCGGATCCAGCTCGACTGGAATGATCTTGCGTTCCTTCTGCCGTGCCGGGATGCCAAAACCACCACTGCTCGAGAAGAGCGTCGAGTCCTGCAGGCAGTCACGCACGTCCTTGCCGCTGGTCAGGGTCCAGAATCCGCCCCAGGTGGGCGACCAGAGCGCCCGGCCGACTCGCAGGTCTCGCGTAGCGACGAACGGGTCGAGCACATACTCAGGGCTCGTATCCCGGAAGTTGTATCCCGAGAACTCAGGGCTAGCGTGGATCGCGGAGTTCGCGCTGGTCACATGTCACCGCCATTGGTCTTTGCACCGGATTTGATAAACTCACTCGTTTGTCGATTCGCCGGACTCGACGTCGTCGAGCTACTTGTCGGCAGGCGGTCTGCCTGGGTCTTGCCGGCCACCTCGGATCGCCCCCTGGTGGAACAGCGCGTCGAGTTCGGCCAGTTCAGCCGCGCCGAGGTCTACCGCCAACGCCGCGACGCTCTCCTCGATGTACTCGATGCGCTCGAGGCCCGGTATCGGTATGACGTCGGATCCCTGTGCCTTGAGCCAGGCCAGTGAGAGCTGGGCGATGGTCAGCCCCAAGCCGGTGGCCATGGCACGAAGGCCCTCGAGCACCACCAAGTTGTGCGGGAGATTCTGCGGTGCGAACCGTGAGTCACCAGACCTGTCGTCGTTGGAGAACGCGACGTCCGCATCGAACGCTCCGGCCAGGAACCCTCGTCCGAGGGGGAAGAACGCGACGATGCCGACGCCGAGCGCCCGGGCTGTGCTGAGCACCTCCGTCTCGAAGGTCCGCTCGGCCAGCGACCACTCGCTCTGCACCGCTGTGATGGGGAAGACCGAGTTCGCCCGTTCAAGCTGTTCGGCGGTCACCGCGCACACGCCGAGGGAACCGACCTTGCCCGCAGCCACCAGCTGAGACATCGCGCCGATCGTGTCCTCGATCGGCACGGCGGGATCCACCCGGTGCAGGTAGTAGAGGTCGACGTGGTCCACACCTAGCCGACCGAGGCTGCCATCGATGGCCTTGGCCACGTGTTCGGGTCGGCCGTTCGGTACGGGCGAACCAGTCGGTGATCGCGTCAGCCCGCACTTGGTTGCCAGCACGATGTCGTCTCGCACCGGCGCGACCAGTGGGGCCAGAAAGCTCTCGTTTGCTCCGTCGCCGTAAAGGTCTGCGGTGTCGATGAGGGTCACACCGAGCTCGACAGCTCGCTTGAACGCGGTCTCCGACTGGGCGAGGTCAGGTGAACCGTAGGTTCCCGAGAGCACCATCGCCCCGAGCCCGAGAGCACTCACGTTCAGCCCCTGCGGACCGATCGCGACCTTCGAAACCGCCATCCGGGATGGTCCTTCTTCTCGACCGAGCGCCCTTGCGATGCGGGCCTGAACAGCACTCTAGCCGATTGAATCCGGGATGCAAGGGTGGAAGGAGCGGCGCTGCCCGGCCCCCGACTACTCGCCTCGACAGCCCTGCAGCCCGGAGTTCGTGGAATTCAACCCCGCGGCTGAAAGAGCGGGGCGATCAGGCGATCAACCACCGTTCCTTGCCGACTTCGGCTCTTTTGCCTTGCGCTGGGAGGAGTGCTTGATCTGGTGCTGCCAAGTGTGGAGGTCGTCCAATAGGTGCAGCGTCCTGACGGAATGATCCCGGGCCAAGCGATCGGCCTCTTCGGCGTCGCCTTTAAGGATGGCTTCGAGGATTTCGCGGTGCTGATCGTCGGCCTCGGTCAGTACTGCCTCAAAGGTGTCCGCGTCGTCGTTATCCGACCTCGGCACGCTCTTCGGTTCGGCACCCATCGGCAGATACATCGCGGCGGAACTCGTCCGGATGAGCGGAAGCAGCACGTCCATGGCGCGATTACCCGACGCGAGCGAAATCAGTTCGTGGAATTCGGCATGCGCGCGAACCCGTTGCGCGGGATTGAACGGAGGCTTCGACGTCCGCGACAATTCGACTAGTAGTTTCTCGGCCTGCGCCTGCCGGGCCGCCGACATTCCCCGCTCGGCCGCGAGCCGCGCCGCCAGGCCGTCGGTGACCAATCGCAGCCGAAACATGTCCCGGAGGTCCTCGTGCGTGATCGTGACTACTTCCACGGTCCTGTTGTTGTTCGAGGTGCGAACGAGTCCATCGCGCTCCAGAATGCGAAACGCCTCCCGTAGCGGCGTCCGACTGACCTCGAGCTGCTCGGCCAGCTCGATCTGCAACAGCTGTGTGCCACCGGGCAACCGACCGGTCACGATCCAGTCCCGGAGGGTGTCGGCCACCGCGTCGACGAGTCTCGGCCTGTTACGCACCGCTGCGACGTTCGTCATGTGGTCTCCTGGGTCGACGTTCGGAGGGAGAGACCGTCTGGCAAGCCTCTTCGGAGCACGCCCGATATTACTGTCCGGCGCAACTCCGGCGCGGGCAGTCGGGTCGTCGCAGTTGGCGCTCTTGTTCATGGTGATTTGGGCGACAACGTGCGACGGCGTGACCACTACGTCGCGGTCCACACCGCAGGGCGCTTCTCAACGAAGGCGAGAGCGCCCTCACGGGCATCATTCGATGCGAAGACCGGCGCAGTTATCGCCTGCTGCTCCTCGAACTCCGTCTCGGTGGACCAATCCCTTCGTTGCTTCAATAGTCTCTTGGTGGCTGATACGGCGAGCGGCCCGTTATTGGAGATACTCCGCGCGAGGGACACCGCCGCATCGAGGGCGCCGCCATCTTCGGTTAGGCGATTCACCATGCCGAATTGGTGGGCGCGGGTCGCAGTAAGTAAGTCCCCGGTCAGCGCCAACTCCATCGCCACGGAATACGGCAGACGTTCGGGCAGGCGGAGCAGTCCGCCACCCGCGGCGATCAACCCTCGCTTGACTTCGGTGAGCCCGAAGTTCGCTCCGACGCTTGCCACGATCAGATCGCATGCCAGGGCGATTTCACATCCGCCCCCCAAGGCATAGCCCTCAACTGCGGCAATCAGCGGCTTACTCGGAGGCGTCGTGACGAAGCCGGCGAAGCCCCGACCCGGCAAGGACACCGTCTCGCCACGACTGAAGCTTTTGAGGTCCATACCGGCGCAGAACGTATTGCCGGCGCCGGTGATTACCGCGACGCGCAGGTGCTCACTCGAGTCGAGGAGGTCCATTGCCGCCGCCACGCCCTCGGATACGGCGCGGTTGACGGCATTGCGGGCCTCAGGCCGATCGATGGTGATGACGAGAACGCCATCGCGATCCTCGGTCTGCACTGCGTGGTTCACGGCACCCCCGCGGCGATCTGAGTGGAACAGAATCTCGCATCCCGGATTCAATTTCGGACCCTAACAGACGATTGCCAGATCGGGCTGCCCCGCGCCCGCGCAGCCGCTCCGGTATGCGACGACGAAGCTTGCATCCTGGATTCCATTGCCTAGAGTGGAGCCAGGCCACGAAGGAGATAACGATGCGTTCCCTGATCTACGGTCCGGAGCACGAGGCGCTGCGGTCGGTCGCACGTAGCTTCTTCGAGCGGCGAGGCGTGCCCCAGGTTCCCGAATGGGAGCGGGCCGGCCTCGTCGATCCGTCGTTCTATCGCGAAGCCGGCAAGCTCGGCCTGCTGGGCCTGCGGATACCCGAGGAGTTCGGTGGCGGCGGGCAGGCGAGCTACGCCTACAACATGGTCGTCGCCGAGGAGGCCTTGCGGGCACATCTGTCCCTCGGGCCCATGCGCGTGCACACGGACGTGGTCGTGCCGTACTTCCTGAGCTACGCGACACCTGCCCAACGTGAGCGCTGGATGCCCGCACTGGCCAGTGGCGAGCTCATGACGGCGATTGCGATGTCCGAACCGGCCATCGGGTCGGACCTGAGTGGAATAGCGACCCGGGCAGTGCTCGATGGCGATGCGTACGTGCTGAACGGCGCCAAGACGTTCATCACCGGCGGTATCAACGCCGACCTCATCGTCGTCGCCGCGCGCACGTCCGCGGAGAGCGACCGCCGCCAGGGCCTGACCCTGCTCGTGGTGGAGGCAGGCATGCCCGGGTTCTCGCGAGGACGCAACCTGGACAAGATCGGCCTGAAATACGGTGATACCGCCGAGCTGTTCTTCGACGACGTTCGGGTGCCCATCGAGAATCGGCTCGGGGACGAAGGCTCAGCCTTCACGTATCTGACGAGCAACTTGGCGGGCGAGCGGCTCAGTGTTGCGCTCGGCTCGGTCGCTATGTCGCGCGCAGCAATCGCCGCGACCGTCGAATACGTCAAGCAGCGCGTCGTGTTCGGCAAGCCACTGTCGACGTTCCAGAACACCAAGTTCGAACTAGCAGCGGCGTCGGCTGAGGTGGAGGCGGCAGATTGCATGCTGCAACAAGCCGTCATCGAGCTGGATGAGGGCAACCTGTCCGGCGCGGACGCCGCCCGGGTCAAGTTGTTCTGCAGCGAGATGCAGGGCCGGACCGTTGATGCCTGCTTGCAGCTGTTCGGCGGCTACGGCTACATGAGCGAGTTCCCCATCGCCCGCATGTACGTGGATGCCCGGGTCAGCCGGATCTACGGTGGTTCGAACGAGATCATGAAGACGATCATCGCCAAGTCGCTCGGCCTCTAGCTGAACCGATCCGCGCCTGGGCATCACCCGCTCAGGGCATCACCCGCTCGGGACCCTCACCCGCTCAGGACACGAGCTCCCAGGTGGGAACTGTGACGCCAGGCTCCGGCTCGACGAACCGGACCCGCAACGGCTGTCCGACCGTCAGTTCCGGTGCGCCGTCCAGGTGTCCGATGAGTCGCGCCCCGGGCGCATCGACGAGTTCCACGAGCACAATCGTGTACGGAACCGGGAACGCCGCATGCACCTGGTGTTCGACGACGGTCCAGGAGAAGACGGTGCCGTCCCCCGAGACCTCACGCCAGCCGACGTCCCAGGACTCACAGTGATGGCAGAACGGCTTGGGGAGGTGCAGGACGGCATGACACGACAGACACTCCTGCACCACCAGGCGACCCTCGCTCGCGGCCTGCCAATAACCGCTGGTGTCCTCGTCCTCGGTCATCGGCAAGGGGCGCGGCACCTGATCGGCCATCACTGCTCCGCCAGGATGAGCGCGCTCGTCATCGGCGGGATGCCGGAGGTCACCAGGCAGGTGCTCGCACCGGCCACCTGGTTCACCGATTCCCCGCGGATCTGCCGGACGCCTTCCAGCACGTGGTTCATCCCGTGGATGTAGGCCTCGGAGAGGTTTCCGCCGGCCGTGTTGATCGGCAGGCTGCCCCCGGGATCGAGTGCACCGCTCGACGCGAATGGACCACCCTCACCCTTGGCGCAGAACCCGTAGTCTTCGAGCTCCAAGAGCACGGTGATCGTGAAGCAGTCATAGATCTGAGCGACGTCGATGTCGGCCGGACCGAGGCCCGCCCGCGCGTAGAGCCGGTCAGCGGCGTACTTGGACGGGTAGGTCGTGATCGTGGGACGCATGAGCGCGGGGAAGGTCTTGCCACCCTGCACGTCCGGCGAGCCGGACTGCGCAACTGCTCTGATCACCGCAGGCGCCTTCGGCGCGTCCCTCGCCCGCTCCGTACTCGTGACCACCACGGCACATGCCCCGTCGGATTCCAGGCAGTAGTCGAAGAGCCTCAACGGGCTGCTGATTACCCGCGACTGCCGGTAGTCGTCCATGGTCATCGGGCGCTCGTACATCATGGCAGCCGGATTGGAGTTCGCGCGCTGCCGAACAGCGACCGCGATGCGTCCCAGGTCGTCCGACGTCGTCCCGAACTCATACATGTGTCGCTGCGCGATCAGCGCGAACATCTGCCCCGGTGCGAGCAGCCCGTACGGCAGGAAGTACTCGTCGTAGGAGCCGCCACCGCCCAGACGCGGCGCGCCGGCCGCCTGCTGCATGGCCGTACCGCGTCCGAAGCGCAGGCCCGAGCGGCCGTTGAGCGCGCGATAGACGAGCACGTTCGTGGCTTGGCCCGAGACGATGGCAGCCACAGCCTGGGCCACCATGCCGCAGGGCGCAGCCCCGCCGACGCCGGTCGCGCCCCAGTACGAGATGTTGTCCATCCCCAGGGCGTATGCCAGGTCATTGTGCTGGACGGCGTCGTAGTCGCTGCGAACCAGTCCGTCGATGTCGCTGCGCTCCAGGCCGGCGTCGGCTATGGCTCTGGTAGCCGCCTCGCTCGCCAGCGCAACCACGCTTCGCCCTGACTTGCGGCTGAAATCGGTGGCGCCGATGCCTGAGATGGAGCACTCGCCTCGATGCGAATAGGACACGACGCCTCCTACGACATCAGGTTGTGCAGGACGTACGATGGATTCAAAATCCTGGATACATCCTAAAGAGCTTCGGCGAACTGGTCAATGCCGGGCGCCCCGAACGACGCCGAGGCGGCCACGTTCCGATCCCTGGAACGTCAACGGGTGCGAGGTCACCCCAGCTTGGCATGATCCTGCAACGACTGTTCACCGGACTACGAGGAACACCACGACGACACCCGAGCGGGGTCGCCAGAGAATTGGGGCATTTGATGAAACTGAAAGCCGGCCAGCCGCTCTACAGCGTCACCGATGACACGACGCTGCTGGTGATCAGGTCGGCAGATCGTCAGGTGTCGCTCACCTGCGGCGGCCATGAGATGTCAGCCAGCAAGGACACCGGCGAGAAGCTGCCCATGGAGGGGCCGGCTGGCCACGGTGCGACGATCGGCAAGCGCTACGTGGACATCGACAACGTGGTCGAGCTGCTGTGCACCAAGCCCGGCGACGGTGAACTCGCCCTCGACGGCGTAGCCCTCAACCTGGTGGCAGCCAAGCAGCTGCCCGCGTCCGACTGAGGGCGTCGTGAACCTATCGATGCTGCTGGACATGGCCGCCGACGGTTTCGGCGACCGGGTCGTCCTGGGTCGTCAGGACAGTGGACTCACGGCCGAAAGGGTGCGTGCTGCCGCCTGCGGCGGTGCCGCGATGCTCCGCGAGCAGGGTGCCGGCGCGCTGATCTACCTCGACGTCAACGGGCCCACGTTTGCAGTCGCGCTCTTCGCTGCGGCGCGCGCGGGCATCCCCCTCGTACCCATCAACTACCGTCTCAGCGCCGCTCAGCAGGCCCAGCTCGTGGCACATCATCCGCGTGCCACGATCCTCACCGGACCGGAGGGAACGCAGCTACAGGTGCCCGACGGCACCATCCTCACCACGACCCAGTGGCTGGCTGAGGCGACCTCACGCGCCGACACGGTTCCCGCCGATGGCAGCGTCGCCGAGTCCTCCAGCCCGGCAGTCGTGATCTACACCAGTGGTACGACCGCCGAGCCGAAGGGCGTGCTGCTGCGCCACGACAATCTCGTGTCCTACGTGCTCGGCACGGTCGAGTTTGCCGGCGCCGAACCGGGCGATACCGCGCTGGTCAGCGTTCCGCCGTACCACATCGCCGCGGTCGCCAACGTGATCACGAACCTGTACGCCGGGCGCAGGTGCATCGTCTTGGAGCAGTTCACCGGCGAGCAGTGGCTGGAACTGGTCCGGTCGGAGTCCGTCACCCATGCACTCGTCGTGCCGACCATGCTCGCCCGGATCATGTCCGCCGACGCCGACCATTCGGTACCGTCGCTGCGCTCACTGGCCTACGGCGGCGCGCCTATGCCGACGAAGGTCATCGAGGCAGCCCTGCTCGCTTGGCCGTCGGTGAACTTCGCGAACGCCTACGGACTGACCGAGACCAGTTCCACGGTCGCCGTCCTGGGTCCAGACGAGCACCGGGCCGCGATCGGGTCCGACGACCCGAAACAGCGCGCCCGTATGTCGAGCGTAGGGCGGCCGGTCCCAGGGGTCGAGATCGAGATCCGCGGCACTGACGGGACCGGCGAGGCCCTTTCGCCGGGACAGGTCGGCCGCATCTGGGTGCGGGGTGATCAGGTCTCTGGCGAGTACGCCGGCGCCGGGTCGGTGCTCGATCCGCAGGGCTGGTTCGACACGCGGGACGAGGGTTACCTCGACGAGGATGGCTATCTGTTCGTCGGCGGCCGCACCGACGACACGATCATTCGCGGCGGCGAGAACATCGCGCCCGCCGAGATCGAGGAGGCGATCCTTGCCCTGGACGGCGTCGACGATGCAGTCGTCGTGGGTGTGCCGGACCTGGAATGGGGGCAGCGACTCGAGTCGGCGGTAGTGGCCGCGGCCGGCGTGACGCTCGACCCCGAGGCGATCCGAGAGCATGTCCGGACCCAGCTGCGCAGCTCCAAGACCCCTGATCACATCGTGGTGTGGGACGAGCTCCCGCGAACCGAGACGGGGAAGATCATCCGCAAGCGGGTACTCGAGCGGATGGCGCTCGACGACGCCAGCAGCTAGCACGACCGCTCCGCACAGCCCGCACCACGAACACCCACCACAAACGTGAAGGCCGGAACCCAGAGTCGGGTTCCGGCCTTCACGCCGTACAGGCTGGTGGATCGATCAGAGGATGAACCCCAGCTTGCGGATCGCGTCGTAGCTGTCGACCAGCACGATCTTCTTCAACGCGATCTTGAGGCCGTCGGGGGTCGGGCGCAGCAGGTACTTGACCCGGCCCGCCCAGATGATGTGCTCACGGCGGTACTCGATGAGCACGAACGCAGCCGTGACCTCGATGTCCTCACCCGGCGCCTGATCGTGGATCAGCACGTTCGAGATCACGCGCGCCAGATCTGAGGGTGGTACCTGGGAATGCCGCTCGCCGGTGAGCAGCATCCCGATGCGAGTGCGCAGGCGGGCGCGGTTGTCGTAGATGAATGACACCGAGCTCGTCGGATCCGTGTCGTTGCCGTCGACCGGGACCCAGTAGATCCCGTCGTCGGTCCACAGCCCCTCCCAGTCGGCGTACTTGTGTTCATCCGCGAGCTGGGCCTCGCGGTAGAGGAAGTCGATGATCTCCCGGCGGCTGTAGCCACCGAAGTTAGGGCCGTCCGCATCGCTCAAGGAGACCCCTCGCATTTCGTCCATCTCGACCATCGTCAGAGACACCCACCCTCGAACGCATCGGGCACGACGCCAGCAGGGCTGTCGTCCATCATTTCGCTGCGGTAGCGGCGCCAGAATGCGCGCTGACTGGTCTCATCGGAGGAATCCGACACGACAGACCCGTTGCTCTCGTCGAGCTCCTCACGTCCCAACCCACGGGCGAGATAGAGCCAACGCGGGTTGCCGGCGGCGAGCCCGAGCTGGTTGCGCTCGGCGATCTCGTCGTCGTCGGCGAAGAGGAGTCCGGCCGGGCCGAGACCGCCCTGGGTCTGGGTGATGATCGTTTCATCGAGCGCGGGAGCGCCGCCGAAAGTCACGGGCGTGACCCATTGGACGGTCAGGTTCGCCTCGAGTGGCTGGACGACTGCAATGTTGTTCAGCGCGATGAACAGGTTCGGGAAGATCGTCGCGTGCGGCGGCCCTTCCAGGGCGATGTCCATTGCCCGCTCGGCGCCGACCCGTTCGGTCAGCTTGGCCAGATAGTCGTCGACGACGGCCTGGGGGAAGCGCTTGAGCCAGCCGAGCGGCCCGCTCTCCCGCTTGCGCTCGGTGTAGTCGAGCTCGCCGCTGCCGTTGCCCCAGTCGCGCACCACCGGATCCGGCGGCGGCTTCGGGATCGCCTGGCGGGCCGCGCGCTTCGGATTGATGCTGACCTTGAAGAGCGAGGAGTGGACGAAGGGCGGGTGATATCCGTCCGTGTCGTTCTCCACGATCATCTTCCAGTTGCACCTCATCCGGTGCTTGAGGCTGCCCGACTTGACCTCGATCTCGCCGGTAGGAGCCACCTCACAGAGCCGGTCGATGAGGTGCTTGCTGCGGCCCAGGTGCTCGTCGAGGGAGATGCCCGTCGGGGAGAGGCTGGCGAAGATGAACCCGCGATAGATCTCGACGCGGGGCACCTTGGCCAGGCCGAGCTTGGAGCGGTCGAAGTTCTCGCCGTAACCCTGCGGGTGCGGCACACCGAGCAGATCGCCGGAGTTCGTGAACGTCCACGCGTGGTAGGCGCAGCGGAAGTTCATCGAGTTGCCGAGCTGGTCGTTCACGACGCGGTTGCCACGGTGGGGGCACCGGTTGAGCAACACGTTGATGTCGCCAGCCTTGTCCCGGGAGACGATGATCGGCTGGCGACCCATGCTCCGGATCGCGTAGTCGCCCGGCTTGGCAACCTCGCTGGTGTGGGCAACGTATACCCACCCGCGGTGCCAGATTCGGTCGAACTCGTCGTCGTGGACGATCGGGTCGGTGTAGAGCCGGCCGTCGAGTCGATCCTCGCGGATCAGATCCGTGTAGTCGTAGATGCTGGGCAGCGGCGCCCTGGCATCTAGATCGTCTACTACGTCAGTCATGGGTTGTCCCTTCTGATGGCCGGCTGAGCCGGCGGGCGGCATCGGCCGCGGTTGGCAACTCGGCGACCCCGCCGATGGATCTCGCCTCGTTCAGCACTGTAGGACGGCTGAGGTCCAGCATTCCCGGCTCCGTGCCGAGGCACGGAACGTCCTGGACGGTATGGACGACCCACCTCACGGCCGATCCGGCATCGCCCAGAACAAATCCAGGGCGGCCTGGTCGCCAGGGCGGGTCGAGAACCTCCGGGCAGGCCGAGAACGGTTCGCGCACGCCGTTCATCCTCAGATGAGCGCCGGAGTCGGTGATGTTCACAGACTACGCACCGTAGGACTCCAGCAGCTTGGCTTGCTCGAGATCAGTCGGCCAACGCCAAGCGGGCGCAGCAACGCTACTGCAGCGTTCCTGCGCCCGCGGTGGTACGGAGGCGTCCGCCCGCCCGGGACGGATCTCCGTCCCGCTTGGGTCTCTGTCTTGGTTAGATGTCGGGCTGGCCGGGATCGGACTGCTTGTGACCCCAGTAGCTGGCGACGTCGTAGCGGGTCGGCGTGTAAGTCGCATCGTCGATGAGCCGGCCGCCGAATCCGTATTCGACCTGGAAGCCCGAGGGGGTCTTGACGTAGAAGGAGAGCATCTCGTCGTTGGAGTGCTTGCCGAACGACGCGGCAACCGGAGCCGCCCCGGCGAGCACCTTGTCCCACGCCCGGCCGATCAGGTCGAAGTCGTCAACCTCGAACATGAGGTGATTGACGTGATTCGGCACGCCCGGGATCGCCGCGTGGGCAAACGAGTGGTGGCGGGGGTTGCAGTGCAGGAAGGTGCCGGTGAGCCCCGGCGCGAAGTCGATGTAGTCGCTGAGTCGGAACCCAAGCAGGTCGTACAGGCGCTGGTAGGCCGCTCCGTCGCTGACCATCTGGAAGGCGTGACCGAACCCGCCGGTCCCGGTCTTGAAGCGTGCACCCCTCGGGGAGACGAAGGGGTCCTTGTCCGTCTTCAGCCCCCAGAACAGCTCCAGTGTGAGCCCGTCGGGGTCCTCGAAGGACGACAGCCCGCTCACCATGCGCTCCGCGATGGTGGCCGAGTCGGCAGGCTTCACCACGAAGCCGGCAGCCTCGAGTGATGCAGACAGCTCCTCGAGTTCGGCTGCGCCCTTGACCTCCCAGCCCAGCGTGGTGACGCCGCCGGCCTCGGAGTGACGACGCACGTCGAGGCGGTAGGACTTTTCGTCCATCCGCAGCAGCAGCCGGTCGTCGGTCTCGGACGCGATCTGCAGCCCGAGCAGATCGACCGCAAACGCCTTCCACTCCGACAGGTCGGTGGCCGAGATCAACGCGTAACCCAGGCTCAAAACTGACGCCATTGGTGAGTCCTCTCAAGAGTTATTGACTTGACATGCGGTACATCGGCACAGGTTTCGCGGAACGCTACCTGCGGCTTCGCGCCCGACGCCACGCTCGCGTGCCGGGTATCGGCACGTACGGGGCGTGCGCTCGCGAGCGCCGGACGCCGGTTGGTCAGCGCGCCCGGAGGACCAGCTGCAGCTCGGTGAATGCCGCGTAGCCCCACGGTCCGTTCTCGACCCCGATGCCGCTCCACTTCGCGCCACCGAAGGGCAGGTTCGGAGCCACCGCCATGTGCGTGTTGACCCAGACACTCCCGCTGTCGAGCTGGGTCGCGACCGAGGTCGCGCGGTCGGTGTCCGCACCCCACACAGACGCACCCAGCCCGAAGTTGGTGGCGTTGGCCTGAGCGACGACGTCCTCGACCCGGCTGAAGGGAATGAGCGGCAGGGCAGGACCGAACTGCTCCTCGTCGACGATGGCGGTGCCGTCGGCAGCACCGACCAGCACGGTCGGCTCGAAGAAGTACCCGGGCCGGTCCATCGGCCGGCCGCCGGTCGTTGCCGTCGCGCCGTCGCTAATCGCGCTGGCGACCAGCTGCGACACCCGCTCGTACTGCGGAGCGTTCTGGATCGGGCCCAGCTCGACTCCGTCGAGGAAGCCGTCGCCGACCACGGCTGCGCGGACACGCTCGGTCAGCGCCTCCACGACCTCGTCGTAGCGGGACTCGTGGACATAGACACGCTTGATGGCCGAGCAGATCTGCCCGTTGTTGCCGAACGCCGACTGGAAGAGCTTCTCGGTGATCGCGGCCGGATCGATGTCATCCAGCAGGATCGCCGGATCGTTACCGCCGAGTTCGAGCGTGACGCGCTTGAGGTCGCCGGCCGCCGCCGCGGCGACCCGCTTGCCGGTAGCGATCGAGCCGGTGAAACTGATCTTACGTGGAACCGGGTGCTCGGTCATCGAGGCACCGAGCGGGTCCCGGCCGCTCACCACGTTGAGCACTCCGGGCGGCAGCACGCCGCGCAGCGCTGCACCCAACGCAAGGGTCGCCAGCGGCGTGTAGGGCGACGGCTTCAGCACAACCGTGTTCCCGGCCAGCAGGGCCGGCGCGAGCTTCCAGGAGGCGAGCAGCAGCGGGAAGTTCCACGGCGTGATGGCGGCGACCACCCCGATCGGCTTGCGCGTGACCTCCGCGTACGTCGTCGCGTCGTCCTGGATCACCTCTGCCGGAAGGTCGAGCGCGGCGAAGTAACGGAACCACGCCGCCGAGGCGTGCAGCTCGATCACCGACTGGTTCACCGGCCGGCCCTGCTCGAGGGTCAGAACCTGAGCCAGCGATTCGGCGTTCGCGACGATCGCGTCCGCTGCGGCGTTGAGGGTCTCGCGACGCAGTGCCAGGTCCGTGCGCCAATCGCCATAGGCGCGAGCCGCGGCGTCGAAGGCAGCGTCGAGCTGATCGGCGTCGCAGTCGGGAGCCTGCGCGAAGGCCTCACCGGTCGAGGGGTTTATGACGTCGAAGTCGTCGATATGTGCGACTGACTTTCCATCGATTGTCATCGAAAAATCGGGCAGTTCCATGAGGCACACCTGTCTCGCTCAGAGTCCGTACGCGTGTAGTGATTCCTTAGTAGACCCTGCTCCCCCGGAGGGGACCGACGCACGTGCCGGGCTACGGAACAGCACCTGCCTCGGGTGCCCAGGCCCGCGCTACTTTGCGGATATGAAGAGCAGAGCGGCAGTGCTGTGGGGGCTCAAAGAGCCTTGGAAAATAAACGAGATCCAGGTCGATCCGCCCAAGAGCGGCGAGGTGCTGGTGCGCTGGAAGGTTGCGGGACTATGCCATAGCGACGAGCACCTCGTCACCGGCGACATGGTTCCGCCGGCGGAGATGCTCGAGGCGATGGGCGAGGCGAAGTTCTTCCCGATCATCGGTGGCCACGAGGGCGCCGGCATCGTGGAGGCCGTCGGCCCCGACGTAACCGATCTGGCGGTCGGTGATCACGTGGCCGCGAGCTTCATTCCTGCCTGTGGGAAGTGCCGCTACTGCCTGACCGGCCGTGGCAACCTCTGCAACAGCGGTGCCGGCACCCTCGGTGGCGGGATGATCACCGACGGCACGCCTCGGCACTTCGTCGACGGTGCCCCGGTCGCCCTGCTGGCGAAGGTCGGCTCGTTCTCTGAGCTGAGCTGCGTGTCGCAGACCTCGATCATCAAGGTGGACAAGGACCTTCCTCTCGAAGCTGTCGCCCTCGTGTCCTGTGGTGTGTCCACGGGCTGGGGATCGGCGACCGAGCGGGCGAACGTGCGACCGGGCGACGTCGTGGTCGTCGTGGGCGTCGGCGGCATCGGCATCAACGCCGTGCAGGGTGCCAGGGCTGCGGGCGCGAAGATGGTGATCGCCATCGACCCGGTCGAGTTCAAGCGCGACAAGGCACGCGAGTTCGGGGCGACCCACACCTTCGCGTCGATGGAGTCGGCGCTGCCCGAGGTGGCCTCGCTGACCTACGGCGAGATGGCCGACAAGGTGATCATGGCGCCTGGTGTCGTGTACGGCGAACTCATGGCCCCGGCGATGACGTTGACCGGAAAGGGCGGCACCCTCGTCGTCACCGGCGTCGCGCCGATGACCCAGACCCAGTCGTCGATCAACCTGTTCGAGCTCGCGATGTGGAACAAGGAGATCAAGGGTACCCTGTTCGGCTCGCTCAACCCGCGGGTCGACGTGCCGCGCCTGCTCGACCTGTACCGGCACGGTGTGCTGAAGCTGGACGAGCTGGTGACCCGCCGCTACTCCCTCGACGAGATCAACGACGGCTACCAGGCGATGCGTGACGGCACCAATATCCGTGGCGTCGTCGTCTACGACTGACAATCGCAAGACCAGCAACAGCCGCGGCGAGTGGGAGGCGCCGCGGCTGTTGCTGTCTTCTGGTGCGCCGCGAAGACCGCACAGGCCGCTCTGGCCCGGCGAGGCCGCTCAGGCCCCGGCGAACAGCAGCAGCTTGTTGCCGCCGCCGGCATCGGCGAAGTATCCCTGCACCCGGCTGCCGATGAGGTCGTCGCCTTCGTTGACGCCGGTGACCGTCGAGGCGATACGGACGCCGTCAGTGTCAGCTAGCTCGACGACGCACACGTTGTAGGGGACGGTGGCGACGAAGGCCTGGGTGAGGGCGGCATGGACCCACGTGTAGCTGAAGATCTGCCCGGCGCCAGAGACCTGGTGCCAGTCCCACTGAAATGATTGGCAGCGGTAGCAGGCCGGTGCGGGCGGGTGCCGGTGCGTGCCGCACTCGGTGCAGCGCTGGATCACCAGGCGGCCCTCGTCGGCTGCGATCCAATAGCCGGCGGTCAGCGGGTACCGTGCCGCCGGGAGAAGGCCGGGGACCATCAGGCCGGGGACCTTCTCCAGCTCGTTGCGCTCGCTCATCGGCTCAGCACGCATCCTGTCGTGGGGTTGACGCCGCCCGCGCCGCCGACGAGTGCCAAATCGGCGGAAGGCACCTGGTTCACGGCTGTGCCTCGCAGCTGTCGGGTCGCTTCCAGGATGTGGTTCATGCCGTGCAGGTAGACCTCGGCGAGGTGACCACCGTGCGGATTGAGCGGCAGTGTGCCCGTCAGCCCGATCTGGCCGTCAGCCACGAACGGTCCGCCCTCCCCCTTGGCGCAGAAACCGAAGTCCTCCAACGACATCAGCACCATCGGCGTGAAGTGGTCATAGAGCAGGGCGACATCGATGTCGTCGGGCCGGATCGCGGCCCGGGCGAAGAGCTGCTCTGCCAGCGACGTCTGTGCCGCTGACGCGAAGTCGTCATCGGAGACGCTCAGCCTCGATGAGTAGCGGAAGTCTGCCCCCATCGCCGATGAACGCACGTAGACCGGCGATTGGGCAAGGTCGGCGGCGCGGTCGGTGCGGGTCAGCACCACCGCAGCAGCTCCGTCGGACTCCATACAGCAGTCGAGCAGCCGCAGGGGGTCAGCGATCATCCGGCTGTCGTGATGCTGCTGGAGGGTGAGCGGTTCACGGAATCGTGCATCGGGATTGGTCGCGGCCATCCGGCGCGCGTTGACCGCGATCTCGCCGAGCTGATCGATCGTCGTGCCGTAGCGATGCATGTGGCGCCGGGCGTTGAGCGCGAACACCTGCGCCGGTGACAGGAGCCCGTACGGTCCAGAGAAGGTGAGGTCCTCGCTCAGGTCTCCGGTGAGGGCCTTCTCGACCTCGAGCTGGCCGAACCGACCGGTGGCCTGGCTCATCGTCAGGGACCGATAGATGACGACATAGTCGGCATAGCCACAGACGAGCGCCATAGATGCGTTGACCACCGCGCCGAGCACGCCGCCACCACCACCGCCCCACACCATGCCGGCGTAGCCGAGCTTCGGCGCACCGAACGCCGCGGCGATCCTGAGCGGCTCCACGGCCTCGTAGGCGTACCCGGAGTACCCGTCGATGCTCGACGGGGAGATTCCGGCGTCGGCGCAGGCGTTGGCGATCGCTTCACACGCCAGCGAGTAGGTCCCTCGGTGGGCCAGCTCGCCACGTTTGCGGTACTCGGTATGCCCGATGCCGACGATCGCGACCTTGCCGTCCAGGATGGCCGAGTCGGCAGTCACGCATCTCCGCCCTGGTCCGCGCCAGTTCCTTGCGCCCCGGCCGCGACCCTCTCGCGGCGAGCGGCGGCGTTGTCCAGCGCCTCTGGCGTCAGCGGCTCGGGAGACACGAGCAGCGCGATGGCGTCGTGGCCGGCAACGGCGATTCGTTCCAACTCCAGCGGGTCGAGATAGATCTCGACTCCGGAGGTGATGCCCAGGACCCTCAGCCGGTCACCGTTCGCGGTGACGTCCTTGCTGAGCACGACTCCCCCGAACTCGCTCTGCAAGACCATGTCCCCAGGGCGGATGGGCATCTCGTACGGGTCAAGGACGGAGTCCTCGAATGTCTCGCTCACCGGCGTAGCTCCGTTTCTGATCACATCGTCGCGGTGCCGGCAATCGCGCCCGTCGCACGGGTGCTGCAACGCCCACCATCATCCGGGTGATGATCCCGCAGCGCGAGCAGAATCGTCAGTGGTTGCGTTCCAAGGATCGGCACGTCGGCAACGCGCCGGCCGACACCGAGGGTCCACAGTACGAAGATGGACGAGACGACGACCGCGCCGCGCCGGGCACTGGGCACCTCAGGATTGAAGGTTTCGGTTGCAGCGCTCGGCGGCAACGTGTTCGGCCCACCCCGCCTTGACCAGCAGCAGACGACTGAGGTCATCTCCGCCGCGCTTGACCTCGGCGTCGACTTCGTCGACGTGGCTGATGTCTACGGGCAGGGACATGCCGAGGAACTGCTCGGCGTCGCGCTGCGAGGACGCCGAGAGCAGATGACGATCGCCACGAAGTTCAACCTACGAGCTCTCGGCGAGGAGCCGGTGCAGGCCTACGTGCGCACGCAGGCCGAGCAGAGCCTGCGACGGCTGGGTTCCGATTACATAGATCTGTACCAGCTGCACCTTCCCCGCGACGGGGTCGATATGGCCGAGGTGCTCAAGGCGCTCGGCGACTTGATCACGGAG
This sequence comes from Jatrophihabitans sp., assembly GCA_025963285.1. Taxonomy (GTDB): domain Bacteria; phylum Actinomycetota; class Actinomycetes; order Mycobacteriales; family Jatrophihabitantaceae; genus JAOPUX01. The sequence goes on from JAOPUX010000064.1 coordinate 48,279, forward strand.
GGCAAGGTCCGCGCGATCGGCGCGTGCAACTTCGCGGCGTGGCGTCTGGCCGAATCGGCGGCGATCGCTCGCGAGCTTGGCGTGCCCGGCTTCTCCACGGTGCAGAACTACTACCACGTGATGTCACGTCAGCTCGAGATCGAAGTGGGCCCGTACTGCCAACGGGCCGGCCTGGGCATATTGCCCTACCACCCGCTGGCCGGCGGCTTCCTCACCGGTAAGTACCGCGAGGGCAGCCCGCCGCCGTCGGGCTCACGCGGCGCGACCGGAAGCCGCATGGTCGAGTCGATGCTGACGCGCGACCGCTTCGAGACCCTGGCCCGCCTGACCGACCTCGCCGAGGGCGCCGGCAGGTCGGTGGGACAGCTCGCCCTCGCCTGGCTCGCCGACCAGCCAGGGGTCAGCGCCGTGATCGCGGGCGTGAGCAGCATTGACCAGTTGCGATCCAATGTCGCGGCCTGTGCATGGACGCTGGACGCGTCCATCTCCGCAGCGATCGATGACCTGATCGAACCAGGCAGAGTCCACTCGCCGGAGTCGCCGCCCTACCTCCCGTAACCCGACCTTGGTTGTCACACCGTGGTTCGCACACGGCAGGACGTATGGTCCCCATTTTCCGCGGTCAGGAACTCGTGACCTCCGCACCCGGCACATCGAAGAATCGGCAAGCAACGCGATCCGTGCATCCCGCGACCAACACCTTGACCGCCGCAATTTCCTGTGATTCAGTTCACTCGCATTGGATGCAGCATCCCGGACTCGCACCACGAAGGAGTTGGAGCATGGAGTCTGATCAGGCAAACATCGACGAGCTGGCCGAGCCGGACATCGACAGTCTGAACGACAGCAGCACGTCGGTCAGCAAGGCCCTGCAGCTTCTCGATTCATTTCGTTCCTGCCATGGCCCCCTCGGCGTGAGCGCGATCGCGCGCCGTGCCGGCGTGCCGAAGTCGACCGCGTTCCGGCTGCTGTCGAACCTGGAGGCGGGCGGTTACGTCGAGCGGGACGGCAAGGACTATCAGCTCACGCTGAAGCTCTACGAACTCGGCAAGCACGTGAAGAACGGGAAGATGCGAGAGCTCCGGGAACTCGCCAATCCCTACCTCACCGAGCTCCACATGCGCACCGGCTGGGTCTCGCACCTGGCCATCCTCGACGGGACCGATGTCGTGTACCTCGACAAGGTCAGCAGCCTGCGCGCCATCAGGACGCCCACCCGCGTCGGTGGACGGATGCCTGCCACGTGCACCGGGCTGGGAAAGGCGCTGCTCGCTGCAAGCGACAACGAGACCGTACATAGGGCCGTGATCGGTGGCCTCAAACCCCAGACCCGGTACTCGATCGCCAACCCCAAGCGGCTCATCAACGAGCTGCACAAGGTGAAGGAGGAGGGCGTCGCCCTCGATTGCGAGGAGGCAGCCCTCGGTCTCACCTGCGTCGCCGCGGCGGTGGCAAGGAAGGGCTCGTTGTCAGCGGCCGTCTCCGCCTCCGGCCCCACCAATCGTTTCGATCAGTCCCGCGCCATCCGGCGCGACGTTCGCAACACCGCCAGCGAGATCGCGCGCGCATGGGATGCCGTCGGCTGAGTCGCCCCAGAGCGATACAACGAAGAGCGATCAACGACGAACTGCCCGCCGGGAGACCGGCGGGCAGTTCGTCGTTGTAGCCGTTCAGGCCGCAGGTGCGGCAGCCTCAAGGATCCGCAGGTGGACGACCTTCGGGCCGCGGATCTGGCCGACGCTCCACTCCATCGGCTGCGTCTCGTCCGTCACGAACGTCGGGAAACGCTTCACGAACTCCGACAGCGCGACCCGCATCTCCAGGCGAGCGAGGTTGGAGCCCAGGCACCGGTGCACGCCGAGGCCGAATGCGAAGTGTGGATTCTTGGGCCGGTCGAACAGGAACTCCTCCGGCCGATCCCACACCGTCGGATCGACGTTCGCCGCCGGGAAGGGCAGCAACATCCAGTCGTTGGCCTTCACCGGGCAGCCGTGGAGCTCGGTATCGGTCTCGACCTTGCGGGCCATCGTCACCGGCGCGTAGAGCCGCAGGAACTCTTCGATCGCGTTCGGCCACAGCTCCGGTTCTGCCACGAGCCGCGCGAGATGCTCGGGATGATTCCCCAGGTGCCACAGGCTGGAGCCGATGCTGCTCCACGTGGTGTCGATGCCGGCGACCATCAGCAGGGCCATGTTGTGCAGGATGCGTTCGTCGCTGAACGGCTCGCCACGGTACTCACAGTTGATCAAGAAGGTGGTGAGATCGTCCTGCGGGTTCGCCCTGTGGTCGGCGACTCTGGCGGCCAGGTATCCGAACTCCTCCATCATCCGCGCCATCCGCTGCTCCGGCGGCTCGTTGATGTTCTCGAACCCCGCCTTCGTCCACTGCCGTAGCTGCTCGGCATCCTCGATCGGGAAGCCCAGCAGCTTGCAGGTCACGATCGTCGGGATGTGCTGGGCATAACGCTCCGCAGCATCGAAGGCTGTCGTGGTGCCGATCTCGTCGAGCAGGGTGATGCAGGCCTCGCGGATCTCGTCCTCCATGGCTGCGACCCGCTTGGGTGAGAAGTAAGGCAACATCGGTGCCTTCGCCTCGCGATGGTTCGGCGGGTCGCTGGTCAGCGGTGTGAGGTTAAGCGAATCGCCGATCTCGACCGGGTCCTGGCCGTCGATGCCGCGCATGACGAGCGGACCGCGGTTGCTGAACGTCTCCGTGTCGTGGGCAATCCGCTGGACGTCGGCATGGGTGACAGGCAGCCATACCCCGCCGTAACGGTCACTGTGCGCGACAGGGCAGCCCTCTCGCAGGTCGGACCAGATCTGCCAGGTGTTGGGGTTGTACTGCGGGTCGGCATGGTCGAAGTCCGACTCCCAATTGGAAACTGGACCGTACAGCGAGTCGTCATCGGCGATCGGCGAGGTCGCGGGTCCGTCGTAGGACATATGCACTCCTGTGATTCGAGGTCTACGGCATTGGGCAGCCCACCCAGGGTGGACTTAGGCGTGGGCGAGGAAGCTTGCGACTGCGCGATTGAATTCGTCGGCGTGCTCGAGCTGCGCCCAGTGCCCGCACTGGTTGAGCAGGAGCAGCCGCGAGTTCGGGATATGTGCCATGAGACGCAGTGCGTTCTCGTAGGGCAGCGTCCGGTCGTTGCGGCCGTGCACCACCAGCGTCGGGGTCTGGATCTCGGAGAGCCGCTGCTGAGCGTTGACCGCGGCCGAACCGGGGCCGGCCGGAGTGCCCTGCGCGATCGCGTCCAGGAAGTCCTTCAGGTGCTGCGGGTTCGCCAACGCGCTCTCGGAGCGCTCCTGGGCCAGCGCGTCGCTCGCAAACTTGGGGTCGTAGGCCATGACCGACACGAGTTCCTTGAAGTTCGCAGGGCTCGGGTCCCGGTAGGCCGCGAGCAGAACCCGCATTCCCTCGCTCCCGCGCGGGTCGCCACCAGCGAAGATGTTGGGGCCCGGACCGGGCGCGCCCATCGGGATCAGGTGGCTCAGGCGCTCGGGGTGCTCCACGGCGAACCGGAGCGCGGTCGCGCCGCCCATGGAGTTTCCAATCACCGCGACCCGATCGAGGCCGAGCTCGTCGAGCAACAGCCGGAGCGCCTCCACGTGATCGCGGTCGTCCGGCGGTGCGGCGTCGGACTTGCCCCAACCAGGCATGTCGACCGCGATCGCCCGATACTCCGAACTCAGACCGGCGAGCGTCGTCTTGAAGTTCGACCACCCGGTCGCGCCGGGCCCGGACCCGTGCAACATCACCACCGGCTGCCCGGTGCCCACCTCGTTGTAGTGGAGGCGCCACTTCTTGGTCTGCACGAAGTGGCTCGAATTGCTTTCCGTTAGATCTGACACCGTGAAATGGTCCCTTCGGTAGCGTGCTGTTGCGATGGTCTGCGGCGCGTGGGTCCGCAGGAACGGGTCCGTTCGGCAGCTAGCACAGGCGCGCCGCCGGTGCTGGGCCTAAGAGGTGATGGTGATCGCGCCTTCGGGGCACTCGTCGGCCCCGGCCTGAGCATCGGATTCGCTACCCACCGGGACCTGGAGTTCGGTAAGCGAGCAGTACCCGTTGTCGTCGAGCTCGTACAGGTCCGGTGCGACGGCGTTGCACCGGGCGTGCCCCGTGCATTTGTCCTTGTCGACCAAGATCTTCATCCCAAAGCTCCTTCGTACAAAGCGTCGATTGTGCTGGTGCGGCCCGTCGATGGTCAGCATCGTGACCCCGCAGGCCCTACGTCTGCTCTGCCGTTCCGTTACACGGCACGTGATCGTGCGGAGCAGGGTGCTGAGCCCGAGCCAAATCCCGAGTCGGCAGCGTGATCGAGCATGGCCGGTCCGCGCCGGGTGAGCAAAAGGCCTCTCGCGATCACCGGGCCCAAACCGCTTCCAGGCAACTCCCGTTCCACACCCCGGAACGGACTCGGCACGCTGCCGCCGACGGAGCACCACGATCAGCCTCCGCACCTACCGCCGAGGAGACACACATGCCAGTCGACGTTCAACGGACCGCCAGCGATGTCCGCGACGGCGTTCGCATCTGGCTCGCCGAGCAACTGCATCCCGTCACCAATCTCGAAGTTTCCGAACTTTCAAGCACTGACGGCGGCCTGTCCAGCGAGATGTATTTCTTCTCCGCGTCGTGGCGAGACGCCGCGGGCAACGACCGCGACCAGGAGTTCGTGATTCGTATCCGTCCCGACAATCACCAGGTCATCCCTGACCCGGACGCGATCTTTCAGTACGAGCTGATGAAGCGGATTGGCGAGCAGTCATCGGTTCCCGTACCCCGTGTCTGGTTCGCGGAGCCGGACGCTACGACGATTGGCTCACCGTTCTTCGTGATGGAGCGGGTTCCTGGCACCCTCTTCCAGCCCGGCAGCGGTACGGCCTGGACGCCCGAGCAGCTCGCCACGCTCTACGACAACGGGCTGGCGATGCTCGCCGACCTCCACCGGATCGATCCGAACGACGGGTTCGAGTTCGTCGGTTGGCCCGGCGAGACCGCCTTGGACGGCGTGCTCGCCCAGGCGACCCGCTGGTACACATGGACGAAGGCCGGACGTGATCTCGGCATCCTCGACGTGGCCTTCGAGTGGGTGAAGGCCAACCGGCCGCACACCACCGACAGCAGCATCTGCTGGGGTGATGCGCGGCCCGGCAACATCCTGGTCAACGACGACCTGAGCCTGGCAGCGGTGCTCGACTGGGAGATGGCGGTCCTCGCGCCGCCGGAGGCCGATCTCGGATGGTGGTTGCTCTTCGAGCGGGCCGCCTACGAGGGCTTCGGTCTACCGAAGCCGGCCGGCGTGCCGACGCGTGATGAGACCATCGCGATCTATGAGCGACACCTCGGTCGTTCGGCACGCGACGTCAGGTACTACGAGATCCTGGCCGGTCTGCGTCTCGGCATCATCAGTGTCCGGTTGCTCGATCTCAACGGCTACGGCGACCTGGGCGCGCCGTGGACGCTAGAGGAGACCGACGACAAGAAGATCGTGAATTGCCCGTTCACCCGCGTGCTCGCCGAGTGGCTCGGCTGTGACGTCTACGGCCGTCCCCTCGCCTGAGAGCCACCCATCTCGCGGATCCCCGATCACGGCGGTCCGGACAAACCATTGAAGAGAGGCAGATCCGGATGGCTGATGTCAGCCTGCTCGGTTCCTACGTGATTCCCGGCCCGTCCACCGAAGCACGGCGGGCCGTTGCGGAGGCTCAGGCCGCCGACCGGCTCGGCATGGGCGCGGTGTGGGAGTCGGAGCTACAGAGCATCGTGAAGGACGCAGGCGCGATCTGCGGCTATCTGGGTCACGCGACCGAGAACATCCGAATCGGCACGAGCATCACCCATCTGACCCTGCGGCACCCCATGATCCAGGCTTCATGGGGCGCCACCATGCAGGCCCTGACCGGCAACCGCTACGAGTTCGGCTTCGGCCGGTCGTTCAAGATGCTCTTCGCCAGTTACGGGGCGCCAGCCCCGACCCTGCAGATGATGGCTGACTACGCGATGATTCTGCGCCAGATCTGGCGCGGCGAGCCCGTCACCTACGACGGGCCAGCGGGCAAGTACACCGACATGGTCTTTCGAGACCGGCCCGACGACCTCGTCCCACCGCCGATGCATCTCGCCGCGATCGGGCCCAAGACCCTCGAGCTCGCCGGGCGGCACTTCGACGGCGTGTTCTTCCACCCGTTCATGACCCCCCGGGCCGTCGCCGCCAAGGCCAAGATCGTCCGCGATTCGGCCGAGCGAGCCGGTCGCGATCCCTCGTCGCTGAAGATCTATCACGAGCTGGTCACCGCGCCCGACATGGAGCAGGAGGAGATCGACGAGGTGGTAGGTGCGCGGATCGCGGCCTACTTCTCGATGCCGGGACTCGGCGACCTGATCCTGGACGCGAACGGATGGGACGGGTCGCGCCTGGACGCCTACCGCGAGACCCTGGCCAGCAGCATCGCCGCAAATGAGAGCGGCGAGCGAAAGCTCTCCGGCCGAAAGCTCTACATCGACGCCGGCAAGCACTTCCCACCCGAATGGATCGCCGAGTCGGCAGTCGTCGGCACGGCCAGCGAGTGCGCGGAAGGGATCACCCGGTTCATTGACGCTGGTGCCGACGAGGTCATCCTGCACGGCGTCACGGCAGACCGGCTCGGGCCGACGACGACCGCCTTCGCCAAGCTCTAGACCCGAGCCGAACTTCTTCAGGGGTAGATCGTGACGTACGTAATCGGACTGAACTGCGTTGATACGAAGGACCGAACCTGCATCGAACACTGCCCGGTCGACTGCATCTACGAGGGCGACCGGATGCTCTACATCCACCCCGAGGAGTGCATCGACTGCGGCGCGTGCGAGCCGGTCTGCCCGGTCGACGCGATCGTCTACGAGTCCGATGCCACGGACGGCGACCTAGTGTTCGCCGAGGCGGCCCGCACGCTCTTCGAGGCGCTCGGCTCCCCGGGCGGCTCGGCCAAGACCGGGTTGGTTCCCGATCCTGACGTCATCGCAGAGCTGCCCCCGAAGCCGGCCAGGGCGTCGAATTGAACGGCCTGGACAAGGTGGACGAGCTACGAGTTGCCGTGATCGGCTCTGGCCCCGCGGGTCTCTACGCGGCGTCTGCGCTCACCGACCTCGACAACGTCTCGGTGGATGTCATCGATCGCCTGCCCACCCCGTTCGGTCTCGTGCGATACGGCGTGGCGCCGGACCACTTCAAGATCAAGTCTGTTGCCGACACCCTGCGAAAGGTGTTGCAACGCGATCGGGTGCGCTTCCTCGGCAACGTCACCTTCGGCGTCGATCTCTCGATCGCCGACCTCCACCAGCACTACGACGCCTTCGTCGTCGCCAACGGAGCGGCCCTGGATCGGCGCCTCGGCGTCCCCGGCGAGGACCTCTCCGGCAGCTTCTCGGCAACCGACTTCGTCGCCTGGTACAGCGGCCACCCTGACACCGCCATCGAGCGGTTCAGCCTGGCCGCGCGCGCGGTAGCCGTCATCGGGGTCGGCAATGTCGCCGTCGACATCGTCCGGATCCTGGCCAAGACGGCTGCCGAGCTGCGGGCGACCGACATGCCCGACACCGTGCTGGACGTGCTGGCCGCCAGCCAGCTCGAGGACCTGCACCTCATCGGCCGCAGGGGGCCCGCCTACGCAAAGTTCACGACCAAGGAGCTTCGAGAGCTGGGCGAACTGACGAACGCCGATGTGATCGTCGATCCCGATGACCTCGTGGTCGACGACGAGGCCCGCGCCGTTCTCGACGGCAGCCCTAACGCCCGACGCAACCTCGAGGTCCTCGAGGCCTGGGCACAGCGGGAGCCGTCGGGACGACCGCGGCGCATCCACCTGCGGTTCGGGCTGAGCCCCGTCGAGATCACCGGCGCCCGCGAGGTCGACGGCATCGTGCTCACCGGCAGGGCCGGCAGCGGCAACACCGTGCTTCCGGTCCAGATGGTGCTACGCGCCATCGGCTACCGGGGCAGCGCTGTCCCGGGACTTCCCTTCGACGACGAGCGCGGAGTCATTCCCAACGATGCGGGACGCATCCTGCGCGACGGCGTGCCCAGCGATCGGGAGTACGTGGCCGGATGGATCAAGCGCGGCCCGACCGGCGTCATCGGCACGAACAAGGGCGACGCCACGGAGACGGTGCGCAGCCTCCTCGAGGACGGACCCGGGCGGCGGGCGCGGGCGAGCGAGCGACGCCCCGACGCCATCCTCGACCTCCTGCGCAGCCGATCGGTGCACGTCGTGGACCAGCGCGGCTGGGATGCAATCGACCGAAACGAGATCGCGCGCGGGCTGGCACGCGATGCCGAGCGGGTGAAGATCGCTGAGCTGCACCTGCTCCTCGCTGCGGCACTGCAGGGGCAGAACGAATCACCCTGACGCCCGCCGGACGTGCCTGTCTCACGGGACGGCACGTCCTCGTTGTCGCGGGCAGCGCCAGGGTGAGAGCGTTCAGGCCACCGACCACCCCCAGGAGCATCCTCGATGACGGACGCCAACGTCTCCAACACCCCCAACGGCCCTCTCGGCTGGCTGCGCGTCGTCGATCTCGCCGATCTGCGCGGATCCATGTGCGGCCGTATCCTCGCCGACCTCGGAGCCGACGTGATCCACGTGGAGCGACCGGGGACACCGGCCGAGACGATCACCTCTACGGCGTACCGCTACCGCAACGCCAACAAGCGGGGGACGACACTGGACCTCGGCTCGATCGCGGGTGACGACCGTCTGCACGTGCTGCTGAGCGACGCCGACGTCCTGATCGAGAACTTCGACCTGTCCGAGCGCGCGTCGCTCGGGCTCGCGCCCGACGTGGTGGCCACCCGGTACCCGCAGCTCGTCCACATCGCGCTCACCGACCTCGGGCTGAGTGGCCCCCGCGCCGGATGGCACCTCGAGGCACTGCCCGCCCTTGCATCGTCCGGGGCGCTGTTCGCCTCCGGTCCGCTCGAGTTCCCACCATGCAACGCGCCTGGATACGTGGCCCACGACTGCGCCTCCCTGTACGGCGCCATCGCGGCCGTGGCCGGCGTCCTCGACCGCGCCCGCAACGGCGCCGGGCAACTGTTCGAGATCTCCACCCAGGAGGCGGCGCTGCACGCGACCGTCCCGTGGTCGATCCCGCTGCGCGACTACCAGCGTTTCATCCCGGAGCTTCCGGCCGAAGGCAAGCGCAACGGCGATGGCACCTACTGGGTGCTGCCCGCCTCCGACGGGTATGTCCGCACCGTCCCGGGCACCAACCGGCACTGGGACGGCTTCGTGAAGCTCCTCGGTTCACCCGAGGCGCTGCTTGACGAGGCCTGGCACGATCGCGGTTTCCGCATCATGAACAGCGACGTCGTCCGGATGGTCGCGCAGGACTCGATGACCGACCGGACCCGCGAGCAGCTCTTCGAGGAGTCGCTGGGCCTCGCCCCGCTGGGCATCATGCAGACGGTCCGCGAGTTCGTCGACCACCCACAGACCAAGCACCGGAAGTTCTTCATCGAGACCGGTTTCGAGGGAATCGGCGATGCACCCTTCGCCCGGCACCCCGTCAACCTCGCGGCTACGCCTGCCTCGATCCGACGCGCCGCCCCGGCTCCCGGCGAGGACGCCGAGGGCTTCGCGCCGCGCACCGAGCAGGGCGCAGCGAAGGTCGCGGCCGACACCGGATACCTGCTGTCCGGTCTGCGCGTCATCGAGATCACCGCGGGTCAGCTCGTGCCCGAGCTCTGCGGCATGCTCTCCGACTTCGGGGCCGACATCATCAAGATCGAGTCGCGGGCGCACCCCGATCTGCTCCGTGGCGTCAATGAGGCGACCATGAACAAGGGGTTCGCCTTCAACACCGGCGGCCGCGGTCGGCGCAGCGTAGCCATCGACCTCACGAACCCTGAGGGCCGGGAACTCGCCAAGCAGCTGTGCGCGGACGCCGACATCATCGCCGAGAACCAGCGCGGCGGAGTCCTCGACCGGCTCGGGCTCAGCTACGACGAGATCAAGAAGATCAACCCGGACATCATCTACGTCTCCTCCCAGGGCTACGGCCGAGGCGGGCCGTTCGGTGAGATGCAGGCATACGGGCCGCTCAACGCAGGATTCGCCGGAGCCCACCTCATGTGGAACCACCCGGAGGCGCCGTACCCGAGCGGCACCACGCTGACGTACCCGGACGCCATCGGCGGCAAGCTGCTCACCGTTGCCGTCCTTGCCGCCCTGAACCATCGCGCTGCCACCGGCGAGGGGCAATACCTGGAGATGGCGCAGACCGAACTCGTCGCCTACTTCTTCGGGCAGGCCTACCTCGACGCGGCGCAGGCCGGGGCCGACCCGGTTCCACTCGGCAACCGAAACCCGGACGCGGCGCCGCACGGCGTCTACCCGTCAGCCGGGGACGACGAATGGGTCGCCATCGCCGTAGCCGACGACTCCGCTTGGGACAGCCTCTGCAAGACCCTCGGCTGGGAGGATGGCTGGGCGCAGTGGCCACTGAGCCGCCGGCTCGCTGAACAGGATCACATCGACGAGCGGCTGTCGGCGTGGACCCGCACGCTCGACAAGGGCAGGGCTGCCGAGCTCCTCCAGGAGAACGGCGTATCAGCCATGCCCGTGATGGGTCCCGACGACCAGCACGCGGATCCGCATCTCACCGAGCGCGAGTACATCATCGAGCTCATCCACCCCGAGGTCGGGCCCGAGCACTATGCCGGCAACCCGATCCGGCCGAGTCGGCTACCCATGCGGGTCGGAGCCAGCGCTCCCGGGCTGGGTCAGCACACGGCCGAGATCCTCAAAGAGGTCCTTGGCCTCGACGAGCCCACGATCGACGACCTAGTCGTCCGCGGCGTGTGCCGCTGATGTCGGGACCCGTCCCGAGTTTCACCCCCCAACTACTGATCAACGGATTGCTGACGCCGGCCCGGTCAGGACGGACCTTCTCCAACGTCGATCCGTACCGCGAGGTCGAGATCGGCCAGACACCCGACGCCGGGGTGGAGGACGTCGAAGCCGCGGTCGCTGCGGCCAGCATCGCGTTCCGCGAATTGACGTGGTCCAAGGACCACGCATTCCGCGCGAGGTGCATCGAGCAGCTCCGCTCTGCGATGCAGCGACACATCGAGGAACTGCGCGAGATCCTGGTGGCCGAGGTCGGTTGTCCGATCTTCATGACGAGACAGTTTCAGCTCGAACTGCCGGTGGACGAACTCACCGACTGGGTCGAACTCGCGGAGCGCTACGCCTTCGAGTCGGAGCTCCCACCGCACCCGGCCATGGCGGTGGCGAACGCGCGTCTGCTGATCCGCGAACCATGGGGCGTATGCGCGTTGATCACGCCGTACAACTACCCGATCCAGCAGCTCTGCTACAAGGTTGGTCCTGCGCTAGCCGCCGGCAACACCATCGTGCTCAAGCCCTCCCCCCTCACGCCGTGGACGGCCGCTTTCGTCGGCAAACTGGTCGCCGAGGAGACCGACATTCCGGCCGGGGTCTTCAATGTGATCACCAGCTCCGAGGCCCGGGTCAGCGAGGCGCTGGTCGCGCACCCGGCCGTCGAGATGATCCACTTCACGGGGTCGACCGACGTCGGCAAGCGGATCATGGCGATCGCCGCCACCGGAGTGAAGAAGGTGGCTCTTGAGCTGGGGGGCAAGTCGGCGAGCATCGCGCTCGAGGACGCCGACGTCGAAGCAGTCGTCCGGTTCAACGTCCCCCGCACGGCACGTCACTCCGGCCAGGGATGCACCAACCTCACCCGGCTCCTCCTCCCCCGGGCCAAGTACGAGATGGGCCTCGAGATCGCGGCGCAGGTCGGCCCGCAGGTCACCTGGGGGGATCCGCGTGACCCCGGGACGCACATGGGTCCGCAGATCAGCCGAGTACACCAGGAGCGCGTCCTAGGGATGATCGACACCGCCCGCGGCGAGGGAGGCCGGATCGTCACCGGCGGTGGTATCCCGTCCGGCGCCGACACCGGCTACTTCGTCGAGGCGACGGTCATCGCCGATGTCCACCCCGACTCGACGATCGCGCAGGAGGAGGTGTTCGGCCCCGTCCTTGCGGTCATTCCCTACGACAGCGAGGAGGAGGCGGTGGCAATCGCCAACAACTCCCGCTACGGCCTGTCCGGTGCGGTGTGGTCGGCCTCTGACGAGCACGCTCTCGCCGTCGCCAAGCGGATACGCACGGGGACCATGGACGTCAACGGCGCCACCTGGTTCGCCCGTGACACACCGTTCGGCGGGATGAAGCAGAGCGGGCTCGGCCGGGAGTGGGGCGAGGCCGGCTTTGAGGAGTACCTGGACGTGCGGGTCATCGGCTACCCGCTGCGCGACCCGGCCGCCTCGCAAACTACGTCAAACTAAGGGGCACGGAATGGGAACGCTCGAGGGCAAGGTCGCATTCATCACCGGAGCAGCTCGTGGCCAGGGTCGCTCGCATGCGGTTCGCCTCGCCGAAGAAGGCGCCGACATCATCGGTGTAGACATCTGCGACCAGATCTCGACCGTCACCTACCCGATGGCATCGCGGGACGACCTGGACGAGACCGTGGAGATGGTGGAGAAGCTCGGCCGGCGCATGGTCACCAGCGTCGTCGATGTCCGGGATGAGCAGGCACTGTCGGCCGCCTTGGCCGAGGGCGTCGAATCGCTGGGCCGCCTCGACATCATCCTCGCCAATGCGGGCATCATGTTCCAGGGTCTGGGCCAGGGCAGGGACCACGAGGCGTTCCGCGACGCGATCGACGTGATGCTCGTCGGGGTGTGGAACACCATCCAGGCCGGGCTCCCCACCCTCGTCGAGCAGGGCGACGGTGGGAGCATCGTGATCACCAGCTCGGTGAACGGGCTCAAGGGCATGGTCGCCGGGACGAACGGCGGGAACTTCGGCTATGCCGCTGCCAAGCACGGGGTGGTCGGACTCATGCGCATGTACGCCAACTACCTCGCACCACACAGCATCCGGGTCAACACCGTCCACCCGACAGGTGTGGACACCCCGATGCTCGTCGGATTCGACACCTCAGCCGCCACCGCGAATCCTGCGCTGGCGGCAGGGCTCGGCAATCCGATGCCGGTAGGCCGGATTGAGCCGATCGACGTCAGCAATGCGATCGTGTACCTCGTCTCCGACGCAGGCCGCTACGTGACGGGCGTTGCGCTGCCGGTCGATGCCGGCATGGTCAACAAGGCTTGATCACGCCTGACTGGCTCGCTCCGAAGGCGCCAGTCCTAGCGTCGAACCGGGACGTTCGCCGGCGGATCGTTCTCGTCTGACACGACGGTCAGAAGACCACGCCGGGAGGCAGCGGCAAGCCGAACGTGCTCGATCCGTAGGTCAGGTGGACCGGCTCGGCAACGTTGCACAGATGGTTCATCGCCGCGTGCAGATCACGCCAGAATCGCTGTAGCGGATTGTTCAGTCTGATCGATCCGCCGCCCGCATGGGCGAACAGCGAGTCCACGGCGTGCACTGCACGGGCCGCCGCGGCTACCTGGTTGCGCCGAGCGGATATCCGCTGCTCGAGAGACAGGGAACCCCCGGCCGCCACCACCTGGTACATCTGATCGATGTCAGAGAGGAAGTGCGCGCGGCTGGCCTGGATGTCGGCCGCTGCAGCGCTGAAGCTCACGAGCTGGAACGGGTCGCTCGCGACACGCTCACCGAAGATGCTGACCCGATCACGGGTGTAGTCGACGAACGCGGCGAGCGCTCCCTCGGCGATGCCCAGGGTCGAGGCGAGGATCGCGCCCGGGAAGATGATGCCGAACGGCAGCGCGTACGACGGGTTGTCCCGCCCGATCGCGCGGGCGGCGGTGCCGTCGGAGAAGTCCGCCACGTCCACGACCCGGTAGTCCGGAACGAAGGCATCGCGAACGATGACGTCCTTGCTTCCGCTTCCCTTCAGTCCCATGACCTCCCACGAGTCGGCAACGGTCTCGTAGTCGCCCTTGGGGAGGATGAAGTGCCTGACCTGCGGCGGGGAGGTAACGGCGCCGTCGGCGTCGGTCAACATGCCGCCGAGGATCACCCACTCGGCATGGTCGTTGCCTGTCGAGAACGGCCACTGGCCCGAGAACGTATAACCGCCGGCGGTCGGCCGAGCGCGGCCGAACGGCGCGTAGGGAGACGCGACCCAGGTATCCGGATCCGTCCCCCAGATCTCAGCCTGGGCGCGCTTGTCGATCTGGCCCAACTGCCAGGGATGCACGCCGACCACGCCGGCCACCCACCCAGCCGAGCCGGAGTGGGTGCCGATCTGCATGACAGCTTCGAAGAACTCGTTCGGGTGGGCCTCGTAGCCACCGAACTCGGCTGGCTGGAGCAGCCGGATGACTCCGACGTCGCGCAACAGTTGTGCGGTCTCGTCGCTAAGCCGTCCCAGCTGGTCTGACTCGTCGCTGAACCGGGCCAGCCGGTCTGCCGCCTTCTCGATCCGCTCCAGTACGACTGTCATGCGAAGCTCCTCTTCCAGTGCTAGATGGTGAACCCGGATGGGCCAGGTGCGCTAACGCACCTGGCCCACCCGGGGCGACACTTAGCTCTTGATCGCCTTGACCGAAGCCTCGACCAGGGCGTCAGGCGCACAGCTCGTCTTCAGACCGTCGGGCGAGGTGAACGCGCCCTTGGAGATCCCTAGGACGAAGTAGCAGTTCTGCAGGTTGGCCTGACCCTTCACGAAAGTCAGCGGGGGGGCAAGGCCACCCAGCGTCTCGCCCTTCATCGTGTACAGACCAGCCTTGATCGAGTCAGAGGTGACAGGCCCAGACCCGCCCGCCTTGACTGCGGCACCGAACAGCTGCATCGCGACCCACGGGACGTTGAGGCCGGGACCGAAGTTCTTCTCCAGACCGGACGGCCCGTACTTCGCGAGTACCGTGTGGAACTCCTTGGTCGCCGCGTTCGAGTTGTCGATGAACGGGAAGTCGACCGCCGCCGACAGCAAGCCATCGGTGCCCTTGCTGGTCAGCAGGCTCGGCTCGACCGCAGACGATGCCTCAACCACCTTGGCAGTGACACCCTGCTGCAGGCACGCATCGGCCACGCGACCCACGATCGCGGCCGCATCGACCATGACGTAGGACTGTGCGCCCGACTGCTTGATTGCCTGGCAGACGGCCGTGTAGTCAGCTGCCGCCGCGGAGATGCTCTGCGTGTAGGGGATCGACATGCCGAGCGGCTTGGCGAACGCCTTGTAGACCGGGATCGAAGCCGCACATGCCGGCGCCTCGACGCAGTACAGCACCGACTGCTTCGGTCCAGACTGCTTGCCCAGCGCCTCGACGCCCCAGACCGCGGCGAAGGTGTTCGTACCCGAGGCGTAGAAGTCCGAGTTGGTCAGGAAGGGCAGGTCGATCGCGCTACCGCCGACGACCGGCACTCCCGCCTGCGCGGGAACCGTCTCCCAGGCCGTGTCGACCGAGCTGGTGTCGCTGACGATCGCAATGACGTGCTCGTTCTGGATGAGGTCCCTGGCCGCCGCGAGCCCGGTGGTCGGGTTTCCCGCGTCGTCCTTGATGAGCAGCTTCACCGGATGGCCGTTGAGGCCGCCGTTGGCGTTGGTGTAGGCGACCCATGCCTTCAGGGTGTCTTCAAACCCAGCGTCAGAGGACGCCAGCGGGCCGCTGAACGTGCCGATCGAACCGACCGTGATCGTGCTGCCCGTCGCCTTCCCGGACGAGCTGCTCGTGCTGCTCGATGAGGTAGAGGTGGCACCGGTCGATGCCGTGCTACCCCCTCCCGATTTCGAACTCGAACTGCACGCCGACAGCGCAATGGATATCGCGGCGACCAGCATCACGCCTGCGCCGATCCTGCTCCGGACTCGAGATTGCAAGGTTCCTCCGATGGTCGTTTCCTGATGGGGAATTACGCACTGCCTGGTGGAGATACATCGACCTGAGCCACAATGCCGCCGCATTCACGGTTTTGGGGAAATAGCCTCTCCGCTCGGACGAACCTAGAGCGACGAACGTCTCATCACTAACGACTCGTGCCGCCCGATGAAACGCGACCGAAATGCTCAGGTCGCAAGTCGGCGCGGCTCCCGCGGCCCGTCGGGCATCAGGTGAGGACGAAACCCGCATACCCGGCCACCGCGACCTGCTCCAGCGTCTGGTAGTACCCGAGGGCGTCCAGGTAGACCATGAACTCGCGCGGCTTACCAGGGATGTTCGATCCCATGTACCACGACTCTGCCTGCGGATACAGCGTGGTGCCGGCCAGGGCCGATACCCGCGCGGCCCACTCATCCTCAGCAGCTGCGGCCGGTTCGATCTCCACGACGCCGCGCTGGTCCAGCGCCGCGATGCACTCCACGATCCAATCGGTCTGACGCTCGGCACCGAGGGGCATGTTGTAGAGCACGGATGGGGATTGTGGTCCGTGGACCATGAACAGGTTGGGCAGACCCGCGACCGCCAGCCCGAGGTAGGTCCGTACTCCGTCGGCCCACTTGTCCTGGAGATTCGTCGCGCCGAAGCTGGGGTTCAGTCGCCTCAGCGAGCCAGTCATCGCGTCATAGCCAGTGGCGAGTATGAGCATGTCCAACGGATGCTCGCCACTGGCGGTCTGCACGCCGGTCGCGGTAATCGAATGGATCGGGTCTGCACGCAGATCGACCAGCGTCACGTTGGGACGGTTGAATGTCTCGTAATAATTCGTATTAGGGATGACCCGCTTCGTCCCGAAAAGGTGATCAGGCAGCAGCTTTGCCGCGGTGGCCGGATCGGTCACCGTCTCCCGGATCTTGGTCCGGATGAATTCAGCAATTGTCTGGTTGGCGTCAACATTGGTCATCAAATCGTTATAACTACTGAATACGATGCGCGCTCCACCGGTGTGCCACAGTGATTCGTAGACCTCATTTCGTCGGTCCGCGGTGTCGGAAAGCGCCGACCGTTGGGATCGCTCGCCGTAGGCCAACGGCGCGCCTGCCGGCGACTCCAGCATCTCGCAGCGCGTCTTCGTCCAGTTCTGCTGACTCTCGGTCAGCAGTTCGGCCGGCATCGGCTGATTGGCTGCCGGGATCGTGAACTGCGGCGTCCGCTGGAAGACGGTGAGCTGCTGCGCCTGCTCGGCGATGATCGGGATCGCCTGCACCGCCGAGGATCCGGTCCCGATCACGCCCACGCGCTTGCCCGCAAAGCTGACCTCATCATCCTGTGGCCAGCGTCCGGTATGGAAGTACTCGCCGGTGAACTGATCGAGGCCCGGCAGGTCCGGCTCGAACGGCGCGGAGAGGGTGCCGGCAGCACAGATCAGGAACCGGCAACTCGCCGGCGTCGCGTCACCCAGGGTGACGTGCCAGCGGTGATCACTGCGATCGAAGCGCGGCGAAGTGACCTGGGTGCCCAGTTGGATGTCGCGACGCAGATCGAGTTTGTCCGCGACGAAATTCAGGTAGCTGAGGATGGCGGGCTGATCGGGCTGGGTCTCAGTCCAGTCCCACTCGCGGGCGATCTCCTCGGAGAAGGTGTAGCAGTAGAAGGGGCCGCCGAGGAAGTCGACGCGCGCCCCCGGGTACCGGTTCCACCACCACGTGCCACCGATGCCGTCGGCAGCGTCGTACACGCGGACCGTCAACCCCTGCTGACGCAGGCGGTGGAGTGCATACAGGCCCGCGAAGCCGGCCCCGATGACGATTACATCGAAGTCCGCACCGTCGGTCGAGCGAGTGGGGTTGGCGATAGCGCTCACCGCCGGTGGCGACGATCCGGGATGCGACCGACCGGCGCGTCACCCGCGTCGCCGACACCGTTCTCGTCGCCCACTCGCGACGGGATGAGGACCGCTTCCTCCAACGGCTGCGGTTTGTCGGACCCGAGATAGTGCTCGACGAGCCGATCCTGATCAAGATCGGACGGCGGGCCGACGAAGGCAATCTCGCCCTTGCCCAGGAGTACGACCTTGTCGGCGATGGCCATCGCGCGGTTGACGTACTGCTCGACGATCAGCAGGGCGATGCCGGCAGCGGCCAGCCGCTTGATCGCGTCGAAGACCTGGTCGACCAGAAGCGGCGATAGGCCCATGGAGACCTCATCGAGTAGCACCACCTTCGGCTGGCACACGTAGGCCCGGGCCAGGGCCAGCATCTGCTGTTCGCCGCCCGACATCTTGCCCGCAAGCTGCGAGAGTCGCTTCCCCAGCACCGGAAACGCGTCGACCGCAATCTCGGTCGCGGCTCCGGAGTCCATCCCCTTCGGCGCGTGCAGGCGCAGGTTCTCGGCCACCGTCAGGCCGCGGAAGATGCCGCGGCCCTCTGGGATGAGGCACAGCCCGGCGGCGGCTCGCTTGTTCGGGGCGAGGCGGGTGAGGTCCTGACCGCCCACCATCACGCGGCCGCGATCTGGGGAGAGCAGGCCGGCTGCGACCCGCAGGGTCGTCGTCTTGCCGATCCCGTTCGGGCCGAGCAGCGCAACGACCGTCCCGGGGCTCACCGACAGGTTGAGTTCGCGAAGCACGGGAGTCTGCCCGTAGGACGCCGACACCGATTCCAGTTCCAGGACCGGCAGGTCGTCCGGTCCGGGCGTCGCCTTCTCTGCTGAGGTCATGAACTCATCGCCGCCGGGTCGCCTGCGCCGCCATGCTGAACTTCCATCGCAATGACCTCCTCGCCCAGATACGCCGCCCGGACCACATCGGACTCGATCGTCTCGCGCGGCGTGCCCTCGAACAGGGCTGCGCCGAAGTCGAGGACGTAGATGTAGTCGCAGACCGACGTCACCAATGCCATGTCGTGTTCCACCAGCAGCACCGCGACGTCTCGCGTGTGCACCACGTGCTTCAGGATCTCGGCGAAACGCTCCGTCTCGAACCGGTCCAACCCGGATGAGGGTTCGTCGAGCAGAAGCACCCGGAACGGACCTGCGAGGCATCGCGCCAGCTCGACCAACCGGCGCTGACCTGTCGATAGGGACGAGACCTGGGTATCGGCGATGTCCTGGAGACCGCACAGGGCGATAGCTGCATCGGTCGCTCTACGAATCTCGCGCGCCTGGCTGGGGGTGCTGAACAGATGCCCGAACGGGTTGAGCCCGGCGTAGCCGGCCTCGCGACCCAGAGCGACGTTGCGCCGGACGCTGAGATCCTCGCTCAGCTCGGTGCGCTGGAACGTCCTACCGAGCCCCAGCCTGGCGCGCGCGGCGGGGCTGCGGCGCGAGATGGAGCGGTCGTCCAGGGAGACTGAACCGTTGTTCGGCTGCACCAGACCCGAGCAGGCGTTGAAGGTGGTCGTCTTGCCTGCCCCGTTCGGACCGATCAGGCCGGTCACCTTGCCGTAGGGCACTTCCAGGCTGGCGTTGGAGACTGCCACCAGTCCACCGAACTGCACCCGCAGGTCCTTCACCACCAGGCCTCCGGCCGGTCGATCGGCGGCCTGCGCCAGCGCGGGGGATGCGTCGCTCAGAGCGTCGATGCTCACCGTCGCCGAGACCGTCGATGCGGCACGGGGCCGACTGAGATGTAGCAAGGTCAGCACTCGGTGGGAGGTGTTCTCGCTCCACCTGCGGATCAGCGCCGGTACCTGTCGGGCGGGCAGAACGGCATGCAGGATCGCGGCGATGCCGAAGGCCAGCGTCAGGTAGTTGGTGACGCTTCCACCTTGGATGTAGGACGGCACCAGCATGACGGCCGCGCCGGCCACAAGTGCCTGCCACGGGGCGCCCCCGGCGGCGATCAGGATCACCGCGAAGTAGGACAGTGACAGCGGCCAGGGGTAGTTGGTGCCCGACACGATGCCGAGCGTGCCGCCGTCCAGCGCTCCCGCCAGAGCAGCGAAGAATGCCGAGATGCAGAACACCAGGCAGAGCGTCACGTTGACCGACGCACCACTCGCCACCAGTCCGGTCCGGCCGGTGGACATCGACCGGAGCAACCGACCCAGCCGGCTGCGCTCCAATGCCACCAGCGCCACCACGACGAGCGCGACGACGAATAGGACGAGGTAGTAGTAGCCCTTGTCGCTAGACAGATTGAGCCAGCTGAGTTTCGGACGCGGCACGGTGACCCCGAAGCCTGCCTGACCGAACATGTAGCTCTGGGTGAAGAACATGTACTGAAGGACGATCCCGAAGCCGAGTGACAGCAGCGCGAGGTAGAGACCCGACAGGCGGATCGCCGGGACGGCGAGCAGCAGGCCGATCGGGACCGCGACCAGGGACGCGAGCACTACAGCAAGGAACCAGGGCATGTGGTGGTCTACGGCGAAGTGCGACATCGCAGCCGCGCCGATCGCAGCAAAGGACACCTGGCAAAGGGAAACCTGCCCGGAGAGGCGGGTCAGCAGACCGAGCGAGGCGAACAGGATCGATGCGGTCAAGAACGACGTCCACGCGTTCAGGTGCAGCCCGGCGAAGGACGGGACGAAGAGCAACAGCACCACGATCGCGATCCCGCCGACACCCTGGAACAGGGCCGGTGCCCGCCACTGCGGCGGCTGCCTGTTCGCAAGGATCGGCGGTGGTGCGAGCCGTCGCTTCGGCGCGAACAGCAGGACGATCACCAAGACGAGGAACGGCAGGGCGGTGGGCAGTTGGCCGAGGATGCCGGAGTGGAAGTACTTCGTCGACAGCGACGCACCGATACCGATGGCGAGCCCGCCCATGAAGGTGAAGGGCAGGTTGGTGAAGCTCCCCAGGGCCGCCGCACCGAATGCCTGGACGACCAGCAGGGTGAGAGTGCTCGGATCCAACTGGGCCAGCAGCGGGGCGAGCAGCAGCCCTGATGCGGCCGCGAACAGGGTGCCGACGATCCAGGCGAACCTGCGCACTGCGACCGGACTGGTGCCGCCGATGTCGAGTAGTTCGGGGTCATCCACGACCGCCCGCATCGCCACGCCCATGCGGGCGTAGCGGAAATACAGGGACAGGGCCGTCGTCGCAACAAGCGCGATCCCGAAGATGATGACCTGGGAGTAGGTCACGGTCGTAGAACCGAGGTGGAAGGTGGCCGAGCTCAGGAACGGCGGGACGACCCGCGTGGTCGAAGTTCCATAGATGATCGCGGCAAGTGACTGCACGATGATCAGCAGACCGACCATGCCAAGCACACGGATCACCAGCGAGGACCGCGTCAGCGCACGACCCAGCCGTTCCAACGCCATCCCGAGCAACCCGCCGCACGCAACGAGGGTGACGATGATCGCCGGCACCGCCGGCATCCCCTGCTGAACGTGCAGCGTGTAGTAGAGGTATGCGGACACGGTCGCAATGGCCCCGTGGGCGAAGTTGAAGATCCCCGACGTCTTGTAGGTGAGCACCAGCCCCACGCCTGCGAGGCCGTAGACGGCACCGCTCACCAGACCGGCGACTATGAAGGGCAGAAGGTTCACGGTGATGGTCATCCAATCCGTCAACGCAGAGCGGCGTGCGTGGTCTTCATCACCGGAGGCGATCTGCCGAACCGTAGGCCGACTGAAGAGCCCGAACTACGCTGCCGTTCCGCGGGTCAGCACACTGGCGGTGAAGCGGCCGGATCGCTCACTCGCCGTGGTCGCCGCCCGGCGGGTCGGCGGCTTGGACGAGCAGAACCGTCGCAAGATAGGCCTGTTAGCCGCTCTCCCGGGCGGCGCGGGCCGGCGCAGGACCCATTCCAGGGACCGCGGCCAACGAGGTCCCGCGACCTGTCATCTTGTCGTCGCCACGGGTCCAGCTAGGCAAGGCATTCGGTGACGGTGCTGCCAAGCTAGCGTGATTAGCGGGGTCAGTCGTCACAGACGTTCCGTTCCCCGAGGGCTCCGGGACATCGCGATCGAAGGCCACCGCGCACAGCCGTCCCCGACGGTGCTCCAAATATCACAGCCACAGCTGTCTACACCCGGACCTTGGGAGGGGTGGAGGTACAGCGACGGTCGATGCGGACGGCCGACGGACGGCCCACAGCGGTGGTCAGCGCGCCCTACCTGCCGGAGCCGGGAGCCAGGACCGGCATCACCAGGTGATCTGCCTCGACGACCCAGCCATCAGCCGCCTTGACGACCCGGGCGGGCGTCCCGGGGTCGGCGAGGGCCGCCTCCACGCAGACGTCGCGCATGGAGACGTCGATCAGGCAGCCCTCGTCCTCGGCAAGTGCGTCGAAGACGGCGGCCGCTGCAGCCACACCAGTGAGTGGATCGGCGATGGCATCCCCGACCGGGCACGGCAGGCCGTCGTCCCAGGCAACGAGCCCCGCGCCCGCAGCGACGTCG
Source organism: Jatrophihabitans sp. (assembly GCA_025963285.1). Taxonomy (GTDB): domain Bacteria; phylum Actinomycetota; class Actinomycetes; order Mycobacteriales; family Jatrophihabitantaceae; genus JAOPUX01. Next base: position 70,458 of record JAOPUX010000064.1, read on the forward strand.
TCACCGAAGCCCACGCGCAGCGGCTCGCTTCGACCGCGAGCGGTGATGCTCAGCCAGATCTTCCCACTCGCCGCCACCTCCTCGGCGTCGATTCCCAGCTGACGCAGCGCGCGCGGACGGGATGCCTCGAGCACGACGTCCGCACTGGCGATCAGCCCGCTCAGCGTGCCGCCGTCGTGGAAGTCGATCTTCCGGGGCTGGCGACCATCGTGAAGTCGCGCGTAGAACTCCGGCGCCCCGAGTCGCGCCCCGTCCGGTCGGGCCGCGCTCTCGACCGTGAGGATCTCGGCGCCACCCAAGCCGAGTAGCCGCGCACAGAGCGGCCCGGCCCAGAGCGCGGTCAGATCGAGAACGCGCGGCGGGCGCTGTTGCCGGCGCCGGGCGCCGAAGCGGGTGACGACGACCCCTGGACGAGAGGGGGCTGGCGGCCGGGACGGGATCGGGGCGGCGGCGAGCCCCAGCAGCACGGTTCGCGCCTCTGCGCTGGCCGTGGTAGATCGTCGTGCCCAGCGCGCCACCGCCTCCCAGGGTGCCATGCCCACTTCATCCTCGATCAGCGCGGGCAGGAGGTCGAGGTCGGAGTCGCGGGACAGGGAGAGACCGAGCCAACCGTCCCTCGTAGGGAGCCCTCGAAAGGCGTGCCCGGCCGACCACGGGGCGTCACGCGTCACCCCGGAGAGCGCGGCCCGCTCGCTGAGCAGCTCGGGTCCCGGGACAGCACGAACGCCGTGTGCCGCGATCCGGTTGAGCGCGCGCCGAACCGCCCCGGCCGGGTCACCGGGGGCAAGTAGCGGCGGGCCGGCTGCGCGGCCGGTGAGTGACATCGCACCCGAGGCAGCCCAGGCCAGCGCCGGGTGCTCAGCCGGTGACGTCATCGACCAGGCCCCACTGCTGGGCGGTCGCCGCGTCGATGGGCTCGCCGCTGAGCACGAGCCAGGCGGTGCGCCATCGGCCGATCCGGCGCCGAATGCCTACTGTGCCCCCAGCGCCGGGGACCAGGCCCATCGCGAGTTCGGGGAGCTTGATGACGGTGTCCGGCGCGGCCACGACCCGCCCGGCGAAGGACGGGATCTCGATGCCGGCCCCGATGCACGCCCCGTGCAGCAGCACCGTGACTCGGTCGCTGACCCGATCCAGGTGGGCGGCTGCGCTGCGCTCCAACCGGATCAGATGTGCGCTGGCCAGGTCGACAGAGCCGCCGAACTCGTCAAGGTCGCCGCCACTGCAGAACGACGGCCCCGCCCCGGACAGCGTTGCCATTGCGATCGTGCTGTCCAGTTCGACGAGTTCCAGAGCTTCGATCACCGCGTCGCGCATCGCGCGGCTGAAGGAGTTGCGCCGTTCCGGACGGTTCAGTGTCACCGACAGAGCCGCGCCGCTCCGCTCGAGAAGCACCGGTTCGGTTCCCACCGAAGGGATCGGGCGGGCCGCGCTCGACGCCCGCCAGCGAGTGAACTCCGCACCACTCAGCAGCATCGAGTAGGCCAGCGACTCGAGGACGAGACCATCACCGACGGACAGCTGGCTGCTCGCTCCCAGCAGGCTCATCAAGGTCAGGGCCGCTCGTGGCGATCGGGTCACTCCTGCCTGGATCGTCGCCCGCGCGTGCGCAAGGTCGTCAACCGCGATCTCGTACTCCGAGCCGGCCACCCCGCTGACGAGCGTGCACGCCAGCCGCTCAGCCAGAGCCCGGGCCGTCTCGTCCAGCGCTCCACTCGCCACACCCACCAGCACCACACTCGTCGGCTGGCGGAACGGGACGCTCCCGCCCACATCGTCGAGGTCAACGAAGACCAGCGGCGCGACCGGGACGCCATCGACGAGCTCCAACTGCGCCGAGCGCAGGAACTCGGGCAGGTCCCTCGCGGCGATCACTGGGCCGCCACCCGGCCACCGATCAGCGTGGCACGCACGCGCACCGACGCTGGATCGTCGATCACCCGGCGCAGCGGCCGGTCGAGTACCGCCAGATCGGCCGGCTCACCCGGAACGATCTGGCGCGGTCGGCCTCCCGGATCGAGCGGGCGAGTCAGGTAGGCGCTCAGCGCCCGCGTCGCGCTCACCCTCTCTCCACCGTTCACCGTCCGGCCGTCGGCCGCCCGGCGATTCACCGCCGACGCGATCGACGCCCACGGGTCGGCGTCCCCGTAGGGCGCGTCGCTCGAGCAGCCGACCGGCACGCCGGCCTCGTCCAGGCGCCGCCAGGGCCACAGGTGTTCGAGATCCTCGGCATCGGTCCGGTCGAGGTAGTCGGCACCCCGCGCGGCCACGAGGGACGGCTGCGTCACCACCGTCAGGCCGAGTTCGCGAAGCTGGCCCACCAGCTCGGGCGGGGCAACCGCCGCATGCTCGATGCGGTCACCTCGCACCGAACCGACCTCGCCCAGGACCGCGAGTATCAGTACGAGCGAGACCCTGGTGACCGAGTGCAGCGCGACCGGCCGCGGTCGGACGGCCCGGATCTGCGCGGCCAGCGCATCCCACGACGGCAGCGCGTGATCGGCCACCACGATCTTGAACGGACCGAGCGACGCGCCCTCGACCGCGCCGCTCGCCCCGAGCAGGCAGAGCCGCTGCTGAACCGCCCCGCCGGTCAGCCGCCGCACGGCATCCCCGTCCAGCTCGGGAGTCGCGTCGGTGACACCCGTGATCCCGTAACCCGCGAGCGTCCGGGAGACGGCAGCCAGATCGGGAACCCAGTCATCGCCCAGGCGATCACGCAGCCAGCCGTCCAGCCGCCAGAGCTCCCCCGTCGGGTGGCCCGCTGCGTCGCGCCCGATCCCCTCGACACCGACCCCGGCGAGATCGAGCGCGTCTATCGCCGCACTGTTCAGCACCCAGAGCGCGCCGCTGCGGTGCTGCACCCTGGTCGGCGTGTTCGGAGCGAGTCGATCGAGGACGTGCCGATCCAGCACACCGGCAACGGACTCGTCATAGCCGATACCGCGCAGCCAACCACCGCGGGTCGATCCCGCAGCGAGCGCACGCTGCATTCCGGCCGCGTCACGCACGGCAGGCGGGCCGCAGTGGACCGAGTCGAGGGCCGCCGCCATCGCCAGCAGGTGGCAGTGGTGGTCGTGCAGTCCTGGGATCACCGCAGCCCCAGCGCAGTCGATCACTGTGCCGGCGCGGGCCCGTGACGCCCCCAGCTCGACGATCACCCCGTCGCCGAGCAGGACATCGCCGACCACGCCGTCGACCTCGGCGTCACGGAGGAGAAGTTGGGCAGCCGGCTCGCTCACTTGGCGGCGGGGCGGAACGTCGCCATCGACTCCGATGCAGTCGGCACGCTCACGGTGGCTGGCCCTCTCACGGGATGCTGGATGCCCTGAAATGTACCGCGCCCCTGCGGGTAGGCCTGGGCAAGGCGCGACGCTCAAGGTCTCCGGCGCGCGGTTCATGTGAGGCTCCGCCCGGCCACCGGGTGGGGCGGCCGCCCATCGCCGTGTCAAGCTTATCGGCGATGAGTCGAATCGAGCGACGCCTGCCACGCCCCTCCGAGCTTGCCCCGCTGCTCCGCCCGCGGCGGCCGGTCTGGAGTGCGCGGGAGCGACGCCTGCAGCGGGCGCTCACCATCGCCGACCTGCGCCGCATCGCCCAGCGACGCACCCCACGCGGCCCGTTCGACTACACCGACGGGGCCGCTGAACGGGAGCTCTCGCTCTCCCGCGCCCGCCAGGCGTTCGAAGACATCGAGTTCCACCCTGCGGTACTGCGGGACGTCTCCGCGCTCGACACCGGTTGGGACGTGCTCGGCGACCGCGTCAGCCTGCCATTCGGCATAGCGCCGACCGGGTTCACCCGGATGATGAACACCGAGGGTGAGGTAGCCGGAGCCCGCGCGGCTGCGGCAGCCGGGATACCGTTCGCGCTCTCCACGATGGGAACCACGACCATCGAGGACGTCGCGGCCGCCGCACCCGGTAGCCGGCACTGGTTCCAGCTCTACATGTGGACGGAGCGGGAGCGCTCGATGACCCTCGTCTCCCGCGCTGCCCAGGCGGGCTTCGACACCCTGATCGTCACCGTCGACGTGCCTGTGGCCGGCGCCCGGCTACGCGACACGCGCAACGGCCTCTCGATCCCCCCGGCGCTTACCGCCCGCACCGTCCTCAACGCCGCAGCCCGGCCGGCCTGGTGGTTCAACTTCCTCACCACCGAACCCCTCGCGTTCGCATCGCTGTCGAGCTGGTCCGGGACGGTCGCCGAACTCATCGATTCGATGTTCGACCCCACGGTCACCTACGCCGACCTCGCCTGGATTCGTGATCAGTGGGCGGGGAAGCTCATCGTCAAGGGAGTGCAGACGGTAGCCGATGCGCGCCAGCTGGCCGGCCTCGGCGTCGACGCGATCACGCTCTCCAGCCACGGCGGTCGCCAGCTCGACCGCGCGCCCGTGCCGTTCCACCTGCTCCCGGAGGTCGTCCGTGAGGTGGGGTCGGACCTCGAGATCCACCTGGACACCGGCATCATGTCCGGGGCCGACATCGTCGCCGCGGTCGCCCTCGGTGCTCGTTTCACGATGATTGGGCGGGCCTACCTGTACGGGTTGATGGCAGGAGGTCAGGCCGGGGTGACCCGCGCGATTGACATCCTCTCCGGAGAGATCGTCCGCACGATGAAGCTGCTCGGAGTCGCCGGGCTGGCTGAACTCGAACCAGCCCACGTCACCCAGCTCGCGCGGCTTGGCCCCCGAGCTGGCCGCGCCTGACGTTCGTCAGCCGTCCTTGGCCGCAGCACCATCACCGAGCGAGCGGCGTCCGCGTCATTGGATGAAGGAATGACAAAGTAGTAAAGTGCTGATCCTGGCTCGGCGTCGTCGTGCGGCCGTTGGCCCCCCTCGTGACGCCTGCGCGGAATGGAGCTGAGAGACCTTGTCGACCCCGCTCTACGCGCTCAAGGCGGAGTTCTTCAAGACGCTAGGTCACCCGGCACGCATCCGGATTCTGGAGCTGCTGGTGCAGGGCGAGCATTCCGTCGGGGAGTTGATGCCCGAGGTCGGGCTGGAGGCCTCGCACCTGTCCCAGCAGCTCGGGGTGCTGCGCCGTGCCGGGATCGTGAACGCCCGCAAGCAGGGCAACACCGTCATCTACTCCGTCGCCTCACCAGAGCTCGCAGACCTGATGACGCTGGCACGGCAGGTCCTCACCGGCCTGCTCACCGACCAGGTGGTGCTGCTGAAGGATCTTCGGGCCAACAGCCGGGCAGTCGACCGCGGGAGCCACTAACCCTGGCGCGCCGTCGCGTGCCTGCTCGGCCGTTCATCCCGCGATCCGCTGCCCGACGAGCATCACGCTCTCGGCTGCCGGCGCCGCAACCAACGCGATCGGGACCGAGTTCGCGCGCAGGCAGTAGGAGACGTCGTCCGGATGGACTCCGGTATCACCGGCGGCCACCCTGCGGTCCAGCACGGCCCGCGCCGACGAGGCCGACACCCTGGCGAGGTAGGGCCCAGGATCTGCCGCGGGGTCGGTGAGCAGCTCGGCGAGGTAGTCGGCGCAGGCGTGGTCCTCGTCAGCATCCGGGCCTCCGGAGGCGATGTAGTCGACCGTGTCGATGCCCACGGCACGCAGGTACCCCACGGTCGCTGCGGCGTTGACGAATGAGGCGCACAGCAACACAGCGGCCTCGCCCGCAGCGAGCGCCGCGGGGGTGCCGTTCGTCGTCGTCATGATCAACGCCCGGCCGGCGAGGTCGGCCGAGCTGATCATTGCCGGACTGTTGACGAGATCGATCCCGTTGCGGCGGGAACCGTCCGTGAGCGTCAGCGCGTCCGGACGCTCCCGCTGCAGCCGCTGGGCGGCGTCGGTGCTGCCCGCGAGCAGGATGAGCGATGCACCTGCCTGCGCGGCGTACGCCGCGGTGCTGAACGCGCGCAGGACGTCGATGACGACGACGGCCTCCGGCGTGCTCAGCGCTACTCCGCGTTCAACGCTTCAGCGACCCGGCGGTGGGCCTCCCAGATCTGCTCGGGCAGTTCGGGGAACTGGGCGAGGTGCTTCTCCCGGAAGCCCATCTCCTGTCGCCAGCGGTCGATGTCGATGCTCAGCAGCGTGTCGAGGTCGGCCTCGTCGATCTCGAGACCCTCCAGCGCGAGCTCGCTCTTGGCCGGGAGGATGCCGACCGGGGACTGCACGCCGGTCACCTCGCCGTTCTTGAGCTGCATCAACCACAGCAGGGCGCGCAGGTTGTCCCGGTAGCCGGGCCAGAGGAAGTGGCCGTCCTCGCCTCGCTGGAACCAGTTGACGTGGGCGAAGATCGGGGCGTTCGTGGCCGCACCGATGACCTTGAGCCAATGCTCGGCGTAGCTGCTCTCGGGGTAGGACATGAAGGGGCGCATGGACATCGGGTCGTAGCGCAGCTGCCCGTCGACGCCCTCGGCGGCAAAGGTGGCCTCGGCACCCAGGGTGAGGCCGTCGTAGACGCCTTCGGCGACGTCGTAGATGGCGCGGATCAGCGGCTCCCGATCCCGGGTGCGGCCACCGAAGATGATGCCGTGGATCTCGACACCCTTCGGGTCCTCGTAGTCCTTCGCCACGTTCGGCACGTTCGCCAGCGTGGTGGTGAAGCGGCTGTTGGGATGCGCCCACGGGTCGCCGGCGTTCTCCGCAGCGCGGTCGACGATGCGCTCGCCCTTCCAGTCCAGCCAACCGTCGAGGTCAGCCGGTGGGTTCTTCGTGCGGCCCTCCCACCAGACCTCGTGCGACTTCTCGTTGTAGGCGACGTTGGTGAAGATCGCACCGGAGCCCTCGACGATGGACTCGAGCGCGGTCGGGTTCGTGGCCTCGTTGGTGTCCCGCGCGACGCCGAAGACGCCGTTCTCGGGGTTCATCCCGTAAAGCTTGCCGTCCTCGCCGACCCACAGCCACGCGATGTCGTCGCCGTAGAACTCGACGTAGTACCGGTCCCCGAGCGCGTCCGGCGCGAGCGTCATGGCGAGGTTGGTCTTGCCGGAGGCAGACGGGAAACCGCCGCAGATGTTGTACCGCTCGCCGGTCTGCTTGTCGGTGATGCCGAGGAGCATGAACTGCTCCACCAGGAAGCCGTTCTTCCAACCGTCGTAGGCGCCCTGGCGCAGTCCGTGGGCGATCTTGCCGAGCAGCGCGTTGCCTCCGTAGGACGACCCGAAGTGCAGGATCGTGCGCTCATCGGCGACGGTGACGAAGTACCGCTTGTCCTCCGGGGTCCCCTGGCCGAGGTTCGGCAGGTCACCGGTGACATGCACGGCGCGCACGAACGAGTCGCCCAGGTCGTTGATGTAGTCCACGCCCACGCGAGCCATCCGGATCATCTGAACTACGACGCTGCGGTTGTCGGTCACCTGAACGCCGGCGGCGAAGCGCTCCAGCGGCGAACCCTTCGGCGACATCAGATACGGGATCACGTACATCGTCTTGCCTGCCGACGCGCCAGTCATCAAGTCGACGAGCTTGGGGCGCATCTCGCTCGCAGGCCGCCAGTTGTTGTAGACGCCGGCGTCGGACGGGTCGTTCGTGGCGACGATCGTCCGCTCCTCGGAGCGAGCGGTGTCCTTGCTGTAGCTGCGTGAGTAGTACAGCCCCTCACCGGCCGGGAAGATCTCCCCCGCTGCGAGCGACTCCTCCAGCAACCGGGCATCATCGGCAGCCGAGATCACCTCGACCCGCTCGGCGCCGGTGACGCCGGCCCAGTAGTGGACGTACTCCCGGACGTGCGAGTTCGTCAGCCCGGCGCGATCCAGCTCTGCATCGATGTTCGGCAAGTCCGCATTCCCCTTCGAAGTCGCCACCGACACGGTGGCGGGCACCGGAACTGGACGTGTCCCGCGCGGCGCCGAACCTATATGACAATATGGTCAAGTAGTTTTGCGTTCGGATACTACTTCCATTGGGTGGCACTGCAGCGGTGACGGTGGCGTATCTCTCGTGAGATCAGCCGGCGATGCGCTCTCTCATCCAGTCCCGGAGCCCCTCCGGGAGCTGGTCGGCGCGGACGACGACCGGCAGCAGGGAGGCGTCGCGGAGGATCGCGTCGGAGACCATCCGGCTCGTGATGCCGTGGTCGGGGCGGCTGACGACCTCTATCTGGTCACCGGCACCCAGGTCGCCCTCCTCGACGATGCGCAGGTACGAGCCGGGACGGGAGGCATGGGCGAAGCGCTTCACGAAGCCGGCCTCACCGATACGGAGCCCGAGCTTGAAGCAGGGTTGCCGGGGCTGCGCGACCTCGAGCAGGGTGCTGCCGACCCGCCACCGCTCACCGATCACGGCGCCTGAGACGTCTATGCCGGCCGTGGTCAGGTTCTGCCCGAACGCCGCCTCGCCCAGGCTGCGACCGAGTTCGTCCTCCCACAGCCGAACCTCTTCGAGGGCGTAGGCGTAGACCGCCTTGTCCGGGCCGCCGTGGACGGAGCGGTCAGCCTGGTCGTCACCCTTGAGGTTGACGCCCCGCAGCGCGACACGCCCCTCCACCGGGTTCTTCCAGATCGCGGTCGACACCGAGGCGCGCACGCCCTGCACGGTCCGCGGCCGTCCCACGTGGACGCTGACGAGCACGCCGTCGTCGAGGGCTTCGGTCATGGGTCAACGGTAGCTGCACCGGCTAGGTCCGGAGCACTAGGCGAGGCACGGCTCTAGCCGGATCACGATCGACTTCGAGGTCGGCGTGTTGCTCGTCTCGGCTGTCGAGTCGAGCGGCACGAGCACGTTGGCCTCGGGGAAGTACGCCGCCGCGCATCCCCGGGGCGTGGGGTAGTCGACGAGCCGGAACCGCTCCGCCCGTCGTTCGCCGTCGTCCCAGACACTGACCAGATCGACGAGCTCGCCGTCGCGCAGGCCAAGGTCACGCAGGTCGTCGGTGCTCACGAAGACGACGCGGCGCCCGCCCTTGATGCCCCGGTACCGGTCGTCGAGGCCGTAGATCGTGGTGTTGAACTGGTCATGCGAGCGCAGCGTCTGCAGCAGCAGGTGGCCGGCTGGAGCCTGCACCGAGGTGGGCGGGTTCACCGTGAAATGGGCCTTGCCGTCCGGTGTGGTGAAGGCGCGCTCGCGGGCTCCGTTCGGCAGCAGGAAACCGCCGGGCTGGGCCAGCCGCTCCTCGAAGGAGTGGAAGCCGTCGACGACGTGCTCGACGTGCTTGCGGATGATCCGGTAGTCGCTGCCCATGGCGGTCCAGCCGACGTCCTCGCCGAAGAGCGCCGCGCCGAGGGCGGTGATGATCGCGACCTCGCTGCGCAGGTGCTGCGAGCCGGGCTTCAGCCGGCCGATCGAGGAGTGCACCATGCTCATCGAGTCCTCGACGCTGACGAACTGCTCCACCCCCTGGCGGACGTCCTTCTCCGTGCGCCCCAGGCAGGGCAGGATCAGCGCCTCCCGCCCGGTACACAGGTGCGAGCGGTTCAGCTTGGTGGCGATGTGCACGGTCAGGTCGAGGTCGGACAGCAGCCGCTCGGTGAGTGCGGTGTCCGGAGTCGCTGCGGCGAAGTTGCCGCCCAGCCCGATGAAGACGTCGACCTTCCCGTCACGCATCGCCCGCAGCGAGTCGACGGTGTCCCAGCCGTGTTCCCGCGGCGGATCGAAGCCGAACTCGTCATGCAGCCGGTCCAGGAACGTGTCGGGCATCTGCTCCCAGATACCCATCGTCCGATCGCCCTGCACGTTGCTGTGGCCTCGCACCGGGCACGCACCCGCGCCGGGGCGGCCGATGTTGCCCCGCAGCAGCAGGAAGTTGACGATCTCTCGGATGGTCGCGACCGCGTTGCGATGCTGGGTCAGCCCCATCGCCCAGCAGACGATCACCCTCTTGGCGCGGGTCACGTCGTCGGCGAAGGTCTCCATCTCGCGCCGGGTGAGCCCGCTGTGCCGCTCGAGGTCGGGCCACTGCAGAGCTCGCCAGTGCGTCTTGGCCTCGTCGAGGTCGATGC